>JAUZFP010000171.1 GCA_030838475.1 Actinomycetota bacterium
AAATTCATGGTGGGCTTGACGAACAGATCGGTCTGAGGCTTCCAGGGCGTACCCATTCGCCTCTGGCCCTCGACAAACATCGGATAGTCGTGTGCGTTGTTGCCGATGGCGTGCCCAGAGCAGAACCCCTTGCCGTTGGCCTTGAGGACAAGAACCTTGATGTCGTAGTCGCGGTCCGCGTCGAGCAGTGCCGCGTCGACCTCCTCGGCCATCTTCTGGTCCTGGGCGTTGGCCTTCTCGGGCCAGTTGAGCGTGACGCGCGCTATGGGACCTTCTTTTTCGTAGATGATTCTCTCGCGGGTCTCGTTGAGATCCATGTGTCCTTACCCTTCTTGCTTGATCGTTATGCCGTGATGACGCCGATGGGGGCGCCGATGTCGTAGGTGGTGCCGACCTCCCCGGTCCACTGCACGGTGCCCGACGCACCCGCTTCGATTTCCTGTTCCACTTTCTCGGTGGCGATAACGTAGATCGGCGCGCCCTCCTCGACATGCTGGCCGCCGTCGACGAGCAGCTCGACAAGCTCCGCTTCGGAGACGGCCACCGACACTCGTGGGATCCGAACGACGAAGTCAGCCATGTATTCCCGCCTTGGCCGATTGAAGTGTGCGCTGCGCGGCCTGTACGACGCGCGCCGGCGACGGGTAGACCTGTGCCTCGAGCGCCGCCGCTGCCGGGGTCGGGACGAACCGTGCTCCGACACGTTCGACGGGTGCCTCGAGCTCACCGAACAGTTCCGCCTGCAGCGTCGCGACGATCTCGGCTCCGGGACCGGCGAACCGGACCGCGTCGTGCACCACCACCGCGCGGCGGGTGCGGCGGACCGACGAGACCATGGTGTCGACGTCGAGCGGTACGAGTGTGCGCAGATCGACGACCTCGGCGCTCACCGCGTGCTCGTCCTGCAGTGTTGCCGCGGCCGCGAGCGCGTCGTGCACGCTGCGTCCGTAGCAGATGAGCGTGACGTCAGTGCCCGGCCGCTTGACATCGGCTTGACCGAGAGGGATGGCGAAGTCGGGATCGGTTGGTACCGGGCCCTTTTGGCCTTGCAGGCGAATCGTCTCGACGAACAGGCAGGGGTCCTCGTCAAAGATCGCGGATGTCAGCAGGCCCTTGCCGTCACGCGGGGTCGACGGAACGATGACCTTCATTCCGGGAATGTGCATGAACCAGGCCTCGAGGGTCTGCGAATGCGTCGCGCCGGTGGCCAGTCCGCCGTACACCTGGGTGCGGACCGTTATCGGTGCCGTCGTCCGCCCGGCGGTCATGAAACGCAGCTTGGCCGCGTTGTTGATGATCTGGTCCGCCGCGATGCCGATGAAGTCCATGATCATGATCTCGGCCACCGGCAGCAGACCGTCGATCGCCGCCCCGATGGCGGCACCGACGATCGCCGCCTCCGAGATCGGTGTGTCCATTACCCGGTCGTGGCCGTACTTCGTTGACAGCCCAGCGGTCGGCCCGGACGCACCGGGGTCGGCGATGTCCTCGCCGAGCAGGAACACCCGCTCGTCTTTCTCCAGCGCCTGGTCGAGCGCGAGGTTCAGTGCCTCACGCATCGTCATCTCTTTCGAATCCATATGATCTTCCTCAGACGGGGAACCTGATCGGGGTCGCGTAGACGTCTCGGTCGAGCTCATCGATCGACGGGGCATCGGCGCTCATCACCGTCTGTAACGCCGTTTCGACCTGCTGCGCCGCGACGGCCTCGACACGGGTGAGCTCCTCGTCGGTGGCGACGCCGGTGTCGAGGAGGTGAGCACGGAACCGCGGCACCGGGTCGGCCGCCAAGGCCGAGTCCAGCTGATCTTTGGGGATGTAGCGCATCCGGTCGCCGAAGTAGTGCCCGCGGAACCGGAACGTCACGCATTCGACGAAGGTCGGACCGTCACCATGGCGTGCCTTGTTCAGCGCTTCGTCCAGGGCTGTCGCGACGGCGAGCGGGTCGTTGCCGTCGACGCGAACTCCCGGCATGCCGTAACCGGCCGCCCGGTCGGCGACATGCTCGAGCTTCATCGTGTCCCGGGTCGGCGTCATTTCCGCGTAGAGGTTGTTCTGACACACGAAGACCACGGGCAGATCCCAGAGCGCGGCCATGTTCGCCGCCTCGTGGAACGAGCCGGTGGTCGTCGCGCCGACTCCGAAGCTGACCACCGTGACGCGGTCGAGCCCCTTACGTTTGGCCGCCATCGCCAGACCGACGCCAACCGGCGGGCCCGCCCCGACGATTCCGGTCGAGAGCATCACACCGGCCTCGGGGTTGGCGATGTGCATGGTGCCGCCCTTGCCGCGGCTCGCGCCGAGGGTGCGCCCCATCATTTCGCCGTAGATCTCTTCCAGCGGAACGCCTTTACCGATGAGGTCGTGCAGGCCGCGGTAGGTCGTCACGAGCTGGTCGTCTCGTCGGAGCGAGATACCCATCGCGGCGGCGATCGCCTCCTGCCCACGCGACGGCCAGTACACGCAGATGAACTCGCCGGTGCCGATGCCCTTGGACAGCCGGTCGTCGGCCGCCTTCATCAGCACCATCAGCGCGTAAATGCGGCGCTGCACTTCTGCAGACCGTGTCATGGTCCGTACGACCCGATCTCGCGATAGACGCGGGGAATCGGCGGCGGGTCCATCGCGAGCAGCTCCAGGGACGACATCTTGCCGCTCGCGCCGAGTTCCGCCAACCGTTGCGTGGCGGCATCGAGGTCGTCGCAGTCGAGCTCGTAGATCGCGATGAACGGCCCGTTCCCGTCGGTCGGTGCGAAACGGCGGGCGGAGACGATCCCGTCGACCGAGGCGATCTCCGCCAGGTGCGTGTCGTTGTACCAGTTGTGGTAATCGGCTTCCCGGTCCTGTGCGACCGGCATCGTCTCCACGTACATGATCCCCTTGGGCATGCTCAGCTCTCCTTTCAAGCCCTTACGCCGTTACCGCCCTAAGCCCCTGACCACGGCTTCACCTTGAGGAACCCACCCGCGTCGACGCGGAGCTGCTGGCCGGTGATGTAGCGGGCCGCGTCGCTGCCGAGAAACACCACCGCTTCGCTGATGTCCTCGGGCTCCACGTAAGGAATCGGCATCCCCTGGATCACCGGGAACACCACTTCGGCGTCCTCTCGGGTCGGGTTTTGCAGATCGGGACGGAACGCGCGATACATCGGCGGACTGTGCAGCATGTCGGTGTTGCAGTTCGTCGGATGGATCGCGTTCATGCGGATTTCCTTGGGCGCGAGCGCGAGCGCGAAGTCGTTGACGTAGTGTGCGACAACTTGTTTCGCGAACGCGTAACCGCCCCCACCGGGACCGCCGTCGATACCGCTGGTGTTCATCGACGCCATGAACGCCGCAACGGATCCCGTCACGATGATCGACGCGTAGGCGTGCAGGTGTTTGAGGCTCGCGTGCACGAGGTTGATGACGCCGACGAGGTCCACGTCGACTGCGTCGGCGAACGCCTGCGGGGGTAGGCCGGCGGTCAACGGGCAGATGCCGGCGTTGGCCACCACGATGTCGAGGTGTCCGAGCTCCGCGACGCCCCGATCGATGGCCGCCGACAGCGCCGCCCGGTCGCGCACGTCGGCGATCTCGGTGAACGCGCGCTGCCCCTCCTTCTCCACCAGCCGCGCGGTTTCGTCGAGGTCCTGGGGCCTCGCGAGCGGATACTCGTTGGTCTCGATGTCTTCGCAGATGTCCACCGCGATGATGTCGGCGCCCTCGGCGGCGAGCATTCTCGCGTGTGATCGGCCCTGACCGCGCGCGGCTCCGCTGATAAGCGCTACCTTGCCCGTCACCCTGCCCATGGCCGGTCCTCCT
>JAUZFP010000086.1 GCA_030838475.1 Actinomycetota bacterium
CGCTATGAGCCGCGGCGACCGCGGCATATTCAGATGTGTTCACAAACTCCGAACCATGCCGCGGTCACCGCGCTTACCAGCGCAGACACGCCAGCATCAGCAATCCCTATCTACGGCTGCAGTACTAGGTCCCCTGGCTTATGCCCGCGCCACACGCTCGGCCGCGGCCTACCGCTCCTTGGCGTAGACGGGTTGTTCGCCACCGTCCTCGAGCAGCCGCACGTATATCAGTCCCGACTCCACGCCTGCGAGGTAAGCCACGACCCGGTCGCTGCCCCAGTAGTAGCCGTCGGGTCGCGCCGTGTTCATCGAAGTTGTCGCGTCCTGTCATCACGGCAACTCACTGCCGGCACTTGTAACGTTCAGCGAGCCGGGAATGATCTGGTTGTGCATCGCCGCGGCGCGCTCGTTGGGCGGCACCGTGAAGTCCGCATGAGGTGGTGTCTGGCTGACGACGTTGATAATCGGGTGGCCGACCTTCGGCCAGGCGAAGGCTGCCATCTTCCAGCTCGACTTCGGGAACCCGACGCGGGTGAAAGTGATGCCGCACGGCCGGTAGATGCGCCGCACTGGTGGTGTCTCGAAGGCGATCAAGAACTCGAAGCCCGCGATCTGGACGTACCCGCCGAGCACCTCGCTGCCCATGCTCGCCAGGCGGAGTCTCAAGGAGTTCTGCTTGATTGGCTGGTCGTTGTCGCGGTCGAGCAGCACGTACATACCCCATGCCGCGGGCCACTCCGCGCCTCGCCAGAGGATCTCGGCGAGCTGCTCGGCGGTGACGCCGAGACGGAACCGGTACGCCCTGTTGCCGTCGACGTTCATGGCCCCGGACTCGATCGCACCCCAGATCGCCTTCAGCATCCAAAGCTCCATGTACGGGCCGCTGGCCAAGACGAATCCGCGAGCGAAACTGTCTCGGTCGTCGTTGCCCAGGTACTTGAAAATGTCGAGCTGGTCTTCTCGGAAATGTCGGAAGAAGTCGGCGGCCGTCGAGTCCAACGGCCACATCGCTTCGTTATGCCGGCCGCACAGCATCCGTGACGACAACGATTTGACGCCGACTGTTTTCGCCTTGGCGTCCGGACCCAACCACGCGGCTCCCTCCACCATCACAACCTTCCCATCGGCGGCGATGCTTTCCAGCACGTCGTCGCTGATGTAATGCTCTCGCGTGAGATCCTCGCTGCAGTCCCTGCTGGCGCGGGCGTAGCAGCCTGGGTTGGCGTAGCCCGTCCTCGGGTCGGTCAGCAAGGGAGGCGGGGGTTCCGCGATCCACGACCCGTCCTTCGCCCGATGACAGCGGGTAGCCTGTCGTCGCGATCCACACGGACAGTCGTCCTCGGGCGGCGGCCCGTACCACTGACTGGCCCGCACGTCACCATCACGGATGACATGCTCATCGAGTCGCCTGACCGGCCGCTCCAGCCCCATGCTCACGAGTCGGACAATAGCTTCGCGCGCCGACATCAAACTACAGTCGGCAGGGGTGCAACCGCGTGCAGCGATGGTTGCGCCCGAACGACCACGAGCTGGATGCCGGCCGGTCCCTCGTCGGCCACGAGCCGTGCACGGGGTGGTGGCCGTGGCGGCGTGCACACCACGTGGTCGTGTCGTATCCGCGATGCCACGGTGTACGGGCAGCCACTGCGCGGCTCTGTCCGGGCCCGCCAAGGTCCGAATCTCCAACGTCTTCGCAACAGAGAACAGGTGAACCCAAACCGATGAAAAGGGAAGTCGAGCTCAGCTTTTCGGGTGAACTCTTTGGCCGTGATCCTCGCGGTCTGCTCCAGCATGCTGGCCTACATGGGCGGCACCTAGGAGGCGACCGCTGGTCTGTGTGGCCGAACGCAGAGACGAGCTTCCTCACATGCCGCGATGTCGCCGACGAGACAGAATTCGACAACCACTTCGAGTATCTCAAGGACGTACCTGACCCCGGTATCAACCTGGTCGCAGACCCAGAGATCGCTCAGCGATTCAGCGACCTCGAGCAACAGCTACTCAAGCGGGTAAAGAATGGCGACGATCTCGCTGCACCACTTCACCGGATCCAAGCCCACATCGCGATGTCCAACAACAGCGACGAGCTGATCGCGATCGTGCAGGATGCCTACGACAACTTACGACAAGTCCAGTATGAGAAGACCGGAGAACGTCTGTTCGACGGGGCCAGCATCCAACTCATCACAGCGACAGATCTTCTCGTCCGACGAGCGAGGCTGCCCGGCATCCTGTTCCGATTCGACCAAGACCCGGACGCGTTGCAGACCATGGGGAATGTCGCGGAATATGAGGAAGGATTCTTCGCGTCCTCCGCCGCTTGGTACCGAGAAATTATCGGTGTAACTCACTACTTCGGACCCCTTCTCGGTTGCCTTAGCCCTCGGTTCTGGTGCCTGCCAGCCGGCCGCCCTCCGTCCATCATCTTGTTCAACCTGGGCACGGATATCGCCGGTACTAGAAGCTCGCCGATGGAACCAATGCAGTTGTTGCCCGATTCGGGTCGAACCGAATCGACCCCGGCCGTCGACTTGCCGCCAGCTGCATGTCGGCATGCAATGTATTGGTGGACAAATCGGCTCAACCGGATATTCGGATACCTCTGCGATCCAACATTATTCAGCAACGCCAAAGGCGTGTACGACCCGTACGAACACCAGCATTGGCTGCTGACGCTGAGCCAGGTCTTCTACCTCACCACTGCTGTGCAGACGTCGACGCGCAACTACTACGTACAGCGTTCGCTGATGAATACCTTGCTCGACACGTACGCGGATCGGATCATGGAACGGCGGTTCGACTCGCTGTGCACGTATGACACCGCGAAAGCGACTGCTGACAGAGTGCGCACTCGAATGCCCGAAGATGTTGCGAAAGTGCTTATGCCGCTGGCAGACCGGGCTGTTGAGAGCCTTCGGCGCGTTCAGGACGGCTTCTTCATTCGAAAACAACGTGGAGACGACAACGTCCTCGTATACATCCCAGATGACGAGAACCCGCACCATCGGGAACCGCATCGGGCCGCCGCGATACTGATGAAGGTCTTTCGAAATGCGACGCATGGATACGGAGGCTTGAAGCCGCCACAGAGCACAAGAGATTTGGTCGCTGAGCGACTCTTAGCCCATCACACCGGAAACATGCCCGACGACCTTGTGTTCCTCCCCTACCTATATCTGCTCGATACGCTGAGCCAACCCGACCAGATCCAAGCGACGATTGTGAAGCGAGCGCTCGCCCGAGGAACGGTGGGCACCGATATCCTCAA
This sequence comes from Actinomycetota bacterium, assembly GCA_030838475.1. Classification (GTDB taxonomy): domain Bacteria; phylum Actinomycetota; class Actinomycetes; order Actinomycetales; family Microbacteriaceae; genus Galbitalea. The sequence goes on from JAUZFP010000086.1 coordinate 3,269, forward strand.
GGCAATGAACCCGTCCGATTACCGCGACGCCTACGACCTCATCAAGTCTTGGAAGGATCTATCCGCCCGCGATTCACTGCTCGCTGAACTCGAAGCATCCGAACGACGCGGTACCGTGCTCGTCGCGATGATCCTGATCACCGCACTGCTCTCGAAGATCACCGCCGTGTCGGAAGGCTTCGTCGAACAGCTGACGCTTCTCAACGACTCCAACTTGGCCGATGGCATCCTCAACATCACCGACCAGATCCTCGAGGCTGTCGACAACGATCCGGCGAACGCGGGATCCGAGGACCTGCTCGACACCATTCCCGACACATTCGCGTTCCGCGACATCATCGGGCACGCATCCGGCTAACCCCCGTCCGATTAGACGGCGGTGATGGCGTCGTCGGCCGAGGGCACTCACGTTGGAAAGGCTGTGGTGGGGCCGGCTTTGCCGCCTTCGCCGATTCGGCCGCGGACCCATTAGGACCAAGCGCGAGCTTGTCCGCGCTCCGTACCAGCCCGCCACAAGCAGCGAGCACCATATCAGGACGCGAGTAAGGCAGTTCGAAGGAA
>JAUZFP010000042.1 GCA_030838475.1 Actinomycetota bacterium
TCGATGGCACCGCGTGAAGGCATCCTGCAATCGTATTGGTCTAGGCTCGCTGAGCCATGATTCGGAAGGTCCTCGCAGCTGTACTAGTGCTGATCGCCGCCGCGATTCTGCTCGTCGCGGTGTGGCCGCAACTGTTCGGCCTGCAGGATGCGCCGATCATCGCGCAGGTCGTTTCGCTGCGCGGACTCGATATCGCGATTGCCCTCGTGCTCGTCATCGTCATCGCGCTCATGGCTGCGGCATGGCGCGGCGGCCGTCGATTTCTTGGCCTGCTCGTCGTGCTGCTTCTCGCGTTTTGCGCGCTGAGTGTCGGGATACTTGCCACGCGGGGGTTCGGCGGGACGGACAGTTCGCCCAAGGCAGCGAATAATGTCACCGTGCTGTCCTGGAACACGGAGGGCGGGAAGCCGGGCGCGGGCGAGATCGCCCGCCTCGCCCTCGCCGAGCACGCCGATGTCATCACGCTTCCGGAAACCACGCACGCGACCGGTCTCGCCGTCGCTGCGACACTCAAGGCCGCGGGACGACCGATGTGGGTGTACTGGGCCGCGCACGGCACCATTTACCAGTCGCACGCGACGACACTCCTGATCAGTGCGAGTCTCGGCCGCTACACGGTCGACACCTCGGCTGGCGACACGTCGGTGCTCTCCTCGATCATTGCCCGCCCCGACAGCGGCGAAGGGCCAACCATCGTCGCCGTTCACGCGGTCTCGCCCAAGCCCGCCGAGATGCTCAACTGGCGGGCCGACCTGGCCTTCCTCAGTAAGACCTGCGCGGGGAGCAACCTGATCATGGCCGGTGACTTCAACTCCACCCTCGACGCGCTCGAATCGCTCGCCACCAAGACGGGAGCGCAGTTCGGCGAATGCTCGGATGCCGGGCTGGCCGCGCACGCCGCGTCGGTCGGAAGCTGGCCGACGATGCTTCCCCCCTTGCTGGGCGCCCAGATCGATCACGTGATGTACACCGGCGCCTGGAAGGTCCAATCCATGCGGGTGCTGGTGGACGAGGACAACGCGGGAAGCGACCACCGGCCGGTTGTCGCGACACTGACGCCGGCATCCTGAGGCGACGGGCGCTGCACCGCCCGCCTCGCGGGTGGACAATGGAGAGCATGGCCAAGTCCCCAGATAAGGCGCCCACCGCGGCACCGCGCGCAACCTCGAACCGCTCGACCACTCCGGTGTCAGATGCATTCAAGGAGTACATCTCGCGGGACTGGGCCGACCGGCCCACGGTGATTCCCGCACCCCGTGAGCAGGCCGGATTCGCTGCGGCTCGTCGCCTCGCGCTCTCTCGCCACTTTCCCGGCAAGCGGCTCATCATTCCCGCCGGGGCGGCAAAGGTGCGCTCCAACGACACCGACTACGCGTATCGCGCGCACTCGGCGTTCGCCCACCTCACCGGCTGGGGTTCGGACACCGTCGCCGGTAGCATCCTCGTGCTGGAGCCGACACCGAACGGGCACGAGGCGACCCTCTACTTCCGTCGGCCGGCCGGCCGCGGCACCGACGAATTCTACGCGAACCCGGAGATCGGTGAATTCTGGATCGGGCCACGCCCATCCCTGTCCCACGTCGCCGCCGACCTCGGTCTCGCCACCAGTGACCTGTCCGCTTTCGTCGACGTGGTCGACACCGTCGACGGCAACACACTTCTATTGCGCGATGGAGACCGCGACGTCACCGACTCGATCGATGGCCGCCGCCTGCTCGCAGCCGACACCGAGTCGCTCGAGACCGACGGTGACGCGGACCTTGCGCGGGACCTTTCCGAGATGCGTCTCGTGAAGGACGGTTACGAGATCGAGCAGATGCGCCGGGCGGTCGCGGCCACCAAGCTCGCATTCGACGACGTGATCAACGATCTTCCCGCCATCGTCGCGCACGAGCGTGGCGAGCGCCTCGTGGAGGGCACCTTCAACCGCCGTGCCCGGGCGGAGGGCAACACCGTCGGGTATGACACCATCGCGGCGAGCGGCCCTCACGCTTGCATCCTGCACTGGACCCGCAATGACGGACCCGTGGTTCCGGGCGACCTCATCCTGCTCGACGCCGGCATCGAGCTCGACTCGCTCTACACGGCGGATATCACACGAACGCTGCCGGTCAACGGCACCTTCACCGAGGTGCAGCGCCGCGTGTACGAGGCGGTGCGTGAGGCGGCGGATGCGGCGTTCGCGATCGTGAAGCCGGGCATCCGGTTCCGCGAGATCCACGCCGAAGCCATGAAGGTCATCGCGGCGAAGACGGCGGAGTGGGGGCTGCTGCCAGTGTCTGCCTCGGAGTCGCTCGAGCCCGAACACCAGTACCACCGTCGGTACATGGTGCACGGCACCAGTCATCACCTGGGAATCGACGTTCACGACTGCGCGCAGGCACGCCGCGAGCTCTACCTAGACGGGATCGTCGACGCGGGCATGGTGTTCACGATCGAACCGGGCCTCTACTTCCAGCCCGACGACCTGACCGTTCCCGAGGAGTACCGCGGAATCGGTGTGCGGATTGAGGACAACATCCTCGTCACCGAATCGGGCGCGGAGAACCTCTCGATCGACATCCCTCGCACCGCCGACGACGTCGAGGCCTGGCTCGCCGGGCGCTAGCTCTTCGTCGCAAAGTCGGATTCTGGTGCGACACCCCGCTGGGTGGCGTGCAACTCGCCCTCCGCGACACCCAACTCCGACTTTGCGACGAAGATCGGGCTAGCGGCTGCCGACCTTCTGACCGGCGCTGTTTCGCTGCGGAATGGGCAGCCAGTAGAACAGGATGAGCACGCCGAAGATGACGACGCCGGCCACCGGTAGGACAAAGCCGACGATGCCGCCCACTGCGTAGGCGACGGGGCCGAAGAGGATGCGACGAGTCATTCGCTGCATCCGCTCGCTGGTGACTGTGTCGTCCATCAGCTGCGCGCGATAGGCGTGCGACCAGAGCCAGTTGAAGCACAGCCCGCCGAGGACGAGAGTTCCGCCGTACAGCGCGATCGCCACCGACTCGCCCTCCCCGTTGCGGAATGCGGAGGCGAGCACGGATGCCGTGAACGGGATAAAGGCGACCACCATCAACAGCAGGGTGTTGACGAACATCTGAAGTCGGTCGCTCTTGATGATGTGCTCGAACATCACGTGGTGATTGGCCCACAGCAGCCCGATCAGCAGGAAGCTGATGACGTAGGCGAGATAGGACGGCCAGAGCCTCAGGAGGCTGGCGACCAGGTGGTTGGTATTGTTTGGCGCTTTAATATTGAAGATCAGGAGGGTGATCGCGATCGCGAAGACGCCGTCACTGAACGCCTCGAGCCGGGAGGTGGGCACGCCCTACTCCTCGGGTCGCTGAAGAAGCTCCTGCGCTCGCACCAGGACGCCCGCGGGAGCAAGCACCTGGTAACTCGTCGCAATGACCTGGTTCGTCGACGTGTAGTCGCGCCTGCGGCGGTTGATCGCATAGCTGACGATTCCGAACAGCATTCCGAATGCCGCCCCGAGCAGGATGACGGCGAATGCGTAGGTCAGGTTCGGCGAGCTCGTGAACAGGAATAGAAGGGAACCCGCGAACAGTCCGAGCCACGCTCCGGTTGCCGCACCGGCCAGGGCCGATCGGCCATAGGTGAGCTTGCCGGTCACGCGCTCGATCGTCTTCAGGTCGCTGCCGATGATGGACAGTTGCCGAACGTCGAAGTCGGCCTTGGCGAGCTTGTCGACCACACGTTGCGCCTCCTGGTACGTGTCATAGGTGCCGAGCACCTCGCCCGTGGGCATGGCCGGCAGCACGGGCGAACGGCGCGAAAACGGCTCCTGGTTGCTCACCGGCCCATTCTTCCACGCGCGACTACGCTTAGAAGGTGAGCGCGACGAGAGTATTCGTGGCCCGCCTTGCCGGGTGCTCCGTTTTCGACCCCTTCGGCGACCGGGTCGGCAAGGTTCGCGACGTTTTGGTGGTTTACCGCAAGTCGGGTTCCCCTCGCGTGGTCGGTTTCGTCGTCGAGGTCCCCGGCAAACGCCGGGTGTTTCTCAGCGTGGGTCGAGTCACGAGTATCGGGTCCGGCCAGATCATCGCGACCGGTCTCATCAACCTGCGTCGCTTCGAGCAGCGCGGCGGCGAGGTCCGCGTCATCGCGGAGATGCTCGGTCGCAAGGTCACTCTCAAGGACAATTCCGGTCTGGCGACGGTCGAGGATGTCGCGATCGAGGAGCAGGGTCCGGGCGAGTGGGCGGTCAGCCAGCTGTTCGTGCGACGCCCGAAGACGACATCGTTCGGCCGCGGCCAGACGGTGTTCGTGAACTGGCCAGACGTTGTCGAGACGGTGACGGCCGGTGAATCGCAGTCCGCAAGCCAGCTCATCGCCAGCTACTCCGACCTGCTGCCCGCCGACCTCGCCAACGCGATGCTCGACCTGCCGGAGCAGCGGATGCTCGAGGTCGCCGAGGAACTTTCCGACGAGCGCCTCGCCGACGTGCTCGAGGAGATGCCGGAGAACGAGCAGGTGGACATCCTGAACCAGCTCGACGACGACCGCGCCGCCGACGTGCTCGACCAGATGCAGCCCGACGACGCCGCCGACCTCATCGCCCAACTGAGCGAGGAGCGCGGTGAAGCTCTGCTCGACCTGATGGAGCCGGAGGAGGCGGAGGATGTTCGGTTCCTGCTGTCCTACGCGCCGGACACGGCCGGCGGTCTGATGACCACCGAGCCGATCATCGTGTCGGCCGACACGACCGTCGCGGAGGCGCTCGCGCTGATCCGTCGGCACGAGCTGGCGCCTGCCCTCGGCGCAGCCGTATGCGTGACGCTGCCCCCGTTCGAACCGCCCACTGGCCGCTTCCTCGGCATGGTGCACTTCCAGCGGATGCTGCGCTACCCGCCGAACGAACGCCTCGGCACCCTCCTTGACCAGAGTCTCGAGCCGGTCCTTGCCACCACGCACGCGGCCGAGGTCGCTCGGCGCCTGGCGAGCTACAACCTCGTGTCCGTGCCCGTTGTCGACGAAACCCACCGTCTGGTCGGGGTGGTGACCATTGACGACGTCCTCGATTACCTACTCCCCGATGACTGGCGAAGTACCGACCACGAGAGCAGTACCGAGTCGCTGTATAGCGACGCATCCACTGCAGCGATTCCGGTAAGAACAGCAAGGAGGACGACAAATGGCACGCGTAACTAACCGCAACGAGACTCGACTCGA
>JAUZFP010000066.1 GCA_030838475.1 Actinomycetota bacterium
CGTCGATCCATTCGCGCTGGTTGCGTCCGACGTTGTGCAGGTAGACGCGATCGAAGCCGAGGTCGACGAATTTCTGGATGTACTGCAGATGCTTGTCCGGATCGGCCGAGATGATCATCCGGCCCTCAAAGTCTTCGGGGCGCACCAGTTTCGCGATCTGCTCGAATTCGAACGGCGAGCGGATGTCCGCCTTCGGAAACTTCATACCGCCGTTCGGCCACTCGACCATCGCGTTGCGCATCGCCTCTTCGTCCGTCTCCGCCCAACTCATGTGGAGCTGCAGAACCTTGGGCATGGTCGACGGGTCCTTGCCGACCTCGCGTGCGCCCTCGTCGAAGCGGGCGAACAGTCCATCGATCTTCTCGAGCGGCGCGGCGACCGTGATGAGCCCGTCGACGGTCTTGCCCGCGCGCTTTGCCGTGACCGGACCAGCGGTGGCGACCAGAATCTCGGGCGCCACCTTCGGCATCGTCCAGAGGCGCGTCGATTCGAGCTTGAAGAACGGCCCGGAGTGTTTCACATCCTTACCGGCGATCGACGCAGCGAACAGCTTCTTGATCAGGTCGATGGCCTCGAACATCCGGTTGATGCGCTCGGGTGCCTCCGGCCAGTACTCCCCGGTGATGTGCTCATTGAGCGCTTCCCCTGAACCAAGTCCGAGCCAGTGCCGCCCCGGATACATTGCCGCGAGCGTTGCCGAGGCCTGCGCGACCATTGCCGGATGCCAACGGAATGTTGGCGCCGTAACTCCCGGCCCGAGGTCGCCCCTGGTGCGTTCGCCCAACGCGGAGAGCACGTTCCAGACGAACGCGGCCTGGCCCTGCTGCGGCACCCACGGCTGGAAATGATCGGCGGCCATGACACCGGAAAAGCCTTTGGTTTCGGCATAGGCCGAGAGCTCAACGATCTCGGTCGGGTGGAACTGTTCGAGCATCGCGGCGTAGCCGACGGTCAAAGAAGCCATTGCTCAATGCTAACGAGCTTCAACTAGCCTCGCGCTTGGCCTGCTTCCTCGCTCGCTTCACCTGGGACGCCAACAGCGTCGCGTGAAGCGCCTGCTGGCGCTTGAGTTGGGCGTGATTGCGGTCGTAGGCCTTCTTTGCGGCCTTCTTGTGCGCACGCTCGGCCTTACGATCTGCGTTCATGCCTACTTGACCCTGTCGAGGAGCTGAGCCTTGGTGAGACGCGAGTACCCCGCAACGCCCTGCTCACGTGCCTTCGCGCGCAACGTGGCAACGCTCTCGCCCGTCTCCGCCTTAGTGCCAGCGACCCGGCGGGCCGCGGAGGTTCGGGTCGCGGTGACCTTGTGCTCGACGGACGCCCGTGTCGCAGACACCTTCCTACCGGCATCCGCCTTGACGCTGTCCGCCTTTTCACCGACCTCCGTCGCTTTACCGCGAGCGGCACGCTTGGCCGCCTTGACCGCGTTCTTCTGAGCTTCGGACGCGTTCTTCTTCGCCTTCTGGATGTCCTTCTTCGCCTGCCGCTTGGCCTTCTTCGCCGCGGCCTTCGCCCGTGCCTTCTCGTCGGCGAGCGCGTTCTTCGCCTTCACCAGCTGACGCTCGAGCTCGCGGTTCGCACGCTTGCGCAGCTCACGCTTCGACGGTTTCGCGCTCTTCTTGGACTTGTTCGCCACGATGTGCTCCCTTCCTTACCGTTCCACCTTCCCCGCGCGCCAAAGGCGGCGCAAGGGCTAGCCAGCGTGCAGAAAAGCCGCTACCGCTGCGGGAACGTACGGCGAGACATCCCCACCGAGCCCCGCGACCTGGCGCACCAGCGAGCTCGAAACCAACGCGTTCTCGGGCGATGGGAGAAGGAAAACGGTCTCGACGCCGGCGAGGTTGCGGTTCACAATCGCCATCGGCGTCTCGTAGGCGACGTCGAGTTGCGAGCGGATGCCCTTCACGATGACACTCGCCCCCACCTCGACGCAGTAGTCGACAAGAAGGCCGACGCTCCAGCTGGTGACGAGGATGTTCGCGGGCAGACCAGCATCCTTCACCGACTTTTCGATCAGGGTCACTCGTTGCGCGATCGGCAGCAGCGCCGACTTGTCCGGGTTGTGAACCACGACGACGTGGACCTCGTCGAAGATCCCCGCGGCGCGCCCGATGACATCGATGTGCCCGAGGGTGACAGGGTCGAAAGACCCAGGAACGACGGCGATCCTGTTCATGCCCTCACCCTATCCGGTGGACGTTACCGTTTCGTAACACTCGTTCACGCTGCAGTTTGTTGACCGCGCACCCCCTACAGGGCCCGCGCGGTCAACAAACTCCAGCGGTTGGATTAGTTTTTGGCGAGGAAGGCGGCCTCGGTTTCGTCCAGGCGGCGGGCGAGGGCCTCGCGCAGGGCGGGGTGCGCGGCGAGGGTGGGGTCGGCCTCGAGCACACCCGCGGCGAGCATCCGGGCATCGCTGATCAGTTCGCCGTCCTTCGCGACGCGCAGCAGGCGCAGGCTCGAACGGCCACCCGATTGGATGCTGCCGAGCACGTCCCCCTCCTGCCGCAGCTCGAGGTCCTTCTGCGCGAGCTCGAATCCGTCGAGAGTGCTGGCGACCGCATCCACTCTCTCGCGGGAGATCGTGCCCTCCTCGGCCCGGGTGACAAACAGGCACAGGCCCGGAACGGTGCCTCGCCCGACGCGGCCGCGAAGCTGGTGGAGTTGGGAGACCCCAAACCGGTCCGCGTCGAGCACGACCATTGCGGACGCGTTGGGTACGTCCACGCCTACCTCGATGACCGTGGTCGCCACGAGCACATCGATCTCGCCGGCCGCGAACGCCCGCATGGTCGTCTCCTTGACCTCACTGGACATGCGACCGGTGAGCGCGGCGATGCGCTTGCCCGCCAGCAGGGGGTTCGACTTCAGCGACTCGAGCACGTCGTTGACGTTGGCGGCGGGCGGACCTTCGACCGAGTCAAGCTCCGCGTCGGGGTCCGGGGTCTTTGCGTCGATCGCTGGGCAGACGACGAAGGCCTGTCGTCCTTTCTCCAACTCCTCGGAGACACGCTCCCAGACGCGGTTGACCCAGGCCGGCTTTTCGGCGAGCGGAACCACAAAACTTTCGATCGGGATGCGCCCCGCCGGCAGCTCGACGATGGTCGAGATGTCGAGATCGCCGAAGACCGTCATCGCCACTGTGCGCGGGATTGGGGTCGCCGTCAGCACGAGAACGTGCGGTGGGGTCGTACCCTTCTGACGGAGCGCCTCCCGCTGCTCGACCCCGAACCGGTGCTGCTCGTCGACCACGACGAGACCAAGGTCGAAGAAGCCCACATTGTCGCTGAGCAGCGCGTGCGTTCCAACGACGATGCTCGAGCTTCCCGCGACCGCGGCCAGCAACGCCTTGCGGCGCTCGGCCGCTGGCATCTGTCCGGTCAGCAGCGTCGGCCGTAGTTTGGCCGCGAGATCGGGCCCGAGGGTCGCGACGATCGACCGTAGGTGCTGCCCAGCGAGAACCTCGGTCGGAGCGAGCAGCGCCGACTGGCCGCCCGAGTCGGCAACCGCGAGCATTGCCCGAAGGGCGACAAGGGTCTTGCCAGACCCGACCTCGCCCTGCACGAGCCGGTTCATGGGCGCGGTCCCCGCCATGTCCATCGCGATCTCCTCACCGACCAGTTTCTGGTCCATGGTCATCGTGAACGGCATCTCGGCGTCGAACTCCTTCGCCAGCTTCCCGGGCAGGCGCGGCGGCGTTGCTTTCGAGCGGAGCTCGGCACGCTGTTGCAGAAGCGCGGACTGCAGCACGAACGCCTCCTGAAAGCGCAGAGCCTTTCTGGCCGACTTCCAGTCCGCATCCACGGTCGGACGGTGAATCAGCTCGACGGCACGGCCATAGCTGATGAGCTTGTAGTCGGAACGAACATCCGCCGGCACCGGGTCTTCGAGCGGCGGAAGGTCGGACAGCACCAACTCGATCGCCTTACCGATCTGCCAGCTCGCGATCGTCGACGTTGCCGGATAGATCGGGATCGGCTTGTTGACCCAGTCGGTTGCGAGCGGATTGTCGAGCGCGAATTCTTCGTCGAACAACTCGTAGTCGGGATGAGCGAGCTGGCGGAGGCCCTTGTACTCCCCGACCTTCCCGGCAAAGATCCCGCGAACGCCGGGTTTCAGGTCGTTCTCACGCCAGGCCTGATTGAAGAACGTCAGGGCCAGGATGCCCTTGCCGTCCGTAATTTTCGCTTCGAAAATCGTGCCGTGCTTCGCCTTCATCGACCTTTTCGCGACCGACAGCACCTCGGCGACGATGGTGACGCTCGAATCGATTTCGAGGTCGGCCAGCGCGGTTAGTTCGCCCCGTTTGGCGTATCGGCGCGGATAGTGGCTGAGCAGGTCCCCAACCGTGAGGATGCCAAGATTCTTTTTGAAAGATGACACGACACCGGCGGCGAGCGAGGTGCTGCTCAGTCTGGCGTCGAGGGGCGAAGTCACCATTCGAGGGTAGCCGTCGCCCGTGTCAGGGGTGGCCGGATGCCATAGTTGACAAATGACCAATCCGCGGCCCGGCACGACGCCGGGGGTCGGCTCGCCCAGGCGCCTCGAGATGCTGACGGACGGCGTCTTTGCGATCGTGATGACCCTGATCGTGTTGCAGATCGCGATCCCCAGAGGACCCGCCGCGCAACTGCCCCAGGATCTCGCGAACCTCGTGCCCACCTTGCTCGTCTACGCGCTGACCTTCGTGACGCTCGGAACGCTCTGGTTTGGCAACCGCACCCAATCCGAGTTTGTGAGCAAGGCGGACCATCCGCTGGTCTGGCTGACGCTGCTGATGCTGCTCTTTGTCGCGCTTGTCCCGTTCTCGGCCGGCCTGATCGGTCGCTATCCGGACTCCCGGGTCGCTGTTGTGCTCTACGGCGTTCACCTGACGGTCGTGTTCACGCTCCATGCCTGCCTCTGGCTGTATGTGTCCCTCCGCCCCCGACTACTCCGTGAGGGACTGACCGCGCGCTATCTGAAGTGGAGTCGCCTCGCCGCGTTCGCCGCTGCCATTGGCTACGCCATCGCGACCGGCCTCGGCGCCATCGCACCCCTCGCCGGACTCATCGGCTTTCTCGTGGTCCCGATTCCATTCGTGACGGGTCTCTACTACCGCGGGCTCGCGAGCATCGACAGGAAGCCATGACCCGGATCATTGGTGGGTTTGCCGGATCCCTGACGCTCACCGTTCCCGGCGCGGGAACGAGGCCAACGAGCGACATGGTGCGAGAAGCGATCTTCTCCGCGCTGCAGGCGCGCGACGTCCTGACCGGCGCTCGGGTGCTCGACCTCTACGCGGGGTCGGGCGCGCTCGGCCTCGAGGCGGCGTCCCGCGGCGCGGCATCCGTCACGCTGGTCGACCACAGCGTTCGCGCCGCAACGACCTGTCGCAAGAATGCCGCGCACATCCTGAAGTCCGCACCGAAGGGGCATTCGCCGACCATCGATGTCAGTTCCTCGCCCGTGCAGACCTTCGTTTCCGGGGCCCGCCAGTTCTGGGATGTCGTGTTCCTCGACCCGCCATACGACCTCGGCGGCGCCGAGGTCACCCACAACCTGGAGGCACTGGTTCCCCGGCTCGCCCCGGATGCCGTGGTGCTTCTCGAACGCAGCTCGCGCGACGCCGCCCCCGCGCTGCCCGACGGGCTCGAACTCGATCGCCGCAAGGACTACGGGGACACGGCGCTCTACTGGCTGTCCCTCGCCTGACCTTCTGAACCAACAACGACGACGGACCCGCACAGTTACCACCGTGTGCGGGCCCGTCGTCGTTTGGCGCTGGCGCTACTTGTAGTAGGTCAGCGTGTTCGTTACGGCGATCAGTGTGACCACCGACGCCATGATGAACCCACCGATGTACGGGTTGTTCGTGGCGCGGTAGATCTTGCGTGTCAGCACGGCCGCTACCGGCAGGATGACGACGACCGGGAACAGCCAGATGCTGAAGATGCCGCCGAACCCGGGAACCAGGTCCCCCGTGATGAAGAAGTGCGAGTACTGCACGATCACCAGGACGATCGGTGCAAACCCGTTCGCCAGTGCGAGAAGCGCGGTATTGCCCCACTCTTTGCCACGGATCGTGAACCGGTTGAACGCGTTGACCGCGATCGAGTTGAGCACGAAGTAGATCAGGAAATACCCGATCACCAGGAAGGCATCCCACAGCTTGTCCACCGTGAAGGTTGGGATAGCGAACACCCACAGGCGGAAGTCCGTGTTGAACAGGAAGGCCAACAGGAAGACGATTCCGTAGGCCGCCGCGACAACAATCACCGCCAACAGGATGCTCTGTCCGAACTTCTTCCAACCGGGGAGCACTCCCGACTCGCGAAGGTTCAGCCCGGCCTTCTTACCGAACAGCAGGTACGACACGATCATGATGATCAGCGTCGTGACACCGTTGATGGCCGCCCACAGCGCGATGAACCAGACGGCACCCTGTGGGATGAGCGGCGGGGCAGCGCTGTACGCAATGGTGGTGACCGCGGTGTTCTGACTGAGCCCGATGTAGCTCACCCCGGAGATGATCGCCGAGAGAACCAGCCCACCCCAGAACCACGCGTGTCCCTTACGGTCGCGTGGCGCGAGCGTTGCCGGCTGGGCAACGCGGAGTCCGGCGAATACCCGGGCCGACAGGAGAGCCTTTGCGAACGCGATCAGGAACATCGCAAAGCCAATCAGGCCAATCGCGTTGAAGAGTTCCTTGAACTGCCAGATCTGAGATCCCACCGGGATCGGGTTCGGCGTGCCGAGGGACTTGTTGAAGAAGGTCAGCAGCGAATCGACTTCCTGCGCCGAGAACGGTCCCCACGGGTGCGTCTGCGCCGGGTTGTTGATCTCGCGGATCGCCGAGCGACCGTCCACCGTCTTCGTGTAGGCCTTGAACGACGAGCGCTTGTCTCCGGTCTGAGGGGCGCCGAAGTTCAGGAAGGCCTGGGCCTGCGGAGTGGTGATGTACTCACGCGGGTTGGTGGTTTCCGCTCCCGTCTTGGAGTAGCTGCGGAAGAAGAACTCGTCGTACTGGTCGGCCTGGACACCAACGTCGCGGCTCCCGTAGTAGTTGATCGGGTTGCCCTTTGCATCCGTGTAGATCGGGTCGTTATCGACCAGGTACACCGACTTGATGAGCGGCGTCGAGGCGGCGTCATCGAGCGGGATGGCCCAGTTGGCTGCGCGCGCACCATTCGAGTGGCCGCTGATGCCGATCTCGCTGGCGTCGACATACGGAAGCGTCGCGATCTCCTTCACGCCGTCGTACACACCCGTTGCGGCGTCCATCTCGTGCCCGACCTGCAGGTCAGACGAGCTGCCGTGACCGTACATGTCGATTGAGAGCACGACGTAGCCGCGCCTCGCAAGCTCGACGTAGTTGGAGTCCTGCATCTCCTTGTCGTTCCACCAGCCGTGAGCGAGCACGATCGCGGGACGCTTGTCCGTGGCGCTTGCACCCTCGGGCGTGAGCAGCAGTGCGCTCATGGTCTTGCCCGACGCGGTTTCCCAGCTCATGTTCTTGATCGTCACGGCACCGCCCGACGTCTGCACGATGGCAGCACCAATGGACGAAATCAGCATGACGATTAGCGACAATACGAGCCAAAACGCGTTGGCTTTCAAGAGTTGCCTCTTCATAAATCCCTACTCCTTTGTTGGGCCCCCAGGTCCACCGCGAGAGCGAAAAGGAGCGCGCTCGTGGCAGTCGACGTACAGGGGTTGGCTGCGGAGGGCAGCCCAGCGGACTGATTCAAGCCGCCCCGGGCACATCCGCACAAGCCTCATGAACAAACGTGCAGAGCCTCATACTGCCTCGACGGCGCACGGCAATTTCTCAGCCTTCGAATTGGTTGTCACAACACACAAATGCACATATGCGCATCGCTAAACGACGTCGTCGTCGACCCAGTCGAACGTCTTGGTGACGGCCTTCTTCCAGTTGCGAATCTGCCGCTCCGCCTCCGCCGGTGCAATGGCTCTCTCCCAGCGGCGGTCTTCCTGCCAGTTGGCGCGCAGTTCGTCGAGATCGGCCCAGAAGCCGACCGCCAGGCCGGCGGCGTACGCGGCGCCGAGCGCAGTCGTCTCCGCGACGACCGGACGAATGACGGGAACGCCCAGGATGTCCGCCTGGATCTGCATCAGGAGGTCGTTGGCGACCATTCCCCCATCGACCTTGAGCTCGGCGAGTGGCACTCCCGAGTCCGCATTGACGGCGTCGAGGACTTCCCTCGTCTGAAAGGCCGTTGCCTCGAGCGCCGCTCTCGCGATGTGCGACTTGTTCACGAACCGCGTCAGCCCGACGAGTGCACCACGGGCATCCGAACGCCAGTATGGCGCGAATAGGCCGGAGAACGCCGGCACGAAGTAGGCGCCGCCGTTGTCATCGACCTGGCGGGCCAGCTTCTCCACTGCGGGGGCCGACGAAATGATGCCCAGATTGTCACGAAGCCACTGGATGAGGGATCCCGTCACCGCGATGGAGCCCTCGAGGGCGTAGTGGGCCGGGCCGTCCCCCAGCTTGAAGCCGAGGGTTGTCAGCAGTCCATTCTTCGACCGGACAATGTCTTCGCCCGTGTTAAACAACAGAAAGTTTCCGGTGCCGTAGGTGTTCTTCGCCTCACCCTTATCGAAGGCGGCCTGGCCAAAGGTGGCGGCCTGCTGGTCTCCGAGAATTCCCGCAATCGGCACCTCCCGCAGCAGCGACGACGACTCGGCCTTGCCGTAAACCTCAGACGAGCTGCGGATGTCCGGCAGCATCGATCTGGGAACCCCAAATGCCGCGAGGATGTTGTCATCCCAAGCCAGCGACTCGAGCCCCATAAACATGGTGCGGGACGCGTTGGTGACGTCGGTCGCGTGCACTCCGCCGTCGGTGCCGCCCGTGAGATTCCACAGCACCCAGGTGTCGGTCGTGCCGAACATCAGTTCGCCGCGTTCGGCCTTCTCGCGCGCGCCATCCACGTTCTCAAGAATCCAGACAATCTTGGTTCCCGCGAAGTAGGTCGACAGCGGAAGACCGACGGCATCCTTGAAGCGATCGGTCCCCCCATCCTTCGCCAACCGTTCCACGATTGACTGCGTACGGGTGTCCTGCCAGACGATCGCGTTGTACACAGGCAAGCCTGTGGCCCGATCCCAGACGACGGTCGTCTCACGCTGATTGGTGATGCCGATCGCCGCAACGTCGTGTCGGGTGATGTCGGCCTTCGAGAGCGCGATGCCGATGACCTCCTGCACGTTGCGCCAGATCTCCAGCGGATCGTGTTCGACCCACCCCGCGCGCGGAAGGATCTGCTCGTGCTCCTTCTGGCCGACGGACACGATCCTGCCCGCATGATCGAAGACGATGGCTCGAGAACTCGTGGTGCCCTGATCGAGAGCAACGACGTAATCGGGCATGCACAACTCCTTTGTTATCCGAACAGACGCAGTGCTGACTACTTGTGTTGCGCGGCCACCTCGGGCAGGCGAATTCCGTGCCGGGTGTTCAGCTCCTCCGCGGTAGCGCGGACCTCGTCCGCGGCGCGCGTCTCGCTCCAGCCGAGGATGCCGCCCACCAGAGCGCTCAACTCGACGAGTAGCGGCATGGAGATGTCTCCCGTGAACGCGTGATTCGTCCTGCGCAGTACGACGTCAATGAGATGCACGACCGATTCGTTCGCGGCAAGGTAGCGAATCTCGGCGGTGCTAAAGGTGGCATCCGAGACCAGGGGAGCATCATCCTCGCCGGCGATCGCATCGATGACGGCGAGGGCTCGAGTTCCGTACCGCTCGAGTAGCGCCGCCGCGCGTTCGACGGACAACGTGTCACGGTTGATGGCTACCCAGTCCGCGCGCGACTGAACCGTGGTCGGAAAGCCGACCCCCCCGCCGATTGCGAGCGTCTCGGTCGATACAGTTCTGGGCACTCCGAGACGGGCAAGAACCTCGTTGGAGAGTCGCTCGCCGAGAGCGCGGAACGTCGTCCATTTCCCGCCGACGAGGCTGAGAACGACGGTCTTGGGCGAATGCGCGAGGGTGCCCGGCACGATGTTGTAGTCGCGCGAGACGAAGCCCGGCTTGGTGTCATCGTGCTTCGGAAGCGGACGGATGCCCGAGAAGCGATAAACGATCTGCGGTCGATCGACACGAATCGTCGGGAAAACGTGTGAGACCAAATCGAAGAAGTAGTCGACCTCCTCTTCGGTGCACAGGGCGGGTTCGGCCGGATCCGCGTCCAGATCCGTTGTGCCAACCATGACCCGACCCTTGATGGGCTGGATGAGCACGATTCGACCATCATTGTTTTCGAAGAACAGTTCGCGACCGCCACAGGCATCGAACAGCACCTGGTTGTCCAGGACAATGTGGGAGCCCTTTGTGCCTCCCATCAGCGCGGTCGGATGCCCGATCGCGGCGTTGGTGAGGTCCGTCCACGGCCCGGAGGCGTTAACGACCACTGTCGCGGCAAACGAAAATTCCTGCCCGGTCTCGCGATCACGAAGGAGCACTCCGCCGTCCGCGATGCCCGCCGCCTCGACATAGTTTGCGCTGCGAGCGTGGCCACCAGCGGCACCCGCGGCAACTCCGTCGGCGAGCACATCGAGCCCGAGCCGCTCCGGCTCATGGACGGAGGCGTCGAAATAGGTGGCCGTGTATTTGAGCGAAGGGTTGAGAAGCGGAAGCTCGGCGAGCGAACGCTTCCTGCCGTGGAACTGATGGCGTGGCACCGATCCCCCGTCTCGGGAGAAGGCGTCGTAGAGCACCAACCCCACCTTGATCAGGAGGGCCCCGCGCTCCTTGGGTTTCCCCTGTTTGTGCGTGAGAAGACGAAACGGTGCGGCGAGAATGCCGGAGAACGTCGAGTAGATGGGAATTGTCGTGCGAAGGGGCTGCACGTAGTGCGGCGCATTCCGCAGCAGTCGGTTGCGCTCGTGAACCGACTCGTCGACGAGTCGAAACTCACCGTTCTCGAGATAGCGGATGCCGCCGTGGATCATGTGTGAGGAGGCGCTGGATGCACCGGAAAGGAAGTCGCCTCGATCGACGAGCGCGACATCCACGCCCTGGAGTGCGAGATCCCGGAATGTCGCGATGCCGTTGATGCCGCCGCCGATGATCAGAACGTCGGCGGAGGGCCGCTCCCGCAGGGCCGCCACAGCGGGTCGTTCAGTCGCGTGTGGCGTCGGCTTCTTGCTCGTCACTTCTGTGTCCTTGGCCTCTCGCCTCGTGCGTTGAAATCGGATCGTACTTATGCCAGTCTGGTGCCATGTACAAATCTGGTCAAGGTGTCTGAACATATGTGCAGGCGCTCGTGGTAACCATCGACTACTCGTCATACAAGACGTCCGACTCAGAGTCGACCGCTGCTCACCCACCGAAGAACATGGATGCCCTGCGAGCCGCGCAGCTGTACTACCTGCAAGACCAGACGATGGAGACGATCGCGCGCGAACTGCACACCTCGCGGTCATCCGTCTCCCGGCTGCTCAGTCACGCTCGCTCGAGCGGACTCGTCGAAATTCACGTGAAATCGCCACTGGATCGAACCAATCAACTCCAACGCGACCTGCACGATCGATTCGGCATCACATCGCACATCGTCCCCATCAGCGGGCAGATCAGCGACGTCGATCGGCTCGAGCGGGTCGCCATCACCGCGGCACGGTTGCTCGTGCAATTCATCGACTCCAACATGATCATGGGGATCGCCTGGGGGTCGACGATCAGCGCGATCAGCCGACACCTCGTGGTCAAGGAGACGAGCAACTCCCAGATCGTCCAGCTGAACGGCGCCGGCAATACGCAGTCGACCGGGATCGACTATTCCAGCGAAATCCTGCAACGCTTCGGGGCCGCGTTCGGGGCGACTGTCCAGCAGTTTCCCGTGCCGGCCTTCTTCGACAAGAGTTCGACCCGCGACGCCGTCTGGGAGGAACGCTCCACCCGGAGAATCATCGACCTCCAGCGCAGAATGGATGTCGCCCTCTTCGGACTCGGGTCCCCCTTCGCGGCGGTCCCCAGCCGGGTCTACATCGGTGAATACCTCGAGCCCACCGACTACGAATCGCTGAGCCAGTCTGGCGTTGTCGGCGACGTCGCCACCGTCTTCTACCGCGAGGACGGGACATCCGATGGCATCCCGATGAACGACCGGGGCAGCGGTCCTGCGCTCGGCATCCTACGTCGCGCAGCCCGGCGGATCGGCGTCGTGTCAGGGGTATCGAAGCTGCCCGCGTTGCGCGGCGCGCTTGCGGCGAACGTCATCACCGATCTGATCACCGACGACGGGACAGCCCGGGCGCTGCTCGAGAGCTTGGATGGGACGTCTGCGTCCGACTAGCCCCGCGAGTTGCCCGAAATCGACCTAACCCGCGCCGGGAACGTCGATTCTGGGCAACTCGCTCGCTCGACTTTGCACCAGATGCTCCAAACACGAACGCGAACAGCATCAGCTGCGAACTCGCCGACCGTGAGGGACTACAGACTGTCGATCCAGGCCGTGACCTCGTGGAGCGGCTCGCGCACGAGCCTGTAGATCGAACTCGTGCCGCGCTTCTCGACGGTGACCAGACGGGCGTCACGGAGCGCGGTCAGGTGCTGAGTGACGGAGGGCTGGGCGATGTCGAGTTCCGTCGCGAGGGCCCCAACCGAGCGCTCCTTGACCGCGAGCAGTTCGAGGATGCGGCGCCGCCTCGCGTCGCCGATCACGGTGAAGATGTCTGGCGCCGCCAGGTGATTCGGACTCATCCGTCTTCCCCGTCCCAGCCCTCGTAGGGGTCCCATCCGCCTCGAGCCTCAAACGGTTCGCCGTCGACGAGGAGCCCGACGCCATTGACGACGGTGCCGACAGCGCGGAATCCCCAGGGCAGCAGCGCGGTGGCCGGGAAGGTCGCTAACAGAGAGTGGTCCTCTCCCCCAACGAGTGCCTCAATCGTTCCGACCGCCGCGAGCGAGAGGTCGAGCGCGACCCCACTCGCAACCGCGACGCGACGTGCATCCAGGGCGAGCCCGTCGCTGAGGTCGATCATCGCGGTTGCCCCGGCGAGCGCCGCAATCCGCCCGACCGCAATGGGTGGGGTGGGCGCAAGCTGGAACGCAATATCGGGATGCGTGGACCTGAGCGCCGTGGCGAGTGAAGCATCCGGTGCGCCGTCCACCATGGCTTCGGAAAAGAGCAGGCGAATTCCTGCGCCCGCCGCACCGATCGGCCCGGAGACGGCCACCACATCGCCAACAGTCGCTCCGGATCGGAGTACAGGGGCGCGCCCCTCGAGATCGCCGAACGCGGTGACCGCGATCGTGAGGGTGGGCGAGACCGAGAGATCGCCGCCGACCACACCGCAGCCGGGAGCCATCGCGGCGCATCCGTCGCGGAGCCCATCGGCGAACTGCTCGAGGAACGTCACAGACGTGTCGGCGGGTGCGGCGAGCGCCACCACGAGCCCGGTGGGAACCGCGCCCATCGCCGCCACGTCGGCCAGGTTGGATGCGGCGGCCTTCCAGCCGAGGTCGTGTGGACTCGACCACGCGAGCCGGAAGTCCGGACCGTGAACCATCATGTCGGTGGTGACGACAAACCGGCCATCCGGCGCGGCGAGCACGGCGGCGTCATCCCCGGGTCCGACCAGAGCCGCGGATGCGGCGGGGAGTCGCGGGAAGATACGCGCGAGAGTCGCCGCTTCGCCGACCTCGCCCAGTGTGTCGTTCACGCTTCACACGGTATCGCGAGCACCGGGTGGCCACGTGCCTCATTTCGTGAACTGACCTGTCACAACCGGTTGGTATCGGTGACCCGGAGCAACCACTTGCGTCAATTCGACGGTCGCCGGCGTGAGCTCACAGCGAGCGAACGGTGTACGCGCGATAGCCTGAACCCGATGAAAGCCGCCCTCGCCCGCGCCGCCGGTTCGGTCGTCATCGCGGGGCTTCTGAGCGGATGCTCGGCGACCGTCGCGCTCACCCCGGCAGCCAACGCAACGAGCGCGAAGTGCGCGAGCGTCGTGGTGTTGCTGCCCGACACGGTGTCCACGCTCGCCCAACGCGAGACCAACGCACAAGGCACCGGGGCCTGGGGCGAACCCCCCGACATCGTGCTGCGCTGCGGGGTTGCCGTTCCGGATCCGAACTCGCTGCCGTGCGTCACCGTCGACGGAATCGACTGGCTGAAAAAGGACGACCCCAACGAGGTCTCAACCTTCACCACGTACGGTCGCGATCCGGCCGTCGCGGTCACCATCAATGCGAAGGACGTGAAGGCCGACGGAAATCAGGCGCTCAACGACCTCGCGATCGCCGTGGCGGAGATCCCGGCGAAGCATCACTGCGTCGCCCCGCAGGAAGTGATTCAGGATGGTCAGCCGGTCGCGGAGGCGACCCCGACGCCAACCCCAACCGTGACGCCCAGCGCAAAACCTTAGCGGGCGGTCTCGAGTCCCAGTGTGATGAGCTCGTCGATGAGCTCCGGGTAGCTCATGCCTGAGGCGAGCCAGCACTTCGGGAACATCGAGATCGGCGTGAAGCCGGGCATCGTGTTGAGTTCGTTGATCACGAAACCGGCCTCGGTCAAGAAGAAGTCGGCACGAGCGAGGCCCGACCCTCCGATGGCGTCGAATGCCCGGGCTGCGAGGTCCCGGATTGACGCCAGCTCGGCATCCGTCAGGTTCGTCGGGCAGACGACGTCCGCGCCCGACCCGTCCAGGTACTTGGCCTCGAAGTCGTAGAACTCGTGACCGGTCATCACAATCTCACCGGCGAGCGAGACCCGCGTCGGACCGCCATTTCGACCCCCGAGCACCCCACACTCGATCTCGCGACCGAGGACCGCCGCCTCGATCAGTACCTTGTCGTCCTCCGCGAGGCCCGCCGCCATGGCGTCGACGAGATCGGCCGGTTCGGCGACCTTCGTCACGCCGACACTCGACCCTGCACGCGCAGGCTTGACGAACGCCGGCCAGCCCAGAACCTCGACAGAAGCTGTGACAAGTGCTGGGTCGCTCGCCCATTCCCGTGCGGTCACGGTGAAGCCGGGAGCCACCGGGATGCCCGCCGCCGCAAAAACGATCTTCGCGAAGTGCTTGTCCATACCGAGGGCGGATGCCAGCACGCCGTCGCCGACATACGGCAGAGCAGCGAGTTCGAGCATGCCCTGCACCGTGCCGTCCTCGCCCCACCGCCCATGCAGGATCGGGAACACCACGTCGATGTCGCCGAGTGAGTGCACGACACCCTCGGTATCGAGGTAGCGCAGCTCGCGCGTCGTGGTCGACTGCGGCCACAGGATGCGCGTGCCGTTGTCGTGTACCTCGGGCATGTTCGCCGGGTCCATCACGAACTTGGCATACGAGTCCTCTTCGAGGGTGAACGCGCCCTCGCGGGTGACGCCAATTGGGATGACGTCGTACTTCGTGCGATCGATCGCCTCGAGCACTCCGCCCGCCGTCGCGCAGCTGATTGTGTGCTCAGACGATCGGCCGCCGAACAGGATCGCGACGGTCAGTTTTGACACGGCTACTCTCCCTGCGGCGTCGGATCGGTCGTGAGGTGCGGGGCGATATCCCGCGGATTCAGCGTACCGGCCAGCACCTCGGCGACCTGACTCACGATGGGCATTTCGACACCCTTCGCGAGCGCGAGCTCGAGCACCGGCGCCACGGACGTGAGTCCCTCGGCCGTCTGCTTCATCTGCTTGATGACCTCGGAGAAGCTGTAGCCCTGGCCGAGCAGCCGCCCGGCCGTGTTGTTGCGGGACAGCGGCGACTCGCAGGTCGCGATGAGGTCGCCGAGCCCGGCAAGGCCTGACAGGGTCTCCGGTCGTGCACCGTAGGCGACCGAGAAATCGGTCATCTCGGCTAGTCCGCGGGTGATGATCGACGCCTTGGTGTTCTCGCCGTACCCGACGCCATCCACGATCCCGATCGCGACAGCGATGAGGTTCTTGAGCACACCCCCGAACTCGGTGCCGATGACATCCGTGTTCACAAACGAGCGGAAGTACGGATTGGTCGCCACCATCGCGACCGCGGTCGCGGTGTCCAGGCTCTCGGATGCGATGACCGCGGCCGTCGGCTGCTCCCGGGCGATCTCGAGGGCGAGGTTGGGTCCGGATGCGACGGCCACCCGCTCCGGCGGAAGCTGCAGCTCCTGGTACAGCACCTCGCTCATGCGAAACCGGGTCCCCTTTTCGACACCCTTCATCAGGGAGACGACGACGGCATCCTTTTCGAGGAACTCGCGGACGTCCGCGAGGTTCTCGCGCAGCGACTGGCTCGGAACCGAGATGTAGACCTGCTCGGCGCCGTCCATCACGGCGGCAAGGTCGGAACTGGCCTCGAGTGAGCGCGGCAGGTTGATTCGGGGCAGGTAGTCGCTGTTGCGTTTCGACTCGGAAATCTCGCGGGCAAGCTCGGGGCGTCGCGCCCAAAGCACGACCTCCGCACCGCCGTCTGCGAGGATCTTCGCGAAGGTGGTGCCCCACGAACCGGCGCCGAGAACGGCGACTCTAGGCCCCATCGAAGTGTCCCGTCTCCGACTGGTGCATTGCGGTCGGATCCCAGCGCTCGGCCGGTGCTTTCTCCCCACGCAGGTCTTCGAGCAGCGCGGTGATGTCGTTCATGACGAGGTTTGTCGCGTCGGCCAGCAGCGCCGTGTTGGTCGGCTTGCCGCGGTACGCCGACAGGTCGACCGGGTCGCCGTACTTGACCACGATCTTCTTGCGCGGGAACAGGCTCAGCCTGCCGTAGCGCGGCAGCACGAGCTGGGCGCCCCAGTGCGCCATCGGGATGATCGGGATGTCCGCGTCGAGCGCCATCCGCACCGCACCGAACTTGCCGCGCATGGGCCAGTAGTTCGGATCACGGGTGAGCGATCCCTCGGGGTAGATGATTACGGCGAGACCGTGCTCGGTGATCTGGCGCGCGGTGGCAAGGGGATCCGCGCCGCGGACGGTGCCGGCGCGCTCCACCGGAACCTGCTTGGACGCGCGCATGATCGCACCGAGGACGGGAATCTTGAAGAGGGATGCCTTGGCGAGGAACCGCGGCATCCGGCCGACCTTCCACATCGCCACACCGACCACCAGCGGATCGATCTCGCTGTAGTGGTTCGGCGCGAGGACGAACGCGCCGGTCGCCGGCACCTTCTCGCCGTCGAGAATCGTGATCTTCGACAGCGCACCCATGAGCGGGATGACCAGGCTCGCGAGCAATCGCCAGATCGCGGTCTTCTCGGAATGACCTGTCGTCACGACGAGGGTTAGCCCTCGAAATCGAAGTCGGCTCCGAGCAGCGCAAGCTTGTCGATGAAGTGCTCGTACCCGCGGCTGATGATGCCGACGTTGCTGATCGTCGATCGACCCTCTGCGGTCAGTGCCGCAATGAGGTGGCTGAAGCCCCCGCGGAGGTCGGGAACGGTGATGTCTGCGCCGTGCAGCGGGGTCGGCCCGGTGATGACCGCGGCCTGCTCGAACTCGCGGCGGGCGACGCGACGGTCATATCCCGCGAGACCCTCCTTGTGCACCACGATGTCGGCGCCCATGGCGATGAGCGCATCGGTGAAGCCGAAGCGGTTTTCGTACACCGTCTCGTGCACGATCGAGGTGCCGTGCGCCTTCGTGAGCGCGACGATCAGCGGCTGCTGCCAGTCCGTCATGAAGCCGGGATGAACATCCGTCTCGACGACGACCGGCTTGAGCTCGCCACCGGGGTGATAGAACCGGATGCCGTCCTCGTGGATGTCGAAGGCCCCGCCGACCTTGCGGAAGATGTTGAGGAAGGTCATCAGCTCCTGCTGCTTCGCGCCGCCGACGAAGATGTCGCCCTCGGTCGCGAGTGCGGCGGATGCCCAGCTCGCCGCCTCGTTGCGGTCGAACAGCGCGCGATGCGTGTAGCCGCTCAACTTCTCGACGCCCTCGATGAAGATGACACGGTTGGGCTCGACGTTGATGATCGCGCCCATCTTCTGCAGGATGGCGATGAGATCCATGATCTCGGGCTCGATGGCCGCGTTCTTGAGTTCGGTGACACCCTCGGCGCGGACGGCGG
Organism: Actinomycetota bacterium; assembly: GCA_030838475.1. Taxonomy (GTDB): domain Bacteria; phylum Actinomycetota; class Actinomycetes; order Actinomycetales; family Microbacteriaceae; genus Galbitalea. The sequence continues at coordinate 17,997 of JAUZFP010000066.1, forward strand.
TGAGCAGCACCTGCTCGGTCGCTCCGACGCTCGGGTACGGCAGCTCGATCTTCGCACCCTTGAGTCCGTTGGGCGCCGTCAGGCGGAAGCCCTCGTAGCTCTTGTCCACGATCGCTCCGAACGCGCGGAGCGCATCCATGTGGAAGTCGATGGGACGGTCGCCGATCCGGCAACCCCCGAGGTCTGGGATGAGTGCCTCACCCAGGCGGTGAAGTAGCGGTCCGCAGAACAGGATCGGGATGCGGCTCGATCCGGCGAGCGCGTCAATCTGCGCGAAGTGCGCCTTGAGCACATTGCTCGGGTCGAGAATCAGCTCGCCCGGCGCGACCTCGGTGACGGAGACGCCGTACGCATTGAGCATTCCGGTGACGACGCCGACATCGCTGATGTCCGGAACATCCTTGAGATGGCTGGGGGTGTCACCGAGGAGGGCGGCCACCATCGCCTTGGTGGCGAGGTTCTTGGCGCCTCGAACCTCGATCCGGCCGCGCAGGGGCTTGCCGCCGTTGATGGTGATCTTGTCGGACTTCAATCCAACCCGCTCCCCAGCCTTCTGGGCGTCCGTTAGCAGACTCAACTATTTCACCGGCAATGTCTTGGGCCGCCAGGATTCGCGGCGGGCTTCGAAATCTGTAATCCGCGCCTCATCACGCAGCGTAAGACCAATATCGTCAAGGCCTTCGAGCAAACGCCATCTAGTGTAATCGTCGATCTCAAAGGGCACTGTGGTCTCGCCGATCGTCGCTGTTCGGGAGTTCAGGTCGACCGAAATCTGGATGCCGGGGGCGGCATCGATGATCGACCAGATCTTTTCAACATCCTGCTCGCTGATGGTGCCGGTGAGCAACCCCTGTTTGCCCGAGTTTCCGCGGAAGATGTCTCCGAATTTGGGGCTCAGGACGGCGGTGAATCCGAAGTCGCGAAGCGCCCAGACGGCGTGCTCCCGCGAGGATCCGGTGCCGAAATCGGGTCCGGCAATGAGGATTCCGCCGTTGGCGTACTCCGGTCGGTTGAGCACGAAATCGGGGTCCTGGCGCCACGCGTAGAACAGCGCGTCGTCGTATCCGGTCTTCGTGACCCGTTTGAGGAAGACGGCCGGGATGATCTGGTCGGTGTCGACGTTCGCGCGCTGCAGCGGGACGGCGGTGCCGGTGAGAACGGAGATCTTGTCCACTAGCGCTTCACCTCGTGACTTTCACTTGTGCCGGGTTCGGAGATGCCGTCCACGTAGTCGTGGTCGACATCCAGCGTCCGGGCTCCGCGGTTGGCGGCGTTGCCGGATGCTTCTGCCGAAGCGTAATCACCCTGCTCGTAGTCGGTCCCTGAGCCCGTCGAAGGGTCGAGGTCCCACGGGCTGCTTAGGGTGCCGCGGATGGCCGTCGCCGCCGCGACGAGGGGCGACACGAGGTGCGTGCGGCCGCCCTTGCCCTGCCTGCCCTCGAAGTTACGGTTGGAGGTGGATGCGCAGCGCTCCCCCGGCGCGAGCTGGTCGGGGTTCATTCCGAGGCACATCGAACAGCCGGCAAAGCGCCATTCCGCGCCGAATTCTTCGACGATCTTGTCGATGCCTTCGGCCTCGGCCTCGATGCGCACTCGTGCACTTCCCGGGACCACCATGACGCGAACGCCGTCGGCCTTCTTCTGACCCTTGATGATGGATGCGAACGCTCGCAGGTCTTCGATGCGCGAGTTGGTGCAGGATCCCATGAAGACTGCGTCGACCTTGATGTCCTTCATCGGGGTACCGGCGGTCAGATCCATGTACTCGAGTGCGCGCTCGGCGGATGCCCGCTCGTTCGGGTCGCTGTAGTCCGCGGGCGAGGGGATGTTGTCGCTGAGCGACACGCCCTGGCCAGGGTTGGTTCCCCAGGTGACGAACGGCTCGAGCTCGTCGGCGTCGAGGTAGACCTCGGCGTCGAACACTGCATCGTCGTCCGTCTTCAACGTCTCCCAGTACGCGACGGCGGCATCCCAGTCGGCGCCTTCCGGCGCGTGGGGGCGACCCTTGAGATAGTCGTAGGTGACCTGGTCCGGTGCGACCATTCCGGCACGTGCGCCGGCCTCGATCGACATGTTGCAGATGGTCATCCTGCCGTCCATGGAGAGGGACCGGATGGCGCTTCCGCGGTACTCGAGCACGTAGCCCTGGCCCCCGCCGGTCCCGATCTTGGCGATGACAGCAAGGATGATGTCCTTCGCCGTCACGCCGGGGCGAAGCGTGCCCTCGACCGTGATGGCCATCGTCTTGAACTCCTGAAGCGGCAGCGTCTGGGTCGCCAGAACGTGCTCGACCTCGCTCGTGCCAATTCCGATCGCCATGGCGCCGAACGCGCCGTGCGTCGACGTGTGGCTGTCTCCGCACACGACCGTGATGCCGGGCATGGTGAGCCCGAGCTGCGGGCCGACGACGTGAACGATGCCCTGCTCGATGTCACCCAGCGAGTGGAGTCGGATACCGAACTCCTCGGCGTTGCTGCGCAGCGTCATGATCTGCGTGCGGCTCGTGAGGTCGGCGATGGGCTTGTCGATAGCGAGCGTCGGAGTGTTGTGGTCCTCGGTCGCGATCGTCAGGTCGGGACGGCGCACGGGGCGTCCAGCCATCCGCAAACCATCGAAGGCTTGCGGGCTGGTGACCTCGTGCACGAGGTGGAGGTCGATGTAGATGAGGTCGGGTGACCCGTTCTCGCCCTTGACGACGAGGTGGTCATCCCAGACCTTTTCGGCCAGAGTCTTGGACATTGATCGAGGCTATCACCCG
>JAUZFP010000070.1 GCA_030838475.1 Actinomycetota bacterium
TGCTGAACGCGTACTCGAGCAGGGTCGGGTCGCTCTCGAGTGCGGTTGCGAGCAGGGGTTCGCTCGGGATGAACGCGACCGTGAACTCGGGGCTCGCCTCGAGCCCGGCCCAGTAGGTCTTGGCCGACAGGGCGTCAATGTGGCTCCTGACCTGCTTGGCGTGCTGGGCGAGGAGGGTCTTACGACGGGCCTCTTCTTCTCCCGTCGCGGTGGCCGGAATCTGGCTCGCCTCCAGGTAGGAGTTATATGGCACCTTCGCGTCGACGGCGATCGACTTGCCGCCGGGCAGCCGGACCACCATGTCGGGGCGGCCGGCGCCGGCATCCGAAGTGATCGACGACTGCAGGTTGAAATCGACCCGGTTGATCAGACCGGCCGACTCAACGACACTGCGCAGCTGGGTCTCACCCCACACCCCACGAGTCGAGTTGTTGCGCAGGGCGGAGGCGAGCGACTCGGTCGTCGCGCGCAGTCGCTCCTCGGACTCGGTGGATGCGCGCAACTGCTGGCTCAACTCGCCATGCTGCTGGCTACGCTGCGTCTCCAGCTCGGTCACCTTCTGCTGCATCGTTCGCAGCGTCTCCTGGACCGGGGTCAGCGCCTGGAGGACCTTGCTCTCAGCCCGCTCGCGTTCCGAACGCTCGACCTGCTCCAGGCGCGTGCGGTCGGCGAGATCCTTGAACTGGGCCTGCTGGTCTGCGACCTGCTCGCGCAGGGCGGACGCGGTTGCCTGAAGCGCGGCAATGTCCGCACTCAGTTCGGCGCGCTGGGCGGCCTCCTCGGCACGCACCTCGGAGAGAGCCGCGGCGTGCTGGGCCTCGAGTACCGCGGGATTCTCGCCCGCCGTTGCGCTTGCCCGACGAGCGCGACCGATCAGCAGTCCAATCACGACGCCGAGCACGGCCCCAACAGCGAGTCCGATGATCAGGGCAACGACGGGATCCATGTGCCCAAGTATCGCGCGGCCCGCGGACAATCCCCTCGAACCGCCGCACTTTGTTGACCGCGCGGGCCCCCTAACCCCCACGCCGTCAACAAACTGCGGTATTGGTGCACCTAAATGTTCCCGAAATGTCCGAAGGTTAGAGTTGCCGCATGAGCACTGTCACAGCGGACACGGTCGAGCACTGGATCAACGGCAAGACGGTCAGCGGGGCATCCAAACGAACCGGTCCGGTGTTCGATCCGGCACGCGGCGAGGTTGCCCGGGAGGTTCGCCTCGCCAGTACGGCGGATGTCGACAGCGCGGTGCAGGCCGCCAAGGATGCGTTCCCCGACTGGTCGGGCGCATCCTGGGCGAAGCGCCAGCAGGTGCTCTTCGCCTTCCGCGAGATTCTCAACGCGCGCAAGGGCGAGGTTGCGGCCATCCTCACCAGCGAACACGGCAAGGTCACGGCCGACGCCCTCGGCGAGGTCGCGCGGGGTCTCGAGGTTGTTGAGTTCGCGTGCGGAGTCGCCCACCTCGCGAAGGGCGAGTACAGCGAGAACGTCTCGACCGGCGTCGACGTGTACTCACTGCACCAGGCGCTCGGCGTCGTGGGCATCATCAGCCCGTTCAACTTTCCGGCCATGGTGCCGCTGTGGTTCTTCCCGATCGCGATCGCCGTGGGGAACACCGTCGTCCTGAAGCCGAGTGAGAAGGACCCGTCCGCATCCCTCTGGATGGCGCGCGCCCTCAAGGAGGCGGGACTGCCCGATGGCGTGTTCAACGTCGTCCACGGCGACAAGGAGTCGGTGGATGCCCTCCTCGAGCACCCCGACGTCGCATCCATCTCGTTCGTCGGCTCGACCCCGATCGCCAAGTACATCTATGAGACGGCGTCGAAGCACGGCAAGCGCGTGCAGGCGCTCGGCGGTGCGAAGAACCACATGCTGGTCCTCCCGGATGCCGACCTCGACCTCGTCGCGGACTCCGCCGTCAACGCCGGGTTCGGCTCGGCGGGCGAGCGCTGCATGGCGATCTCGGTAGTGATCGCGGTCGAACCCGTGGCGGACGACCTGATTGCGAAGATCACCGAACGGATGTCCGGACTTACCGTCGGCGACGGAACGCGCGGTTGCGACATGGGTCCACTCATTACTAAGGAGCACCGCGACAAGGTCGCCTCATACATCGACGTCGCAACAACCGACGGTGCGGTGGTTGTCGTTGATGGTCGCGGCGTCAAGGCCGACGGCGAGGCCGATGGCTTCTGGCTCGGCCCGACCCTCATCGATAAGGTGCCGCTGACCTCCCGCGTCTACACCGAGGAAATCTTCGGGCCCGTGCTGTCGATCGTTCGAGTGAACTCCTATGAGGAGGGGCTCGCGATCATCAACGCCTCGCGGTACGGCAACGGCACGGCGATCTTCACCAACGATGGCGGTGCTGCTCGTCGCTTCCAGAATGAGGTGCACGTCGGGATGATCGGAATCAACGTCCCGATCCCGGTGCCGGTCGGCTACTTCTCGTTCGGCGGCTGGAAGGACTCCCTGTTCGGCGACACGAAGGCCTACGGCCCGGACGCCATCCACTTCTTCACGCGGCAGAAGGCGATCACGTCCCGCTGGCTCGACCCGTCGCACGGTGGTATCAATTTGGGCTTTCCGCAGAATTAAGAAAGGGGCGAAGCCCAAGATCGAGTAGCACGCGAAGCGCGCGTATCGAGATCCCTCTCGCCGACGGGTAACTAGCGGGAGGTCTCGACAAGCTCGACCCGAGGAACAAGCTCGACCCGAGGAATCGAACCAATCGCCCCAATCTTCCCGTGCACGGCGGCAACGAGTTCGGCGATGTCGGAGGCGTCGTGGCGCTTGGCGGCGTGAACCATGATCGCGGCGCAGGCTTGTGCGTCGGCGAGGGCGTTGT
>JAUZFP010000148.1 GCA_030838475.1 Actinomycetota bacterium
CTGCGGCCAAGGCGATCTTCGGTCGCGACGGTTCCTTTGCGGTGAGGCCGGAGAAGATTTCCATCGCGGGAAAGGGCGCCACGCGGGCCGGCTTCGTGACCGCCGGCGGCACCATCGAGGACGTCGTCTACGCCGGGTCGACGACACGAGTCGTCGTCGCGGGACCCGCCGGCGCCAACATCATCGCGACCATCCTCAACTCCGATACGACCGAGACCGACGCCATTCGCCGCGGCGACTCGGTGACGCTGACCTGGCCCGAGAACGCGGTGCGAAGTATTTCCGTCTGACCACAGTAGAAAACACCACAGTAGATAACCAGGAGAGGTGCACCATGAGAAACAGTGTCTTGCGAAGGGGGGCCGGTGCCGTCGCAATCCTGATGGCCGCAGCCTTCCTCACCGCGTGTTCGACCGGGGCGACGACCGGCGCCGCCGGCGCCCAGCAGCCGCCCAAGGTCGCGATGAAGTCCAGCCTCGGCAAGGGCGAGGGCCAGCTCAACATCATCGTCTGGGCCGGCTACGCCGAGGACGGCTCCGACGACAAGAGCGTCGACTGGGTGCACCCGTTCGAGCAGGCAACCGGGTGCCAGGTCCACGCCAAGGTCGGCGACACCTCCGACGAGATGGTGCAGCTCATGCGTACCGGCCAGTACGACGGTGTCTCCGCCTCCGGTGACGCGACTCTGCGGCTCATCTACGCGGGTGACGTCGCTCCCGTGAACACGAAACTCGTTCCCAACTACAAGACCATCTCGGCGTTCCTGAAGAACGGCAACTGGAACTCGGTGGGCGGACAGATGTATGGGATCCCGCACGGATGGGGAGCAAACCTGTTGATGTACAACCCGGCGACCGTCACCACCGCGCCCGACTCGTGGGGAGCGGTCTTCGACCAGTCGTCCGCGTACAAGGGCAAGGTCACCGCGTACGACTCCCCGATCTACATCGCGGATGCCGCGCTCTACCTCATGAAGACGAACCCGGGGCTCGGGATCAAGGACCCGTACTCCCTGACCACGAAGCAACTCGCCGCATCGGTCTCGCTGCTCAAGCAGCAGGGCACCAACGTGAGCGAGTACTGGTCGGACTACACCAAGGAGGTGCAGGCGTTCGAGTCCGGAACGAGTGAGATCGGCACGACCTGGCAGGTCATCGCCAACACGATCAACGCCGACGCCAAGGTCAAGGTCGACACGGTCATCCCGAAGGAGGGCGCGACCGGATGGTCGGACACCTGGATGATCTCGTCCAAGGCGAAGGACCCGAACTGCATGTACGAGTGGATGAACTGGATCACGTCGCCGAAGGTGAACGCCCAGGTCGCCGAGTGGTTCGGCGAGGCCCCGTCGCAGACACTCTCCTGCAGCGAAACGTCCGACTCGGACTTCTGTACGACCTATCACGCGACCGACGCGAACTACGCGTCACAGATCCACTACTGGACGACCCCGCAGAAGCAGTGCGTGGACGGCAAGGGTGACGATTGCACGACGTACGCCCAATGGGTGAACGCGTGGCAGTCGGTCAAGGGTTAGACCACCGTCCCCCGGCCGGCGCGACCGGCCGGGGGAGCGGTACCTCACCATTCTTTTTTCGGCATCCGCGACTGAAACGGGGGCTCGAACTCGGCGGGCTGCTGTCCGCGCCGATGCTGTGGCTCGTTGTCGTCTACCTCGGCTCGATGGGCGTGCTTCTGCTTTCCGCGCTGTGGAGTGTCAACGGCTTCACCGGCGCCGTCGTTCAGACCTACACGCTGGGCAACCTGCAGGAGCTGGTCACCAACCCGCTCTACGGTCAGGTGGCGCTCCGGACGATTCTCGTCGCCATCGGGGTGACGGTGATCGACGCCATCATCGCCGTGCCGGTCGCCCTGTTCATGAGCAAGGTCGCTTCACCCCGGCTCCAGATCGTTCTGTTGGTCGCCGTGACCACCCCGCTCTGGGCGAGCTATCTCGTCAAGGCCTACGCCTGGCGCATCCTGCTCGCGCCGAACGGTCCGCTCGCGTTCGTGACCGGCGGCCACTCCCCGGGCTATGGACTGCCCGCGACCGTGATCACCCTGGCGTATCTCTGGCTGCCGTACATGATTATTCCCGTGTACGCCGGGTTTGACCGGGTACCCGGATCGCTGTTCGAGGCCAGCTTCGACCTCGGCGCCGGCGCGTGGCGCACCCTTCGCACTATTGTTCTACCGCTTGTGTTTCCCGCAATCGCGGCGGGCTCGATCTTCACGTTTTCGCTCACACTGGGTGACTACATCGCGGTCGGGATCGTCGGCGGCAAGACGCAGCTGCTCGCGAACGTCATCTACGGCCAGCTGGTCACGGCGAACGACCAGCCGCTCGCCGCGGCCCTGTCGATCATCCCGCTGGCCGCAATCGTGCTGTACCTCCTTGCGATGCGGCGCACCGGCGCACTGGAGAACGTCTGATGTCGCTCCCGGTCGGCCTCCGTCGCGCGCTCGCCGTCATCATGGTCGTCGCGCTCGCCATCCTCTACATCCCGTTGCTGCTGGTCGTTCTCAACTCATTCAACGCCTCGCGCACGTTCGGCTTTCCGCCGACCGGCTTCACCCTCGAATGGTGGCAGAAGGCGGCGAACAGCAGCGGCGCGCTGAGCTCGCTGGGTACGTCGGTTCTCGCCGGTGTCTGCGCGATGCTGATCGCCCTGGTGCTGGGGAGCATGGCGGCGTTCGCCGTGCAGCGGTTCCGGTTCTTTGGCCGGTCGACGATCAGTTTCCTGGTGGTCCTTCCAATCACCCTCCCCGGGATCGTGACCGGCATCGCGCTCAACGCGAGCTTCCTCTCGGTGGGCGTGCAGTTCGGCATCGCCACCGTGATCGTCGGCCACGCCACCTTCTGCATCGTCATCGTGTTCAACAACGTGCAGGCTCGTCTGCGGCGGATGGGGTCGTCGCTCGAGGAGGCCTCGGCGGACCTCGGCGCGAACGGCTGGCAGACCTTCTGGATGGTGACGTTCCCGAGCATTCGCGGGGCGCTGGTGGCCGGCGGACTCCTGGCCTTCGCTCTCAGCTTCGACGAGATCGTCGTCACGACGTTCACCGCGGGGCCGGACGTCCAGACACTTCCGCTCTGGATCTTCGCGAACCTGTTCCGTCCGAACCAGGCGCCCGTCGTCAACGTCGTGGCCGCGGTGCTCATCGTCGTCGCCATCATCCCGGTCTGGGTCGCGCAGCGACTATCCCGCGACTCGCTCTCGTCGCGGGTCTAGAGGATCGGGTTAGATGGCCCGTTCGGTGCGAGCGAGCAGGGATTCGACCTCGTCGACGGCCATCGTCGGAATGGTCTGCGGTCCGATCGGATTCATGACGTCGCTGCGCACCGAGTCGGTGAGGGCTCCAAGCAGGGTGACCGCGTCATCCACGATGTCCTGGTTGCGGAGCTCCGTGCCGTGGAGAAGCCATTTGGCGAGCTCGAGCTCGGAGTACAGCATCGCGCGCTGGCGCACCTGGCGGTCCGCGCCGCCGCGCACCTCGTTGTAGGCGTCGAGCGCGACCTCGGGGATCGCCTCGTCGTGCGCGGCGAGAAGCCAGCACAGGTCGCGGGCAGGATCGCCGACGCGCAGCTCCTGCCAACCCAGCACTCCGGTCACCTCGGCGCCGGCAAACAGCAGGGAGTCTGCGCTCAGCGCGCCGTTAATGACGGTCGGCTGGAACTGCCAGAGCCGGGTCTCCTCGGTTGCTGCCTCCCAGCGGGAGAGCAGCGCCGCAGGAACGAGTCCGGTCGCGGCGGCGCGATCGATGGTCGTCACGCAGGAACGGAGGCACTCGATGGAGCTGAGCACCGGCAGGCCGGAATCGGCGACGAAGCTCGTCGGCAGCGAGTGGATGGCCGCAACGGCGCGCCCGATCGAGGATGCCCGCGGAACGTCGATCCCGCCCAGCGACACCTTCGCGCCATAGACGAATTCGTAGACGATCGCGCGCGTGCCGTTGATCGGCGTCTGGCCCGCGAATGCCGACACGGCGAAATGCAGCCGGGTGCGAACGCCGGCGCTGAGGGCGCGCAGAGCGACGAGATCGGCGGACTGTTCAGACTCCGCGCGCTCGTTTCGTGGCACCCGGACCAGCCAGTGGCGGCCGTCGCGGTCCGTGAGAAGGGCACAATCGAAGTCGCCACCGGAGCCACCGAAGACCGAGGTCTCGACGATGTCGAGCCCGGGCACGGCCGACGTGGCGAGCGCCGCTAAAGTTAGGTGGGATCGAGCCATACCTTGAGGGTAGGTCGCGACTTCCGAACATCCCTCGCACGCCACGCCTTTCGAACAGGTCACAAATATGTCGCAATCGTTTCTGAAACGACTGCCACTGTCGCGTTTCGAGGTCGATCGGGATTACCTCGCGCGCGAGCGCCCGAACCTGATCGAGGAGCTGAGGGCAAATCCCGCGGCCCGGGTTCTGCCGGTCTTCGAGGGCCGCGCGCTCCTGAAATCGGACACGGAACTGGCCCTTCTGCCGTTCGACGAGGTACCGGATGCCGACGCACTGGTGTATCTCGGACTCACGACCACCTCGACGGAATCGGAGCCGGTCGGCACGCCCGTCGTGGCCGCGCTGCTCGCCGATCCCGGACCGCTCGCGGACGCAAGCTGGGCCAATCTGCGGGCCGTCGGCACTCGGTTGAGCGACCGCGACGCGGGTCTGTTGACCGAGGCACTCGGCATCCTGAACTGGCACCTCTCGCACGGATTCTCTCCGCGCACCGGCGCGCCGACCGTGATCGAGAAGGGCGGCTGGGTGCGTCGCGACCCGGTGTCGAACACCGAGGTGTTCCCGCGGACCGACGCGGCGATCATCGTCGGCGTCATGGATGCCGACGACCGCATCCTGCTTGGCTCGAACGCCCTGTGGGAGAAGAACCGGTTCTCCCTTCTCGCGGGCTTCGTCGAGCCGGGGGAGTCGCTCGAAGCCGCAGTGATTCGCGAAATTTTCGAGGAGTCGGGCATCTGGGTCACCGATCCGGTGTACCTCGGCAGCCAGCCGTGGCCGTTTCCCGCGTCGCTCATGCTCGGATTCACCGCGAGAGTTGACCTCGAGCGGGCGAGCACGCTGACGCCCGATGGGGCGGAGATTCTGGAGCTGCGCTGGTTTTCGCGGGACGATCTGCGCGCGTCGCGCGGTGACGTAATCCTCCCGGGCCCAACGTCGATCGCGCACGCGATCATCGAGGAATGGTTCGGCGAACCGATCTCGGACGACCGGTGGTAAACAGCCCGGATGGCCTGCTCGCCAGCCTTGACGAGCAGCAGCGCCAGGCGGCGGAGGCGCTTCTCGGTCCGGTCGTGTTGCTCGCCGGCGCGGGCACCGGAAAGACGCGGGCCATCACCCATCGCATCGCCTACGGAGTGGCGACCGGCGTGTATTCGCCGAGCCGCGTCATGGCGCTCACCTTCACTGCACGATCGGCCGGCGAGCTTCGGTCGCGGCTCCGCGCACTCGGAGCGGGCGGCGTCGCGGCCCGCACCTTTCACGCATCCGCCCTGTCCCAGCTCGGCTTCTTCTGGCCGCAGGTCGTCGGCGGCAGCGCCCCGAAACTGCTCGAGAGCAAGGGGCGGGTGATCGGGCACGCCGCGGAGTCGCTCCGGCTGAAGCTCGACACGGCAACCCTGCGCGACACGGCCGCCGAAATCGAGTGGCGCAAGCTGTCCCGAATGAGTCTCGACCAGTACGCGGCGGCGAAGCGGCCGTTGCCGCCGTCGCTCACCCTCGAGAAGATCGTCGACCTGCAGCGCGCGTACGAGACCGTCAAGGACGAGCGCAAGCAGTTCGACTTCGAGGATGTTCTGCTCGTGACGGCGGGGATGATCGAGTCCGAGCCGCGGGTCGCCCAGCAGGTAAGGGAGCAGTACCGCTTCTTCGTCGTCGACGAATACCAGGACGTGTCGCCGCTCCAGCAGGAGCTACTGTCGCAGTGGCTCGGCGAGCGCAACGACCTCTGCGTCGTGGGGGATGCGAGCCAGACGATCTACACCTTCGCGGGGGCGACCCCCGACTATCTGCTCGGCTTCACCAGTCTCTACGAGGATGCGACCGTCGTGCGGCTGGAGCAGAACTATCGCTCGACTCCCGCGATCGTCGACGCTGCAAACCGAGTCATGCACGGGCGGGCGGGAGCGCTCGAGCTGCACGCGGTTCCTGGGGCCCCCGCCGGGCCGGCACCCGCGGTGTCCGCGTTTGCGGATGACCGGGCGGAGGCGCGGGCAATCGCGAGCGCCATCCGGGCCGACATCGATGGCGGCGCGCCGCCCGAGTCGATCGCAATCCTGTACCGAATCAACGTGCAGTCCGCCGTACTGGAGGCCGCACTCGGCGACGCGGGGGTGCCCTCGCTGATTCGAGGCTCGACAAGGTTCTTCGACCAGAAGGAGGTCAAGGAGGCGCTCATGCTGCTCAAGGGCGCATCCGTCAACACCCGACCGGAGCCGCTTTTTCAGACCGTCAGCGACGTGCTCCGGTCGCTTGGCTGGACCCAGGATGCCCCGGAGGTCCGCGGCGCCGTGCGCGATCGCTGGGAGTCGCTCAACGCGCTCATGGGTCTGGCCGACGAGGCCCCCGCCGACACAACGCTCAAGGAGTTTGTCGCCGAACTGGGTGAGCGGCAGGCCGGACAGCACGAGCCGACCATGTCGGCCGTCACCCTGGCCACGCTGCACAGCGCGAAGGGACTCGAGTGGGATTCGGTCTACATCGCCGGCGCATCGGAGGGTCTGTTGCCGATCGGCTACGCGAGAACCGAGCAGGCGGTCGAGGAGGAGCGCCGGCTGTTCTATGTCGGCATCACGCGAGCGAGGCGGAAACTGAGACTGTCGTGGGCGGGTCCGAACCGGGAGCCGAGTCGCTTCCTGGCCGATCTGCGCTGAGCGCGCCCGGCAGTGCGACGCAGCCGCAGTCCGGATGCGGCATCCAGTCGCGTCGAGTCACCTCGCCGGTGTCGGCGGCGAGCCGGAACGAGCGTGCGGTCATCGACCGGGTTGCGGACCGCCCGGCCTCCAGGCGGGTAAGTACGAGGCGGGCAACTCGCGTCGCGACTTCCGCCGACACGAGTGCCGTCTCCGAGGACGCCCGGCGACCCCACAGCTGCGACGCGATCGCCGACCACGACGCGTCCGCATCGCGTCGGTAGTACTCGAGGCAGTACAGGCACGCGGAACCGCCGGGCTCCACGAGTGGACCAATCTGAACAGAGTCGTCGCCGAACACCACCGGAAGATGCGGGAGATCGCGTCGAAGCCAGAAACCGTAGCTGTCGGGGTCGAGCACGTAGTGTCCGACGGCGATTCCGAGGTCCGACTCCTCCTCGGTGGCCCGGGCGCCCACCGATACCGTCAGGCCCGCGAGCGCCAGGGTGTGCGCAATCCGCTGCGCCGTTGGGCCTTCGCCCACGATCGAGACCCGCGCGGCGGGTTGTACGTCGGGCTCCGACACCAGGAGTGGTTTCAGCCGGCGCAGCAGGCTCGTCACATCCTGTTCCGAGCCTTCGGCGGAGCCGGCGATCATCTCCAGCCCTGAGCGACTCACCCCGCTGCCGAGTGCGGCGATCATCCGCTCCTCCGCGGTTGTCACTTCTCGAAGCACGACCTGCGCGGGGTCCACCCCAATCTGCAGGCTGAACGGGTCGCGCCATACCGTCGCGTAGCGGCCGTCGAGCTTCAGAACCATCCCCGAAGTGTGCGCCTCGCGGCCGAGTCACCGTGCGAAGCATCCACAACTCCCCTCAACCGCTGCACTTTGTTGACCGCGCCATAGTTACAGGGGCCGCGTGCTCAACAAACTGCGGAGGTGTTACTCGTGGGGGCGGTCGCCCTCGTCGTTCAGGAGATCCTCGATGGCCTGGTCGATGTCATCGGGGGCCGCGGCCGTACCGGTCATCCGCTCGATCAGGAGGCTTGGGAAGTCGATGTCGTCGCTGGTCGGGATGAGGTCCGGCTGCGACCAGAGCGCGTCGCGTTTCTCCGCGCCGACAGCGTCCGTGACCGCGCGCCACATTGCCGCAGCCTCGCGCAGGCGCCTCGGTCGCAGTTCCAGCCCGACCAGTGTCGCGAATGCCGACTCCGCCGGACCGCCGGATGCCCGGCGTCGCTTGACTGTCTCCGCGATCGCGTCGCTCTTCGGCAGACGCGTCGTTGCCTCCGCGGTCACGACGTCCACCCATCCCTCGATGAGGGCGAGCATGGTCTCCAGCCGGGCGAGCGCGACAAGCTGGTCGTCGGTCTTCGGCGGGATCAGGGCGCCGCTCGTCATGGCCGCGCGGAGCTCCTCCGGGTTCGCCGGGTCGAAGTCTTCGGCGAGTTCGGCAAGGCGGTCGGTGTCGATATGGATGCCTCTGGCGAACTCGGTAATCGACGAAAGCAACTGCAGCCGCAGCCATTTGGCGTGCCGGAACAGTCGAGCGTGGGCGAGCTCGCGGACCGCGAGATAGAGCTGGATCTGGTCGACCGGGATGTCGAGGTCTGCACCAAAGGCGAGCACGTTCTGCGGTAGTAGTGCCGCGCCGTCATCGAGTAGGGGGATGCCGATGTCGCCGCCCGAGACAACCTCGGTGGAAAGCTGGCCGACGACCTGGCCGAGCTGCATGGCGAAGAGGGTGCCGCCGACGTTGCGCATCATCTGGGATGCGCTGTCGATCATGCCGCTCATCTCCTCCGGCGCCTGGTCGCGGAGGACCCCGGCGAGGGAGTTGGCGATCGAGGTCGCGACCGGCTCGGCGAGTTGGATCCAGACCGGCATCGAGGCGGTCGCCCACTCGGTGCGACTCATCAGGCGAGGTTCGGTGGTGAGCGCGGAGACATAGGTCGCCTCGTCGAGCCAGAGGGATGCGACGTGCAGCGCCTGCTCGAGCTGTGAACGCTCGGCCGGCAGGGAGACGACGGTACTGTGGCTGGCGATCGAGGTGGCCTGCTCGAGTGCAAGGCCCCAGTTCACGCCCTCGGTGCTCGACGAGAGCGCGCTCTGCAGCTGCTGGATCAGGCGCTCGACGGCGGCGGGGTCGTCCGGGAGTCCCGCGGCGCTCGCGAGCTGCGCGGGATCGATGTTGGTGTTGCCCGCGAGGAACTCGCGCAGCAGGTCACGAAACTCGTCCTCGGGCTCTTCCCGCGAATCATCAGGCATGCAAACTACGCTAGCCGCTGCACACCTGAAGTCGCCCAGAAAGTGGCATACGCTGGGCCCTTTGGATGTGCGCCCGTGGCGAACAGTGCACCCGCGACCCGAGTCGCGCGGACGAAACAAACGAAGGATACCGGTGGCGATTTTTCCCGTTGGCGACGGATTGCCGCGCTCGCGGCACCGCGGTAGAAGGATCGGCTGGATTCTGATTGTCGTCGCGGTCGTCGGAGCGGTGGTCGTCGGGCAGATTCCCTCCTCGTACGTAATCGAGGAGCCCGGTCCGGTCTACAACACCATCGGCACCACCCAGGTCGATTCGAAGACCGTGCCCGTGCTGACGATCAGCGGGGCGAAGACCTACCCGACCTCGGGCGCGCTTGACATGCTCACCGTCAACATCGAGGGCGACCCGGACAATCGTCCGAACTGGTCGGAGATCGTGACCGCCTACCTTGACCCGAGCAAGGCCGTCACGCCCATCGACGAGATCTACGCCCCGCAGGAGACCGTCGAGCAGTCGAACAAGGAGGGCACCGCGGAGATGGTGGACTCCCAGCAGCAGGCCACCGCGGCCGCCCTGTTCGAGCAGCACATCCCATTCACCAGCACCGTCACGGTCGACTCGACGCAGAAGGGCTCGCCCGCCGCCGTCGAGTTGCAGGCGGGCGACATCCTGCGCACCGTGAACGGCAAGAAGTTCGTCGACGCCGATCAGCTGCACCAGCTCATTCTCGACAACGGCACCGACAAGGCCATCACGGTGGCGTTCAGCCGCAAGGGGGTCGACCACAGCGCGCAGATCACCCCGGAGGCAACGAAGAGCGGTCCGTTCCTCGGTGTCTTCCTGTTCGAGAAGTACACCTTCCCGTTCCCCGTGAAGGTGCAACTGCAGGATGTCGGCGGTCCCAGCGCCGGGATGATGTTCGCCCTCGGAATCATCGACAAGCTGACGCCGGGTGAACTCAACGGCGGCAAGCACGTCGCGGGAACCGGCACGATCTCCGCGTACGGTGTCGTCGGTGCTATCGGCGGCATCCGGCAAAAAATGTATGGAGCCAGGGCGGCCGGCGCGACCTATTTTCTCGCCCCGGCGAGCAACTGCAATGAGGTGCGTGGACACATCCCGGCCGGGCTCACCGTTTATGCGACGTCCACGCTGCACCAGTCGGTCGTCGACCTGCAGACCATCGCCGCGGGCACCGGCCTCAATAAGTTGAAGACCTGCGGTTAAGATGTCAGCACTACTACTAGAGCCAGGAGTGGTCACGTGACCTCAACCCCGAACCGACCAGCGCAGAACCAGAATCGGCCGGCCACGCGTACTCGGGCCACGATCACGATTACCGCCATCATCCTGGCGGCGCTGATCATCCTCTTCTTCGTCTTCGCCGGCCTGTACTCCGACTGGCTGTGGTTCCAGCAGCTGGGGTACCTGAAGGTTCTGACGACGCAGTGGTACTCGCAGTTCGCACTGTTCTGGATCGGCTTCTTCGGGATGGCGCTGCCAATCTTCGTCAGCATCGAGGTCGCCTTCCGCTGGCGTCCCGTATACGCGAAGCTCAACTCCCAGTTGGATCGCTACCAGCAGGTCGTTGAGCCCCTTCGTCGGCTCGCCATCTACGGCATCCCGGCGGTGATCGGCATCTTCGGCGGTGCCTCGGCCGCATCCCGCTGGCAGACCGTACTCGAGTACTTCAACCGCACCTCGTTCGGAACGAAGGATCCGCAGTTCCACCTCGACGTCTCCTTCTACGTGTTCGACCTGCCGTTCTGGCGCGGCATCGTGGCGTTCGCCTCCGCGGCCATCATCATTGCGATCATCGCGGCGCTCGCAACCAGCTACCTCTATGGGGCTATCCGTCTTAACGGTCGTGAGCTGCGGATCTCGCGCACCGCGCGCATCCAGATTGCCACCTCGGCGGCCATCTACATTGCGGTGCAGGCCATCAGCGTCTGGCTCGACCAGTACGCGACGGTCACCAGTCCGAGCGCCGGGTTCCTCGCGACCGGCGCCGGCTACACCGAGGTCAACGCGACCATCCCGGCGAAGGAGATCCTGGCCGTCGTTGCCGCGTTCGTCGCCATTCTGTTCATCGTCACCGCCGTCATCGGTCGCTGGCGTCTGCCGATCATCGGCACCGGCCTGCTGCTGGTCAGCGCGATCCTGATCGGCGCGATCTATCCCGCCATCGTGGAGCGCTTCACGGCCATCCCGAGCGCGAAGACCCTCGAGGCCCCGTATATCCAGCGCAACATCGACGCCACGCGCGCCGCATACAACATCTCGAACGTGAAGACCGTCCCGTACGACGCGACCACAAACGCGAAGGCCGGCGCACTGCGAACGGATGCGGAGACCACCGCGAGCATCCGCATCCTCGACCCCGACCTGGTCTCGAAGTCGTTTGCCCAGCTCGAGCAGTTCAAGCAGTTCTACCAATTCGAGGACCACCTGGACGTCGACCGCTACATCATCGACGGCAAGTCGCAGGACACGGTCATCGCGGCTCGCGAGCTCAGCCAGAGCGGGCTCGGCGACGCGCAGACCTGGTACAACAACGCGATCGTCTACACCCACGGCTACGGCATCGTCGCGGCCTACGGCAACAAGCGGGCGACCTCGGGCCAGCCGCAGTTCCTCGAGTCCGGGATCCCGAGCACGGGCAAGCTGGGGAGCTACCAGCCGCGCATCTACTTCGGCGAGAACTCGCCCGACTACTCGATCGTCGGGGCGCCGAAGGGCTCGGCTCCGCTCGAGCTCGACTATCCGGCGGGTAACGACAGCGCGCAGAACAAGAAGACCACCTTCACGGGTAGCGGCGGGCCGAAGCTCGACAACCTGTTCACGAAGCTCATCTACGCGATCAAGTTCCAGTCGGAGGACATCCTGCTCTCGGATGCCGTCAACAACGACTCGCAGATCCTGTACAACCGCGACCCGCACGACCGCGTCGCCGCCGTCGCGCCGTACCTCACGCTCGACAAGGATGCCTACCCGGCGATCGTCAACGGACGCGTGGACTGGATCGTCGACGGCTACACGACGACAGACCAGTACCCGTACTCGACGGTCGAGCAGCTGAGCCAGGTCGTCGCAGACGCGAACGTCTCTGCTCCCGCCTACTCGCTCGACAGCATGAACTACATCCGCAACTCGGTGAAGGCAACCGTCGACGCCTACACCGGCAAGGTCACGCTATACGCCTGGGATCCGAACGATCCGCTGCTGAAGACCTGGCAGAAGATCTTCCCCGCAACGATCAAGCCGAAGTCGGACATGAGCACGGAGCTTCTCGCCCACGTGCGCTACCCGCAGGACCTGTTCAAGGCGCAGCGGGCCATCCTCGGTTCGTATCACGTGACGGATGCCGCATCCTTCTATTCGGGCG
>JAUZFP010000027.1 GCA_030838475.1 Actinomycetota bacterium
GTTCCCATGTGATCCATAGGACTTCACTCGAGCGGATGACGAGATTCGAACTCGCGACCCTCACCTTGGCAAGGTGATGCGCTACCACTGCGCCACATCCGCATTGCCCGCATTGCTGCGTGCTAGACGACTGTATCGGATGCCGCTGAGTATGGCCAACCGACGCGGCGCGTGTTACGCAGATGGCCGACCGGCTTTCACCAATCCATCCAACTAGTGGTTTGTGATTTGAGGTACGGCGATAACAAAGACGCCCCAGACGACTAGGAACGCGCCCACAACGACAAACAACCGTGGCGACTGTGACCTGATGGCGCGCTCTGAATCACCCTTCGCACGTCGAGCATTGCGGGCCGCGGCGGACCATGGGTTGCGGAAGATGATCCCCAGAATCCCGAGAACGATGAAGAGCGGTGCAGCTACGAATCGAAGCAGATCGTCCGCCATCGCGCCAGCCTAGAGCGCCGCGCGCGGCCAGGCGACGTCGCTCCCGGTGACACGCTGCCTGCTGTACTGAGTGCCCGCCCCGGTCGAACGGCAACCCGGAGGTTTCGCGATACGATTACAACCGTCCGATTTCGGGCGATTGGCGCAGTTGGTAGCGCGCTTCCTTCACACGGAAGAGGTCATCGGTTCGAGTCCGGTATCGCCCACCCCTAGCTGTTCTCCTCGTCGATCGGGATGCCCGCCAGCCGATACTGCTGTCATGCCCACCACGAGCCAATGAGCCGCATCCAGCCTGAAATCCCTCGATGCCTGAAAGGGCAGCTGCGCATCCTCGACGACAATGCGTACGGTGCCGCGGGACTGCGCGGCCACCATGATGCAATTGTCGAGGGGCAACTACAGCCAACTACGCTGGTGAGAACAGTGACAAATCCACCCAAGACGCCGGAGCCCAGGCGCACCCACTTCGTGGATCTGTCCCCTCTCCGCGAGAGCCCCGCCTTCGCCCGCCTCTGGTTCGGCAATGCCGTGTCCGGGATCGGCGGGCAGATGACGATCGTCGCGGTCGGTCTGCAGATCTACCACCTGACCGGCTCGACGTTCTCGGTCGCCCTCGTCGGTGGCATCGCGCTCGTCCCGATGATCATCGCCGGGCTGTACGGCGGGATGCTCGCCGATGCGTTCGACCGCCGCCTTATTCTCTTCGTCGCGGCGATCGTCGCCTGGGCCTCGACCATCACCCTCGTGACGCTGACCCTGACCGGGGTGGACATCCTGTGGCCGTACTACGCCGCGACCACCGTCAACGCGGTCGCCGCCACCGTGCTCGGTGCCGTGCGGCAGGCCGTCACCCCGCGCATCCTCCCCCGGCGCCTGCTCCCCGCCGCGTCGGCACTCAACGGGATCTCGATCGGCCTGATGGTCACGGTCGGCCCCGCACTCGCCGGCGTGCTGGTCGCGAGCGTCGGCTTCGCGTGGACCTACTCCGTCGACGTCGTACTGTTCCTCACCGCGTTCCTCGGCATCCTGTCGCTGCCGAAGCTAGTGCCGGAGGGCGAGGTCCAGCGCCCCGGGCTCGAATCGCTGGTCTTCGGTGCGCGCTTCCTGAAAACGGCTCCGAACATCCGGATGTCCTTCCTCGTCGACATCGTCGCGATGACCCTCGGGCAGCCAAGAGTGCTGTTCCCCGCACTCGGCGCCGTCGCGCTGGGCGGTGGTGCCATCACGGTCGGCATCCTGACCGCCGCCGGCGCGGTCGGCGTCTTCATCAGCAGCGTCTTCTCGGGTCGGCTCGGCCACGTGCGGTTCCAGGGTCGTGCAATCGGCTGGGCCATCGCGGTCTACGGCGGATTCACGGTCGCGTTCGGTGTGGTCGCGCTGGTGTCCGATCGAGGCATCGTGGAGCGCGCAGGCGCCGCCGCGGTCGCGCCCGACGTCGTCGCGATCGTCGCCGCCGGCATTGCTTTGGCCGGCGCCGGTGCGGCCGACAACGTCAGCTCGATCTTCCGCCAGACCATCCTGCAGTCCGCCGTGCCCGACTCGATGCGTGGTCGGCTACAGGGCGTCTTCACGGTTGTCGTCACGGGTGGCCCGCGCGTCGGCGACCTCTTCGTCGGGGTCGTCGCGACCATTGGCGCGCTCTGGCTCCCACCGCTCCTCGGCGGTCTCGCTCTGATCGTGATCGTCGCGACGCTGCTGCGATTCCAGCGCACCTTCCGCTTCTACGACGCGGCAAACCCGACCCCCTAGATTGGGTTTGACCGTATCTGCGAAGGGACCCCCGTGATCACCCACCTCGCCATTCACCGCCCCCATCCCGAGTACCGCGCCGAACTCCTCGCCTCAATGCGCCGGGTGGATGCGGCTGCTGCGGGCACGCCCGGGCTCATCCGCATCAACGGCTGGAGCGAGATCGACGGGGGTCGACTCGTCGGCATCTCGATGTGGGAGTCGATGGATGCGTTCCGCGCTGCATCCGACGACATCTTCGCGGTCGTCGCAAATGATCCGTTCGACCTGTGGGAGTCCGGCCCCGTGGAATCGATGTTCCTCGAGTACTAGCTCGAAGCCCGCACGGCGTCGCTCGGAACGGGGTGCCCGCGACGCGCGGCCTGGCGCACCGCCAGCCAGAGCAGTAGCGAGATGACTCCCGACCAGAGCACGACGACGACGATCGAGACAAACTGAACCTGGAACAGCGTGACCTGTCCGGTGTAGACGAGCCCCAGCCCGAGCCCGAAGATTCCCACCATCAACAGGCCAACGGACGCCGCCACCAGGTGAACGCCGACCAGAAACCAGGCGTGCCTGCCCGTCGCCTTGACCCTCCGCGTCACAAATAGCGCGCTTGCGATACCGGCGAGCAAGCCGGTGAGCCCCGCCCAGAGCGGGGTGAAATAAGCGCTTCCCGCCGAGATGGCGACCAGTCCACTGAGCAGCCCCGCGACCGCCCCACCGGCATTGGTCCTTGCTGTCGTGATTCGCTGGGCGATCAACCAACCGACGATCCCGAGCAGGGGCGCGATCAAAGAGTTGACGATGATCCGGGGCGTGACGACGCTGTCGACGGACAGTTCGAGACCGACGAATCCAAGAATCCAGCCCGCCCAGGTGACCAGGCCGGAGACCAGCATCAGCCATGACTGAGGTCGCGCGTGCGATCGGTCCTCGACCGCCCACCTCCGAGCGACGGTCAGGACGACGAGCGCGCCCGCGCCGACCGCGACCTGAACCGGGAGCGCTCCACCGAGATCGAGCGGGCCCGCGGTGGGCGGAATTCCCACGCTGGTGGGAAACAGAACAACGATGGCTATCGGCGTGAATACAAGCGCCGTCCAGGCCAGCGCGAAGAGCGCCGCGGGAAGAGCGCGTGACGTCGTATCCCTGACCGTCAGGCTGGCGAGAAATCCCGCGACGGCCGCAAGGGCGGCGGTCGGATATTCGAGCGGGGATCCCCACACCGAAGGGATAAAAAGGCTGATCAGCAGCCAGATCAGCAACGATCCCGCCGAGATCATGACGGTCAGGGCGATGGTGGACCGCATGCCGGTTCGATCCAGGAACTCGCGGTACTGCACGGACAGCGCGGGGATGACCGCCAGGATGCCGAGCGTGCACACGACCGTCAGCCAGGGGTGGATCATGGCCCGCTCTCCCTCCGCTTCAGCAACTCTAGGCCGCGTAAGGAAAGCAAACGCGGGGTGCCACTCCAAAGAGCGACACCCCGCGCGTGATGCGTACTACGACCTAGGCGGACTCTGCCGTCAGCTCGTACGCCTCTTCACCGTGAACCACGGTGTCGACGCCAGCAACCTCGTCCTCGTTCGTGATGCGGAAGCCGATCGTCTTCTGGATGACCCAGCCGATGGCGTAAGCGAGAACGAAGGAGTAGATCGCGACTCCGAAGGCACCGAGCGCCTGGGCGCCCAGCTGGTTGAACTTTCCGCTGTCGATGAGGCCGATGCCGGCACCGAAGATGCCGATGTACAGCGTGCCGACGATTCCGCCGACGAGGTGGATACCCACGACGTCGAGCGAGTCATCGAAGCCCAGCTTGTACTTGAGGTCGATCGCGAAGCAGCAGATCGCACCGACGAGGATGCCGAGGACGATGCCCCAGCCCGGCGTCAGGATGTTACAGGCCGGGGTGATTGCGACCAGGCCCGCGACAGCACCCGAAGCGGCACCGATCGAGGTTGACTTGCCGTCCTTGAACTTCTCGACGATGATCCAGCCGAGGATACCGGCGGCCGGGGCGGCGAGGGTGTTGATCCAGGCGAGGGCCGAGATGCCGTCAGCGGCACCCTCGGAGCCGGCGTTGAACCCGAACCAGCCGAACCAGAGGAGCGACGCACCCAGGAGGGTGAGCGGCACGTTGTGCGGCTTGGACATGCCCTTGGCGAATCCGATGCGCTTACCGAGAACGAGCGCGAGCGCGAGACCCGCCGCACCGGCGTTGATGTGGACAGCGGTACCACCCGCGAAGTCATTGACTCCGAGGCCGAACACCGACCAACCACCGTCGGTGAGCCCCTTGGGTCCAACCGTGAAGTTGAACACCCAGCTCGCGACCGGGAAGTAGACGAGGGTCGCCCAGACGCCGGCGAAGATCATCCACGGGCCGAACCGAGCGCGGTCGGCGATGGCACCCGAGATCAGTGCGACCGTGATGATCGCAAACGTGGCCTGGAAGCCAGCGAACGCGAGTCCGTGGATGTCCAGGCTCAGGTTCTGGTTCGCCGTGCCACCCGTGAAGTGGATCTCGTTCTTCAGCAGGAAGTCATTGAACGGATTGAGCAGCCAGCCTTTGATGACCCACGCGCTTCCACCGCCGAAAGACATCGAGTAGCCGTAGATGACCCAGAGGACACCAACAAGGCCGATGGAGCCAAAGCTCATCATCATCATCGAGATGACGGACTTGGCGCGGACCATGCCGCCGTAGAAGAATGCGACGCCTGGCGTCATGATGAGGACAAGTGCCGCGGCAACCATCAACCACAGCGAGTTGACGTTGTTGGTAATGGCATCCGTTGCAGCCGAAAGATCGACCATGTGATTGTTTACCTCTCTTTAACGGGAAGCACCGTTGGCTTGCGTACAACGACAGTGGATCGTGTCGCCTCGGGTACGCCCCCAGTTTGGAGCGCTCACGTTTCACCCACGCCCCCGTGGCGTTTCGGTCGTGTTACGCGAAGCCCCGAAATGTAAACATCGTGTTTCGAGGATCAGAGCGTTCGCCCCAAACAATGCCTCTAGCCTTGACCGCGTGGGATTTCTTCGGTCGGAGCGCTGGTCAGCGGTTCTTCTCATCGTCGCGGCGCTTCTGGGCCTCATCCTCGCGAATACGCCGGTCGGCCCGGCAATCATTGGATTCACGCACCTCCAGCTCGGCTTCTTGTCCGTTGCGCGCTGGGTTACCGACGGCCTTCTTGCGATCTTCTTCTTCCTCGCGGCCATCGAGCTGAAGCAGGAACTGGTGCACGGCGAGTTGAGTTCCCCGCGCAAGGCCGCCATTCCGGCCGCGGCCGCTCTGGGTGGCGTCGCCGTCCCGGCGCTCATCTACCTCGCCCTCGCCCATGAACCCGGTCTCGCGGTGGGCTGGCCAATCCCGACCGCGACCGACATTGCGTTCGCGCTCGGAGTCCTGGCGATCGTCGGTCGTCGACTACCGTCTCGGGTTCGCACCTTGCTGCTGGCGCTCGCGGTGCTGGATGACCTGATCGCCATTCTGATCATTGCGATCTTCTTCACGAGCCGACTGGAGTGGATTCCGCTGGTTGCGGCGGTTCCGGTTCTCGTCGTGTTCGCGCTGCTCAGTCGGCTTCGGCAGCGCTGGTGGACGATCGCCGCCCTGGTGTTCCTTGGAGTCGGCACCTGGCTGCTGGTGGCCTGGTCGGGCATCCACCCCACCGTCGCAGGCGTCTCACTGGGGTTGGTCCTGTCCGTTGGCCCGGGAGTACGGGCCCGCCATGCTCTCGAGCCGATCTCGAACGCCGTCATTCTGCCGCTCTTCGCGTTTGTGGCGGCGCTCGTAGTCGTTCCCGCCGTGGGAATTGGCCAGCTCAGCCCTGCGTTCTGGGCAATCGTCATCGCGCTCCCCTTGGGAAAACTGATCGGGATCACCGCGGGCGGGACCATCGCAATTGCCCTCACTCGTCGGTTCGGCGACACTCCCCCGATCGGCGACCTCGTGGTGATCGCCTCCCTCGGCGGCATCGGCTTCACCGTTTCGCTCCTGATGAACCAACTGGCGTGGCGATCGAACACCCAGCTGGTGGATGAGGGCACCCTCGCGGTCATCCTGGCTTCGGTCATCGCCGCCCTGATCGGTACCGTGGTGACCTCGATGCGCTCCCGCCACTACCGCTGAGCGATAAAGTTTTGACCATGACGGACACCGCACCACCCGACGAACCGACCTCGGGGGCGCAGCCGCCAAAGAGCAAGACCGGTCGCCTGATCGGCCTGAGCATCGGCGGCGGTGTCGTGTTCATCGCGATGGTCACGGTGGTGCTGATGGTCGCGCTGAGCGTCGTGGGGTCGACCGGGCTTCCTGCCGGTGCGGCCAAGCGGGCGCTTCTGACCGCCAGCGATCTCGCCGCAATTACCGGGGTCGAGATCGCGAGCGGCCAAGACTCCGTGGTCAGAAAGCACTCGCTGCAGGCCTACGTCAAGGAGAACCCGGGCGACACATCGAACACGGTCACCCCGGCGAAGTGCGCAGACAACCTCGAGGGCTGGATGGCCTGGAAGGCACTGGACAATCCGTCGTACCGGGGATGGAAGTCCGACGTCATCTTCGAGGCATCCAACATCGTTGTCGACTCCGAGAACTCCTACGAGAACGGCCTGCAGGAGTCACGGCGTTTTGCCAGTGTCGCCGCAGCAAGCGCCTTCATGAACGCACAGCGGGGCTGGTACAAGGAGTGCGCGACCTCCAGCTATGCGGATCCGGGCGACTCGACGAACAACGCGACGTACCGCTTCTCGCCGATCTCGCTCGACCTCGGTCTCGACTCCGTCATCGAGGGCTCGACCAACAGGGGCAAGGGTTTGCCGCCACATCTCATCGATGTTTACCTGCGCAAGCAGAACATCGTCTACGTCACCGAGCTGGTGACCAACTCCGCACCCCAGCACGGGATGGATCCGGTGAGCCTCGCGATCGTCAAGACGGCCGCGAAGAAGCTATCCTCGCTGCGTTAGCTAGAGACCGGACCTCGTGGTGAGAGCGATGAGCCGGGAGATGGCGCGCAGGTACTTCTTGCGGTAGCCACCGGCGAGCATGTCGGCCGGGAATACCTGGTCCAGCGGCGTACCGCTCGCCAGCAGGTGCACCTGCGCGTCGTAGAGGCGATCGACGAAGGCCACAAAGCGCAGGGCATCCGTCTGGTTGACGAACGGATGCACGTCGGTGATCCCAACGGTGTCGATGCCTTCGACGAGACGAACGTAGCGAGACGGGTGCACCTTGGACAGGGTGACGAGCACGGAATCGAAGTCGTCGATCGTGACCACCCCGTCCCGCTCGGCAAGTTGGGTGAACAGGTCCGTGCCCGAGAGCGACACTGCGTGACCCTCGACGTCACGGCGACGGTAGTCGAGGCCGTCGATCCGGACGATCTCGAACTTCGCCGCGAGCGCGTCGATCTCGCGCAGGAAGTCCTGCGCCGCGAACCGTCCCTCGCCGAGAGCGTTCGGCGGCGTGTTCGATGTTGCGGCGAGGCGCGACCCGGATGCGACGAGGTCGCTCAGGAGTCTCGACATGAGGCGGGTATCGCCCGGGTCATCGAGTTCGAACTCGTCGACGCAGACCAGGCTCGCGCCCTTCAGCAGCGCGACTGTCGGCTGGTACCCGAGCGCGCCGACGAGGGCCGTGAACTCGATGAACGTGCCGAAGTACTTGCGCCCGGGCGCTGCATGCCAGAGCGCGGCAAGGAGGTGCGTCTTGCCCACGCCGAAACCGCCGTCGAGATAGATGCCCGGCAGCGAGTCGGAGGTCTTCCTTCGGCCGAACAACCCGCCCTTTCCCGACACCCAGCCGGCGGCGAACCGACGGATGGCCGCCAGTGCGGCGCCCTGCGAGGGGTAGTCCCGGTCGGGGCGATACGACTCAAGCGTTGCCGACGCAAACTGGCGCGGCGGCACGAGATGGGCGATGATCTCCTGGCCGGAGAGCGTCGGGTTACGGTCGGCGAGCGCGCCCGCGGAACTGGGCGTAACGGCAGTCATGATTCGGCCTTGGGTATGTGTCGAACTCTTACGGTTATCCCGTGCGATCTGGCGCGCACTCTCGTAGATTCGAATGAATAGGTCAGGCATCAAGCCTAGACCGAGCACGTCGAAGCATTTCCCGGAGGTACGAATGACCGTCGCAACAGACCCAGACACCCGATTCGCCAGCTACGCGCATCCCGAACGTCTCGTGTCCACAGACTGGCTCGCAGCGAATCTCGGTACTCCCGGACTCGTCGTCGTCGAATCCGATGAAGACGTTCTCCTCTACGAGACCGGCCACATCGAGGGCGCGGTCAAGATCGACTGGCACACCGACCTCAACGACCCGGTCGAGCGTGACTACGTCGACGGTGCCGGCTTCGCAAAGCTGCTCGGCAGCAAGGGCATCACCCGCGACACCACCGTCGTCATTTACGGAGACAAGAACAACTGGTGGGCGGCATACGCGCTCTGGGTGTTCAGCCTCTTCGGACACGAGGACGTTCGCCTCCTCGATGGCGGCCGCGCAAAGTGGGAGGCCGAGGGCCGCACCTACACGACCGACAAGGAGTCCGCTCCGCAGGTCGAGTACCCGGTCGTCGAGCGTAACGATGGGTCCATCCGCGCATTCCGGGATGACGTCCTCACCCACCTCGGAAACCCGCTCATCGACGTCCGGAGCCCCGAGGAGTACACGGGAGAGCGCACGACGGCGCCCGCCTACCCGGAAGAGGGCGCGCTGCGCGCCGGCCACATCCCGTCGGCCCAAAACGTGCCGTGGGCCAAGGCCGTTGCCGAAGACTTCGGCTTCAAGTCGCTCGACGAGCTGAATGCCATTTACCGCGACGGCGCCGGCCTGAAGGACGGTGATAACGTCATTGCGTACTGCCGCATCGGCGAGCGTTCGAGCCACACCTGGTTCGCGCTCACGCACCTGCTGGGCTTTGAAGGGGTTCGCAACTATGACGGCTCATGGACCGAATGGGGCTCCCTCGTGGGCGTCCCCATCGTCAAGGGCGCAGAAGCCGGTGCCGTCCCTGCGAAGTAAGGCGGTGCCGCGATGAGTGGCGCTCTTCCCGACAACCTCGCGCAGATTCGCGAGGACTTTCACGAGCTCGAACTCCGGGACCGTTTGCAGCTACTCCTCGAGTTCTCCAACGAGCTCCCGGAACTTCCCGAGCGTTACGTCGACCACCCCGACCTGCTCGAACGAGTCGAGGAGTGTCAGTCGCCGGTCTTCATGTTCGTCGAGGTGGACGAGCACAAGATCGTGCACCTGTTCGTGACGGCACCCAAGGAGGCTCCGACGACCCGCGGGTTCGCGTCTATTCTCGTGCAGGGACTCGCCGGCCTCACGGTGGAAGAGGTGCTCGACATTCCGGACGACTTCCCGCAGGACCTCGGCCTCACGGAGGCGGTGAGCCCGCTTCGAGTTCGCGGCATGACGGCTCTGCTCGGCCGCGCGAAACGCCAGGTCCGCGAGAAGACGGCGGCGTGATCCTCACCCCGGTTTTTCCGATCGCGGCGAACCCCATCGACCTCGAGTCGGCGGATGCGAAGCAACGGATCACCGAACTGTATGGACCGCCGCGCAAGGACTGGGTTCGGCTCAACCTGATCGCGAGCGTGAGTGGCAGCGCGACCGGCCCGGACGGCACCAGCGAGACCCTCACCAACTCCGCAGACCGGCTGATTCTCGGCGTCATTCGCGCGCTCTCCGACGTCGTCGTGGTTGGCGCCGCGAGCGTTCGCGCCGAGGGCTACTTCGTGCCGCGCAGTGGTGCGCTCGCCGTCGTGTCACGCACGGGCGACTTCGGCGGGCACCAGATCAGGGGCACGGGCAACTCCGGGACCCTCCTCATCCTGTGCCCGGCATCCGTTGCGGACACCGCGCGGTCGACCATCGGCCTTCCGGACGTCACGGTGCTGGCGGTGCCCGATGTCGACGGATCACTGTCCGCCACGGCCATCGTGACGGCGCTCCGCGGACAGGGCTTCCGGTCGATCGTCGCGGAGGGC
The DNA here is from genome assembly GCA_030838475.1 of Actinomycetota bacterium. GTDB lineage: Bacteria > Actinomycetota > Actinomycetes > Actinomycetales > Microbacteriaceae > Galbitalea. The sequence goes on from JAUZFP010000027.1 coordinate 10,186, forward strand.
GGACCGGGCCTCGCGACCCAACTGGTGCTGGGCGGCGTCGTCGATGAGCTCTGCCTGACGACGAGTCCCGTGCTCAACGGCGGAAAGCTTCCGATCTTCGGTGCGGACGAATTCGACGGTCGTGCACTCGAGCTCAGTCAGCTCCTCATCGACGCGGATGGCTTCAGCTACGCCCGCTGGGCGCTACGGCAACCTGCTTAGCCAGCCACCGATGTCCTCGTTGAAGCGATCGGCGTCGTAGTTCCACAGCTTCGCGTGCCTAGCCACCGTGAACTCATCGAAGGTCACGATGTCGGGGCGGGCGAGCGCCAGTGCACGGGACGCATCCACGGGAACGTACCCGTCATCGGCGCTGTGCATCAGCAGGATGGGGAGAGTGAGCTCGTCCGCGCGAGCAACGAAGTCAAGGCGCGCCAGATCGATCGATTCCTCCTGGCCGGTGAGGCTGCGGGCCCAGGGCGCGCTGATCAGGTGCCGTGCCCCGGCGCTGACGATGCGCGGCGCGTGCTGGGCATCCGTCTGGAAGTTGATGGTCTCCGCCCAGTTCACGACGGGCGACTCGAGAATGATCCCCCTGAGGATGTCCGCGTGGGACGAGCGTGTTGCCACCTGCAGGGAGATAGCGCCGCCCATCGACCAGCCCATGAGAACCACCTCGGTGGCGCCGTTCGCGATCGCGTATTCGAGCGCGGCGTCCACGTCCGGCCACTCCGTGTCACCCAGGCCGTAGCGGCCGTCGGCGCTGTGCGGCGCATCCGTATCGTTGCGATACGAGACCAGTAGCGAGGTGTAGCCGCAGCGGCGAGCGACATCCACCGCGCGCAGGCACTCCTGCCGCCGCACTCCCCTGCCGTGGACGCCAATGAGCCAGCGGCCCGACTTCTTCGCGGCCGGGATGAGCCACGCCGGTGCCGGACCGAGCCGGGTCTCGATCAGCACGTCGCGATGCGCGATCCCGAGCTCCTCGGGGTCCAGGTAGAACCAGCCCGCGATCGAGCCACGCGTGGCCGTCGAGAGATCGCCGTGATCGATACCGAGAAGCTCGCGCTGCACCCAGTTCGGACCAGTGTCCGTAACGGCGCCAACCTTGGCGTGGCCGGCGCCCTCCGAGAACCACAGTCCATACTGGCCCGGCAGAAGAGTGTCCAGCGTTTTGGACAGCAGCACCGTCGACTCCGTGCACCCAAGAATGCGAATATCCTCGCGGCGGGTCTTGACCGGGATGATCACGCGGCGAGCCACGTAGACCGAGAGGCTGGCGAGTGCGGCTACACCGGCAAATGCGGCCGCACCGATCGTGATCGCGGTCGCCGCAAGCGCGGTCGAACCGGACGCGCGCTTCCTGACCATTCGCTCACATCCCACCGGGTGGCTGTCGCTCTACTTGGCGGCGGCGAGTCACCCCGCAGCCACCTTCAAAAAAGCCTAACCTTCACTCGTGTCAGATTCTGTCGCCGGAAGTACCCATTCACCGGCATTTACGCGCGCGGTTACCGCTTTGCAGGCGGCAAAGACGCGCCCGGAATTGACCATCACCGAGATCCCGGCGCCCGGGTCGCTCGCGCCCAGCGCGATCGCACTGGCTGCGGATGTGACGCCGGCCCGCCACGGCGTCGACTCACCGCTCGGCACGGGGCGGTTCATCCTCCTTCACGACCCAGCCGCGCCGGAGGCGTGGGGTGGCGAGTTTCGCGTTGTCTGTTTCGCGCAGTCCCCGCTCGACACCGACATGGGTCTCGACCCCTTCATGGCGGAGGTCGCCTGGTCCTGGCTGGTGGATGCGCTCGCGACCAGCGGCGCCAAATATCACTCCGCCTCGGGCACCGCTACGAAGATACTGTCGACAGGATTCGGCGAACTGGATGTCCAGGGCGACGGCGCCGTGATCGAGCTTCGAGCCTCCTGGACGCCGCTCGACTCCGAAATCGGTCCGCATGTGGAAGGGTGGAGCGAGTTGTTGTGCATGTTGGCCGGGCTTCCCCCGGCAGTTGAGGGAGTAAGTCTGTTGTCACTGCATAAGGGTGCCGCGCATTCCGGTGCGGCGCGCACCTCCCCCACTCCGAGTAGGTCGTGAGTAGCTCGGAAGAGGCGCCGACACCCCCTCCGCAGCAGGCAGAGCATGTGTCGGTGAGTGTGATCGACACGCGCGAGGCATATCTCGACGCCGTGAAAGCCCTCGCCGCGGGCAACGGACCGATCGCGATCGACGCCGAGCGCGCATCCGGCTTTCGCTATTCGCAACGCGCGTATCTCATTCAGATTTTCCGTCGCGGGTCGGGGACCTTCCTGTTCGATCCGCCGGCGATCGGCCAGCTCACCGAGCTCAACGACGCGCTGGAGCAGGAGGAGTGGATCCTGCACGCGGCTAGCCAGGACCTCACCTGCCTGCGCGAGGTCGGAATCGACCCAAAACGGCTGTTCGACACCGAACTGGGCGCACGCCTCGCCGGTCTCCCCCGTGTCGGACTCGGCACGGTCGTCGAAGATCTGCTCGGTATCCACCTTGCGAAGGAGTTCTCCGCCGCCGACTGGTCGACTCGACCGCTCCCGCAGGCGTGGTTGGTCTATGCGGCGCTGGATGTGGAACTGCTCGTCGATCTGCGTGAGAAACTGGGCGACCTGCTGGATGACGCCGGAAAGGGCGAGATCGCTCGCGAGGAATTCGAGGCGGTGCTGGCCCGCGACTTCCGGATCGTGCGCGAGCAGCCGTGGCGACGTCTCAGCGGACTGCACTCCGTGCGCGGCACCCGCGGCCTCGCGGTCGCCCGTGAGCTCTGGGAGGCTCGGGATGAATTTGCCCGGGAGACCGACACCGCGCCCGGCCGACTGGTGCCCGATTCGGCGCTCGTCGCGGCGGCCAGGGTGCTCCCGGCATCCAAACGCGACCTCGTGGGTATGAAGGAGTTCACGGGTCGCGCCAGCCGTTCGCAGATCGATCGCTGGTGGGACGCCATCCAAATCGGGATGACTACGACCGATCTTCCCGTCCTGCGGGCCATAACGGACAGCGTGCCACCCCCGCGTGCGTGGCCCGACAAGAACCCCGCAGCCGATCGACGCCTGAAGGCTGCACGCGCCGCCGTCATCGACAAGTCAACCGAGCTCAACATCCCGATCGAGAACGTGCTGACGCCCGAGCTCCTCCGCCGGTTGGCCTGGGCCCCGCCGGAACCGGTTGAACACGAATCCGTTCGTGCCGCGCTCTCCGACATGGGCGCCCGCGCCTGGCAGGTGGATGCGATCGCCGACCCCATCACCGATGCGTTCCTCGCATCCGTCGCCGAGGACGTGGTGGAACCCTCCCAAACGATTGTTGATGAGGACCAAACGACACCGACCCCGACTTCGGACGAGTCGTAGGAAGAGTCAAAGGATTATGGCGCTGAAGCGCCCCGCCTAGGATCGATTTGAGCCGTATTTCTATGCGGCCTTTTGATTGCGGAGGGCATTGTGGCCGAGAGAGCTGAAGTCGTTTTTGTCGATGGGGTGAGGACTCCGTTTGGCCGGGCCGGCGAAAAGGGCATGTACTGGAACACCCGAGCGGACGACCTCGTCGTCAAGGCCATCATCGGGCTCCTCGAGCGCAACCCAAGCCTGCCGAAAGACCGGATCGACGACGTCGCGATCGCTGCCACCACCCAGACCGGTGACCAGGGGTTGACGATCGGCCGCTCCGCGTCGCTGCTCGCCGGGCTCCCGCAGTCGGTTCCCGGCTATGCCATCGACCGCATGTGCGCTGGCGCCATGACCTCCGTCACCACGATCGGCGGCGCGATCGGATTCGGCGCGTACGACTTCGG
>JAUZFP010000075.1 GCA_030838475.1 Actinomycetota bacterium
CAAGCCGAGTGCGGGGAGAACCTCAGTGTCGACCGCAGAAGTCAGGATCAACAGCTGCGCCACGGGACCTCCAAAGTGCGTGATGCACAGTCTACAAGCGCCATACCATGGTCATGTGACCTCACGTCTCGTAAGCATTGTCCCGGTCTGGGTGGTCGCCATTGCGGGCGCCATCCTCGTCGGAGTGCTCACGACGCCGGCAGGCAGCTACCGCGGGTTCGTCATCGTGCTGACCGTTGTCGTGCTGCTCACCTTCGTCATCCAACTGGCGCTTCCGTCCAAGGAGGGCCTCGTGCTCCGGATGGCCGCCAGCATCGGTGGTTCCGTTGTCGTCCTCGCGGTCGCCACAGCCATACTCGCGGTCGTGGACGCGTAGGATTCTGAACATGGTTGTTGCGCTCGAACTCACCTTCGTTGGGCTACTGGTGCTCGCGGTCATCGCGATCGCGTTCGTTTCGCTCACGGTGCTCGTCAACCTCTTCAAGGGTCAGCGCTAGGGTGCGATTCGCCCCATCCCGTGTGTGATGCAGCCGATGTTTGACCTCGAGGCGAACCTTCCTGCCGAGATCGTGCCGCTGTCCTGGCTGCTCGGGATCTGGGAGGGGTCGGGCGTCGTTCACTACGACGTCGGCGAGGATGTGCGCGAATACGAGTTCGGCCAGCGGGTCTCGTTCAGCCAGGACGGTCTGCCATACCTCAACTACACCTCGCAGACGTGGCTGCTCAATGATGCCCTTACTCCTCTGGCTACCGAGTCGGGGTACTGGCGTTTGAGTCGAACTCTCGGGGCCGGCGATCCGGGTCCGGCGATGCTGCCGGCAGTGGGTGAGCGTCCGTTTCAGAGTGCGGATGCCGTCGAGACCCTGCGCAATGAGGTCGGCGGATTCGACATCGAGGTTTCGCTCATCCACCCCGGCGGCGTGCACGAGCTCTACCTCGGGCGGGTGAAGGGCCCGCGCATCGATCTCGCGACCGACGCCGTCATGCGGTCGGCGACGGCGAAGGAGTATGCCGCCGCGACCCGAATCTACGGACTCGTGGATGGGGCGCTCCTGTGGGCGTGGGACATCGCGGCGCTCGGCCAGGACCTCCGTACGCACGCCTCAGGAAGGCTGGAACGCGTTGAATAACGACCCATTCACCTCACTCGCCGGCGCCGTCGGAACGCCCCCCGAGCACTACGGAAACCTGTTCGGCGAGCAGCAGCGACTTGCCGCCGGCGATGCGATCGTTGACCTCTCGGATCGGGCGGTCCTCACCGTCGTGGGCGAGGACCGGCTGACCTGGCTCGACTCGCTCACCTCTCAGTCGATCGCGAAGCTCGCGCCCGGCGAATCCGCGGAGACCCTGCTGCTGGATCCGACGGGGAGGCTCGAGTACGACATCCGGCTCCTGGATGACGGCGTCGCGACCTGGCTGCTGCTTGAGGCCGCCGAGGCCGAGGGTTTGCACGCCTGGCTCAGCCGAATGGTGTTCATGCTTCGCGTCGAAGTTGCGGACCGGTCCGCCGACTTCGCCACCATCGGAACACTCGGGCAGCCCGCGATTACCGCCGCCGCGCCGAACGGCGTCGCGCTCGTCTGGCGCGACCCGTGGCTGTCGGTGCAGTCGGGCGGTCACCAGTATTCACTGGCGACGGAGCATCCATCGGTCGACTGGACCTACAGCGAGGTCCTCGTCGAGCGATCGGAGCTGGTCGCGGCGGCGGTCTTGCCCGTCGCCGGAACGCTCGCCCTCGAGGCCCTGCGCATCGCAGCCTGGCGGCCGCGACTCGCCACCGAGGCGGATGACCGCACGATTCCGCACGAGCTCGACTGGCTGCGCTCAGCGGTACACCTCACGAAGGGTTGCTACCGCGGGCAGGAGACGGTGGCGAAGGTGCACAATCTGGGACATCCGCCCCGTCGGCTGGTGCTGCTGCACCTGGACGGATCCGAAGGCGTGCTGCCCAAGCACGGCGACGCAGTCCTCGCGGGGGAGACCGAGGTCGGGCAGGTGACGTCGGCCGCCCTGCACTACGAGCTCGGCCCGATCGCGCTCGCCGTCATCAAGCGCGGGGTCGATCCCGAGATCGATCTCGTGGTGAAGGCCGACGATGCCGCCATTGCCGCCGCGCAGGAGGTCATCGTCCCGCCGTCCGCGGGCGCCGAGGCGGACATCCCGCGACTCCCGAGACTTCGCGCAACGTCGTGAGCGGACGGGGCGACGCACTCCGCCGGTTCGAGCGTCGCCTGAATCTGCGTCTGAGCGTGAAAGCCATCGCCCGTCGCGCAGTCAATTCGATCCCTGCGGCGCTGCAGATCGTCCTCGGTGTTGTACTCAGCTACTCGTTCGCGCACTTCGTTCTCGGCCACGCCACCCCGTTCATTGCGGTGACCGTGGTCATCTCGACGCTGGGATTCGCTCGGGATGCCCGACCGCGCAAGGTCATCGAGTCGACGCTGGGCATCCTGATCGGGATTGTGCTCAGCGAGCTCATCCGCCTCGTGATCGGCGCGGGAGTCTGGCAATTGGCCGTCGTGCTGTTGGTCACGATCCTCGTTGCACGTGCCCTGTCAGCGAATCCCGCATTTGCGCTGGCGGCGGCAACCCAGAGCGCGCTCGTCATCATCCTGCCGTCGCCCGTCGGCGGCCCGTTCACTCGCAGCCTCGACGGGTTGGTCGGCGGCGTGGTCGCCCTGCTCCTCACCGCGCTCATCCCACGCGATACCCGGCGCATCGCGAACCGTGACGGCCTTGCGCTCGCCTCCACGCTGTCCCAGTCCATGGCCTCCCTGCTCGAGGGGCTGACAGAGTCCAACCTGCCGGCCGCGTCGCTCGCGTTCGAACGCCTGCGCAGAACACAGGCGCTCGTGGACAACTGGACGACATCACTGGACTCGGCGCTGGCCGTCGCGAGAATCGCACCGCTCCTTCGCCGTCAGCTCCCCGACCTTCGACGACAACAGGCCCTGCTGGAGGGGTTCGATCTCGCGTCACGGCACCTGCGCGTGATCGCCCGACGCATCTACTTCCTGCTCAAGGAGGGCGGGGGTCGCGCCGAACTCGTCGACCTCTTCTCCGAAATCGCCGCGATCATCGACCTGCTGGGTGCGGCGATCGAGGATGCGAGCAAGCTCACGGAGGCTGCGGCGACCCTCCGAGAGCTGGCCCCACGACTCGACCCCGAGAAGTTCATGCCGAACGCGCCCGTTACGGAGAGCGTCTTCGTCCTGCTGTGCCGTCCCCTAGTCGTCGACCTGCTGATCGCGACGGGGTACACGATCGACGACGCTCGCGGGTTGCTGCCCGCGCTCTAACCAGGCGCCACCGAGTCCCACGCGACCGTGAGTTCACCGAGCCGCCAGCGCGCCTTGGTGCCGAGCACGGGCCAGCCGTCGGCGCGCATCCCCTCGACGGTTGCGATCCAGCGCTGAGACGGTCCGTAGACCGAGAGCGGCGCGTTGACCTGCCAGTGCCGGTCGAGCGAGCTCAGGAACTCGTGGATGCGCTCGCCGGGGACATTTCGATGGATCAGGACCTTGGGCAACCGTTCGGCCACGATCGAGGGCCTCTCGAGGCCATCCAGACGGAGGCTGACGGTGAGGCTCAGCGGACCCGTCGCGTCCAGGCTGATCCAGCAGCAGACCCGTCCGATCTCGTTGCAGGTTCCCTCGACGAGGATGCCGCCGGATTGCAGACGTGCGAGCATCCGGTCCCAGGCTGGGCGAACCTCGGATTCGTCGTATTGCCGCAGCACGTTGAGTGCGCGGATGACCGTGGCCCGTCGTCCGGCCGGGAGCGGCACCTCGAACCCGCCGAGGCGGAAGCTCACCCCGGGACGCGCATCCTGGTTCGCTCGCGCGACGCGCTCTGGATCGATTTCGATGCCGATGACCTCGACATCCGGCCGGACTTTAGCGAGCCGGGCCTGCAGTTCGAGGCTCGTCGTCGCGCTGGCGCCGTAGCCGAGGTCGACCACCAGCGGATCCGCGGTCTGGCGTAGTACCGGCAGGGTCGCGATCCAGCGGTCGATGCGTCGAAGTCGGTTAACGCCGGTCGTGCCGCGCGTGATTCGGCCCTCGACCATCCCTCCATTCTGGCTTCTAACGGTTGTGCAGGAGTTTCGGGCTCTCCGTACCAAATGCACTGGTGAAATGGCCGATTCGCGCCGAAGTTCCTGCACAACGGTTGTGGTGGAGCGCCAATAGGCTTGAGCCATGACTTCGACGCTCATCCTCCTTCGCCACGGCAACTCGGACTGGAACCAGAAGAACCTCTTCACCGGCTGGGTGGATGTGCGGCTCAGCGACCAGGGGATCACCGAGGCCAAGCGCGCCGGCGAGCTGCTTGCAGAGTCGGGTCTCAAGGCGGACATCCTCTACACGAGCGTGCTGTCTAGGGCGATCCAGACCGCGGACCTGGCTCTGGATGTTGCGGACCGGCTGTGGATTCCGGTCAAGCGCAGCTGGCGGCTCAACGAGCGTCACTACGGCGCGCTGCAGGGCCTGGATAAGGCGGAGACGCTTGAGAAGTACGGCCCGGAGAAGTTCCAGGAGTGGCGCCGCAGCTTCGACGTTCCGCCGCCGGTTCTCGCGGACGACGCCGAGTACAGCCAGGTACACGACGAGCGCTACGCCCACATCGACGGCGAGATCCCGCGCACCGAGTCACTCAAGCTCGTAATCGAACGCCTGCTTCCGTACTGGCACTCCGACATCACCGTCGACCTCGCCGCGGGCAAGACGGTACTGGTCACGGCGCACGGAAACTCGCTGCGCGCGATGGTTAAGCACCTCGACGGCGTCAGCGACGCCGAAATCGCCGAGCTGAACATCCCGACCGGAATCCCGTTGGTCTACGAGCTCGACGACAACTTCGTTCCGAGCAAGCCGGGCGAGTACCTCGACCCTGAGGCTGCCGCCGCCGGTGCCGCCGCGGTCGCTGCCCAGGGCAAAAAGTAGGTCTCGTCCGCTCGAACTTGCTCCGTTCGGGACAATTTCGCCTGCGCGCGCAGGACGAAACGTCCCAAACGGGCGAAAAGCGGGCGGCTAGGCCTCGGCGGGGATCCAGTCGCCGGTCGCCAGGTACTGGACCTTCTTGGCGATCGAAACCGCGTGGTCCGCGAAGCGCTCGTGGTACCGCGAGGCGAGGGTTGCGTCGACGGTGTCGATGGCCTCGCCCTTCCAGGTCTCGCCGAGTACCTTGTCGAAGACGGAGAGGTGGAGGGCATCCACCTTGTCATCCTCGTTGCGGATGTCCTCGGCGATGGCGACATCCTCGGTCTTGAGTAGTTCGACCAGCTTGCGGGCGATCTCGACATCGAGCTGGCCCATGCTGGCGAACGTCGGCCGCAGGCTCTTCGGAACGACCTTGTCGGGGAAGCGGTAGCGGGCGAGCTGCGCGATGTGCTCGCTCATGTCGCCCATGCGTTCGAGCGACGCGCTGATGCGGAGGGCGCTCACGACGATGCGCAGGTCGCGGGCGACCGGCTGCTGTCGGGCGAGGATGTTGATCGCCAACTCGTCGAGTTCGAGCGCCGCGGCGTCGATCTTGTTGTCGTCGGCGATGACCGTTTCGGCCAGCCCCACGTTCGATTCGTTGAACGCGCGCGTGGCGTGGTCGATGGATACGGCGACGAAGTCAGCGATCTCGACGAGGCGCTCCTGCACCTCGCGCAGTTCCTGCTGGAAAACTTCGCGCATCGTATTATTCCCTTCGCTGCGGGCACGGCAAACCCGCACAGTCGTTGGCCCACAGTGCCGCGCGAACGTTAACGCCGGGTGGCCACGTCCTGAACATTGTTCGAAGCTCCGCGGGCTTTTGCTGCCGGTCTCTCGACCCGCCCAATGAGTAACTAATCTAGTCGCTATGGACCCCGCAACGCTGGTGCCCCTCGCGCTCGCATTCGGCGTGCTCGTCGGTGCAGGGGTAACGGTCGTCATCTTTTTTGCCGCCCGCCGGGGTCAGGATGCCGCGGAAGTCGTCAACACGGCGGTTCCCGACGGCGTGGACCAGGTGCTCGACACACTCGAGTCCGCGGGCGTCGTGATCGACCCGTCCAACACCGTTGTAAAAGCATCGCCGGGTGCCCTGGCCTTCGGCCTGGTCTGGAATCGCGCCCTCGTTCATCCCGAGCTCATCACCATGGTCGACAAGGTTCGCCGAACGGGCGACCCGATCACCAAGGAGGTTCACCTCGCGCGTGGACCAATCGGCGAGGCCAGCATCTACCTGTGGGTGCGCGTCGCTCGGCTGGGCGCCCGCTACGTGCTCCTGATCGCCGAGGACCGCACCGAGGGGTACCGGCTGGAGGAGGTCCGCCGCGACTTCGTTGCCAACATCAGCCACGAACTCAAGACGCCGATCGGCGCCGTCGGCCTCCTGGCGGAGGCGCTCGTCAGTGCAAAGGATGAGCCGGAGCAGGTGAAGAAGTTCGCCAAGCGGCTGACGAAAGAGTCGGAGCGCCTGGCAAAAATCACCCAGGAGATCATCCAGCTGTCGAGGCTCCAGGCCGCGGATGCCCTCACGAAACCCGCACTCATCGATGTGGAGAGTGTGCTGGCGCTCGCCGTGGACCAGAACCGGGTCGCCGCGGACTCCCACGGCATCCACCTGGTGAGCGGCGGGGATGAGGCGTACGTCTACGGCGACGAGGCGCTTCTCGTGGTCGCGCTGCACAACCTCGTCGCGAACGCCATCCAGTATTCGCCCGACAACTCGCGCATCGGCATCGGGGTGAGCAACGCGGACGGTATCGTCGAGATCGCCGTAACCGACCAGGGAGTCGGGATTCCGGACGATGAGAAGGATCGAGTGTTCGAGCGCTTCTATCGCAGCGACCCGGCCCGGTCGCGCAACACCGGCGGATCCGGCCTCGGCCTCAGTATTGTGAAGCACGTTGCCCAAAACCACGGTGGCGACGTGCGCGTGTGGTCGCAGCCCGGCAAGGGTTCGACCTTCACCATCCGGCTGCCAGAAGCGTCGCCGGCAACAGCAGCAAGCTTAGGAGCAGCGCAGTGACCAGAATCCTGATCGTCGAAGACGAGCCGTCGCTCGCCGAGCCGCTCGCCTTCCTTCTCGAGCGCGAGGGGTACGAGCCGACCATCTGCGCGGACGGCCTCGTCGCGGTGGCGGAGTTCGATCGCAACGGCACCGACCTGGTGCTCCTCGACCTCATGCTGCCCGGCCTCTCCGGCACGGAGGTGTGCCGCGAGATTCGGAGCCGTTCCTCGGTTCCGATCATTATGCTGACCGCCAAGGACAGCGAGATCGACATCGTCGTCGGACTCGAGCTCGGCGCCGACGACTACGTGACCAAGCCGTACTCGTCACGGGAACTGCTCGCGCGAATCCGCGCAATTCTTCGACGCCGCGTTGACGACGAGGTCGAGAGCGAGTCCGTGCTGGAGGCGGGAACGGTGCGCATGGACACGGAACGTCACACCGTCTCGGTGTCCGGCAAGGAAACCAAGATGCCGCTCAAGGAATTCGAGCTACTCGAGGTTCTGCTGCGCAACGCCGGGAGAGTGCTGACCAGGGGCCAGCTGATCGACCGGGTGTGGGGAGCCGACTACTACGGCGACACCAAGACCCTGGACGTGCACATCAAGCGCATCCGGTCGCGCATCGAAGCGAACCCGTCCGAGCCGACAATGCTGCTGACTGTGCGCGGACTCGGCTACCGATTCGAGTCGTAGGCGCAGCTAGTTCGTGGGCGTCGGTGTCGGTGTAGCGGTCGACGTCGGCTTCGGTTTGGGAAGCGGCGACGGCGTCAGGTGTGCGTACTCGGACTGGGAACCATCCAACACGGGCAGCAGCAGGTTGCGACCCGACTCGTTGCCGTACTGGATGAACACCTTGAGCAGCGCGCCCGCGGGAACGTTCGCGCTACGGAACACCACCTGCTTGACGCCGGGATTGCCGTAGGAGATCGGATCGCCCGGCGCGACGACGATGTGGGTCTCGAGAACCTGGTCCTCGCCCTTGACGTGTGCCGTGTACTCCAGCTCCACATCGATCGGGCTGCTGCCACTGTTTATGAAGACGCCGATCAGGTTGGCGTCGGTGCCCTTCGGGCTGATGACGAAGGCGTTGCGAACCTGCAGTTTGCCGAGGTTGAGGCTGACGCCATCGCTCGGGTTGTACTTGATCGCGGTCGCCTGTGGGGCGAAGAAAGTGCAGCCGGCTGTGCCGAGGGCCAACCCGACTGCAAGGACCGCGGCAACCGCGATGCGTCGTCTCACGAAACCCTCCAGAACCAACAAAACCTGCGCCTAGCTTATCGACTAGTCCACGCCAGTTTTTCGCACTTTCGGCGACTTCGCGTGCATCCAGCGCGGGACCGACCGGCGAGACGCCGGTCGGCGCTGGCGTCGCGTGAAGGCCAGAAGTGGCCTTCACCTATAGCTCCAGCGCGCATGATAAACTAGGTCTCCTCGAATGGAGCCCCATACATGCTTTTTGAAGTCGGCGAGACTGTCGTTTATCCGCACCACGGCGCAGCAACTATCACCGAGGTGAAGAAGAGGATCATCAAGGGCGAAGAGAAGCTCTATCTGAAGCTCAACGTCACCCAGGGCGACCTGACCATCGAGGTTCCGGCGGACAACGTCGATCTCGTTGGCGTTCGTGACGTCATCGGTCGCGAGGGCCTCGACAAGGTGTTCGAAGTTCTGCGCGCGCCGTTCACCGAGGAGCCGACCAACTGGTCGCGCCGCTACAAGGCGAACCTGGAGAAGCTGGCATCCGGCGACGTGATCAAGGTCTCCGAGGTCGTTCGCGACCTGTGGCGCCGCGATCAGGATCGTGGGCTGTCGGCCGGCGAGAAGCGGATGCTTGCGAAGGCTCGTCAGATCCTCATCTCCGAGCTCGCGCTCGCCGAGAAGACGGACGAAGAGAAGGCCTCCAC
>JAUZFP010000131.1 GCA_030838475.1 Actinomycetota bacterium
TACCTGCGCGAGGCGTCGCGAGCGAACTAGCCGTACTCTTGGCTACGGAGAAAAACAACGATGACGATACAAACTCCGGTCGCACTCGCGCCCGCACAGAGAGCCCTTTCCGTACTCGGAGGCGACCTCACCGAACGCTCGCTCCGCCTCCACCTCGAGGGATTGAGTGGCGTGGATGCCGTCGGCCTCGAGCAGCGGGCGGCCGGCCTCGGCACCCGCTCGATCAAGACCACATCCAAGGCGTGGGCCCTCGATAAGATCATCGAGCTCATCGACCTGACAACGCTGGAGGGCGCGGACACGCCCGGGAAGGTACGGTCGCTGGTCGCAAAGGCGCTGACGCCCGACGCGAGCGACCCGACCACCCCGCGCGTCGCCGCCGTCTGTGTCTACGGCGACATGGTCCCGTACGCGGTCGCGGCCCTCGGGTCCGCGCACGCCAACGGCGGGTCGACCGGGATCAACGTCGCCGCGGTTGCCACCGCCTTCCCGAGCGGGCGTGCCTCGCTGCGGGTCAAGCTCGCGGACACTGCGGATGCCGTGGCCGCCGGCGCGGACGAGATCGACATGGTCATCGACCGTGGCGCATTTCTGTCCGGACGCTACGGCCAGGTCTTCGACGACATCGTCGCGGTCAAGGAGGCGTGTCGACGCGAGAACGGCAGCTACGCGCACCTCAAGGTGATCCTCGAGACCGGCGAGCTGAACACCTACGACAACGTGCGCCGGGCATCCTGGCTCGCGATTCTCGCGGGTGGCGACTTCATCAAGACCTCCACCGGCAAGGTGGCGCCCGCCGCGACCCTGCCGGTCACCCTCCTCATGCTCGAGGTTGTGCGCGACTGGCACCGTCTCACCGGCGAGCGGATCGGCGTCAAGCCGGCCGGCGGCATCCGCACCTCCAAGGACGCCATCAAATATCTCGTCACCGTCGCAGAGACCGCGGGCGAGGAGTGGCTGCAGCCGCACCTGTTCCGGTTCGGCGCATCCAGCCTGCTCAACGACGTGTTGTTGCAGCGCCAGAAGATTCACACCGGCCACTACAGCGGCCCCGACTACGTCACGGTGGACTAATGCCTGCTTCTCATCAACACTTCCTCGAATACGCTCCCGCGCCGGAGTCGACGGCGATCCTGAACCTGAAGAAGGACTACGGCCTCTTCATCGACGGCGAATTCGTGCCTGGGCACGGCACGCCGTTCGCCACCATCTCGCCCGCGACCGAAAAGCACATTGCGCAGATCGCGAACGCGAATGCCGCCGATGTCGACACCGCGGTCGCGGCCGCGCGTCGCGCCTACGAGAAGACCTGGTCGAAGCTGTCCGGGGCCGATCGCGGCAAGTACCTGTTCCGCATCGCGCGACTCGTGCAGGAGCGTGCGCGCGAGCTCGCGGTTGCTGAGAGCCTCGACAACGGCAAGCCGATCAAAGAGAGCCGGGATGTCGACATCCCGCTCGTCGCGGCCTGGTTCTTCTACTACGCGGGCTGGGCGGACAAGCTCGACTACGCGGGCCTCGGCGCCGCTCCGCGCGCTCTCGGTGTCGCCGCTCAGGTCATCCCGTGGAACTTCCCGCTGCTCATGCTGGCCTGGAAGATTGCGCCGGCGCTCGCCGCGGGCAACACCGTGGTACTGAAGCCGGCCGAGACAACTCCGCTTTCTGCCCTCCTGTTCGCGGAGATACTGCAGCAGGCCGACCTGCCGGCGGGCGTCGTCAACATCCTGACCGGCGCGGGCGACACCGGGCAGGCCCTCGTGCAGCATCCGGATGTCAACAAGGTCGCCTTCACGGGATCGACCGCGGTCGGTCGTGCGATCGCCAAGTCGGTTGCCGGCACGGGCAAGAAGCTCACGCTCGAACTGGGCGGCAAGGCTGCGAACATCGTGTTCGACGACGCGCCCATCGACCAGGCGGTCGAGGGCATCGTCAACGGGATCTTCTTCAACCAGGGCCACGTCTGCTGCGCGGGCTCGCGACTGCTGGTACAGGAGAACATCCACGAAGAGGTCGTCGATCGTCTCAAGCAGCGGCTGTCGACGCTTCGCCTCGGCGACCCGCTCGACAAGAACACCGACATCGGCGCGATCAACTCGCGGGAGCAGCTCGAGCGCATCCGTGAGCTGTCCGACATCGGCGAGGCCGAGGGAGCGGAGCGCTGGACCGCGGACTGCGCGATCCCGGAGAACGGCTTCTGGTTCGCGCCGACTATCTTCGACAACGTGTCGACGTCGAGCCGAATCGCGCGCGAGGAGATCTTCGGGCCGGTGCTGTCGGTGCTGACCTTCCGCACTCCGGCCGAGGCAATCTCGAAGGCCAACAACACCCCCTACGGACTGTCCGCCGGAATCTGGAGCGACAAGGGATCCAAAATTCTCGCCGTCGCCGACGAGTTGAAGGCCGGGGTCATCTGGGCGAACACATTCAACCGCTTCGACCCGTCGTCGCCGTTCGGCGGCTACAAGGAGTCCGGTTACGGTCGCGAGGGTGGACGCCACGGCCTCGCCGCGTACCTGACCAACGCCCCGCCGGATCGCGAAGCGGGCGCGACCACGCTCGTGCCCGCGGAGCGGCGCGCGCCACAGGGGCGGGGGCGCGCAAAATGACGCAGACTCATCTCGCTGTCCCCAAGACCTACAAGCTTTATATTGGCGGAAAGTTCCCGCGCAGCGAGAGCGGCCGCACCTACGAGGTAGCGGCGAAGGATGGCGCGTTCCTCGCGAACGCCGCGAAGGCCAGCCGCAAGGACGCCCGCGACGCCGTAGTGGCCGCGCGTGCCGCGCAGCCAGGCTGGGCCGGCGCAACCGGGTACAACCGTGGACAGGTGCTGTACCGGATCGCCGAGCTGCTCGAGGGCCGTCGCGCGCAGTTCGTCGAGGAGATCGCTGCCTCGGAGGGCGTCACTGCCGCTGCCGCCGGCAAGCAGGTGGATGCCGCCATCGACACCTGGGTCTGGTACGCCGGCTGGGCGGATAAGTACGTGCAGGTCGCTGGCAACGCGAACGCTGTCAGCGGGCCATATTTCAACATCTCGGTTCCCGAGCCGACCGGCGTCGTGGCGATTGTCGCCCCGGCCGACAGCCTCCTGGGGCTCGTCAGCGTCGTCGCGCCCGCGATCGTCACCGGCAACACGGTCGTCGTCATCGCCAGCGAGACCGCGCCTCTCAGCGCGATCAGCCTGGCCGAGGTGCTCGCGACGAGCGATGTTCCCGGTGGCGTCATCAACATCCTGACCGGATCTGCCGCGGAGATCGCGCCGTGGCTGGCCAGCCACGCCGACGTCAACGCGCTCGACCTCACCGGCGCAGACGGTCTCGACTGGGTCGACCTCCAGATCGCCGCGGCGGACACGCTCAAGCGCGTGCGCACACCCGGCGATTTCGGCGCATCCCTCGACCGAATCGTCGGCTTCACCGAGACGAAGACCGTCTGGCACACCAAGTCGCTGATCTGATTTCGGCTCCTCGACTCGCTCCGGGACCGGCTCTTTTGAGCCTGTGAAGTCGGCCCGAGAGTGGGCGTTTGCTGGCATCTGCGGCGTGCCTCGCGCACAATGGAAGGTGCGAGGTGTTTTTCATGACTGAGTTTGACGACCCGAGTTCCCCCGAATCGATCGTCTTCGTTGGCGACAGCATTACCGCTGCCGGCGACTGGCAGAAGTGGTTTCCCGAGTATCGGGTGA
The DNA here is from genome assembly GCA_030838475.1 of Actinomycetota bacterium. Classification (GTDB taxonomy): domain Bacteria; phylum Actinomycetota; class Actinomycetes; order Actinomycetales; family Microbacteriaceae; genus Galbitalea. The sequence goes on from JAUZFP010000131.1 coordinate 3,680, forward strand.
CCGTCGAGGCGACGCCGGGTGACGCCACGGACCGGCTGAACGAGCGCCTTCCGGCGATCATCGAACTACAGCCGGAGACTCTCGCGATCCTCATCGGCGGCAACGATTTCGGCCAGAGTCGTTCCGTCGAGTACGTGGTTCGCAGCATCGAGTATTTCCTCGCGATGGTGCGACAGGACGTTCCCGGCAGCCGCACGCTCGTGCAGTCGATCCTGCCCCGCGGCCACGAATTCGCGGACGACATTCAGGATGCGAACCGTCACCTTCGGCAGTATGCGCAGAACGTACACGCGCAGTACCTCGACCTCTGGGCGACGATGGCGACCGAGGACGGCGAGCTCAAGCCGGAGTACACCACCGATCGCCTTCACTTGACGCCGGAGGGCTACGAGGCCTGGCTGAGCGAGCTGCGCCCGGCGCTCGAGCGCCTCAGGGACGCGCCGCCGATGTCCCGCCCGATCTCGATCATCCACGACGCCCGCGTCTAGCAAGTCCGGCGTTTTCGCCCGTTCGGGACGAATTCGCCTGCGCGCCCGGGGCGAATTGTCCCGAACGGCGCAAATCGCGGCGGGCTAGACGGCGCGGATGAGCGCCGCATAGAAGTCGATCCCGCGCAGCCACGTCGCGACACGGATGCGTTCGTTCACGGCGTGCAGGGTTCCGCGCTCGGCGAGTGACATCTCGAACGGGGTGAACCGGTAGACGGCGTCGCAGATGCGGGTGAAGTGCCGGCTGTCGCTGGCGCCGAGCTGGATGTACGGGGTGACAATCACGTCCGGGTAGACGGCGAGGATCGCGTCGCGCACGGCGTCCCACTGCGGCCCCCTGGTCGGCGAGATGGGCGAGGGCTCGGACGGGTGCAACGTCGTGACCTCGACCCGGTCATCCCGGATCGCGCGGCACAGATGCTCGACCGACGCGGCGACCGTCGACCCGACCGCGACCCGCATGTTCACCGTCGCGGTCGCCTTCTCGGCCAGTGCATTCTCCGCGTCGCTGCCCGAGAGCCTCGTCACGACGGCGGTCGTGCGCACCATCGCGCGCGTCTCGTCTCCCAGCCGGGAGAACACCGCGAGCAGGATGCCGCGGGTCAGCCACTGCTGGGTGAACAGGAAGCGGTACGGCTGCCGCGCGCCCGCGCCAACCGTGCGAATCATCTCGAGGTTGGTCGGCGAGAAGCGCGCCCTGAACGGCGACGTGTCAAGCCGCACAATCGCGCGCGCCAGCCGAGCGGTCGCGCTCAGCTTCGGGGGAGTGGATGCGTGCCCGCCATCCTGCACGACGGTCAGTTCGACCGAGGTGATGCCCTTCTCGCTCACGCCCACCACAGCCAACTGGCCGGAGACTCCGGGGAAGATGTCCTCGACGACCGCGCCGCCCTCATCCACCACAAGCGCCGGTCGGATGCCACGCGATTCGAGCAACGCGACGATCGCCTGGGCGCCGGAGCCGACGGTCTCCTCGTCGTGCCCGAAGCTCAGGTAGATATCGTTCGCCGGCACGAGTCCCTCAGCGACGCAGCGCTCGACGGCCTCGAGGATGCTGACCACCGCACCCTTGTCGTCCAGCGCTCCGCGGGCCCACAGCTCGGTCGCGTCCCCCTCGCCGACGAGCTCTGCGGCGAACGGCGGATGCTCCCACCGCTCGTCGCTGGCCGCGACGACGTCGTAGTGGGCGAGGAGAACGGTGGGTGCGTCGGCCGAGGCGCCCGGCCAGCGGTAGAGGAGCGAGTGGTCGGCAACGATTTCGCGCGTGAGCGAGCTGTGCACCCCTGGGTACAACTCTGATAGGAGGGTGACAAACCGTTCAAACTGCTGCCAATCGACCTTCTCGGTGTCGAGTCGGGAGATCGTGGGGATGCGCAGCAACGCGCGAAATCGTTCGACCGGGGTCACCCCGCCAGCCTATTCGCCCTAGGTGGCCGCCCCGGCGGCCCAGTCGACGACGACGGAGTTCGGGTCGTCGCCCAACTTTGCGTGCAGTTTGGAGCCGGGGAACAGCAGCGGCAGCGCCGTCGCGGGTACCGGGTTGCCGACCGTGAGCTGGTACGGAGTGTCGACGCCCTCGTAGGCCGTGAGCTGCAGTGCGTACATCTCGATGCCGTCCGCGTTCTTCTTGCCGAGCGGCTGGTCGGCCACCAGCACGACCTTGATCGGCTTGCCGTTGGCGAGCAGGTACGCGGCGCTGTGCGCGTTGTCTGTCGTACGGGCGAGCGTGACCTCGGGTACCGCGGAATCGAAATCGATGGCGACCTTGCTGTGGTCGGCTGGGTCGACGCGAACCGCGACGACCGCTCCGCCGGAGGACAGCTGCGGGATCACGATCTCCTGCACGCGCTGCACGATCGTGGCGACAAACATCGGTGTGTTGTCGATGAAGACGTTCGCGGTGATCGTGCACTTGCGCTCGACCAGGCCGTTGCCCGACTGAAGCGTCATCCCGCTCATCGCGAGGTTCGTGATCTCGCCTCGTCCGAGGATCCCGGTCTGGATGACGGAACTGTCAGCGGATCCGATCAAATTGCCAAACCAGCCCATGGCCAGTCTCCTTCTCGTGCGTGGGTTTCGGGTTACGATGCGCGGGGGAAGCGCCGAGATCACCACAGTAGGTTCGGGGGCCCGTCAGGAATATGGGTAGTCATTGCCTAACTTTGCTTTTTGCCAGCACTGTGTGGCTAGCCTTGTCAGTGATGTCCAGCTACCCGACCAGATCGTTCCGTCGCACCGCGCTCGCCCCGGGCATCCTCGGCACGATCGTGCTGCTGGGCGGACTCGCCCTGCTCGACTCGAGCGGGTTCTACTGGATCGAGACCGTCGTCGCGATTCTTGCCGCCATCATTGCGGTGTTCGCGTGGCAGGCGAAGCAGTGGTGGTGGCTGCCGATCCTCGCCGTGATCGTCGTCGCCTGGAACCCGATCTACCCCATCAACTGGCATCACTGGATCGGCTGGCTGATCGCCCAGTACGTGGGCGCGGTCGTGTTCTTGGTGATCGGTCTCCTAATTAGAGTTCCCAATGAGGATGATCGGAATCGTAAGTCGCAGCCCACCCGAAAGCGATAACGGGCGAAAAAGCGCGTACAATGGGATTTAGCACCAAACGGAACCACCAGTCGCGCCGCGACATGGGTCTGGATTTCCGAATTTGATGCCGATCCTTACGGCTAGTGCCACTCGCCTTACGAGGATCTCCGTACCCGTATTTTTTATGCACAGCATCGTTATGCGTAAGGCATAGCGCTAGGAGACACACTTGGCATCTGGACCGGCTCAGTCTGGCCAACGTCAGCGACAGCGCTCGTCGGATGGGCGCAACTCGGGTTCGTCCGGGTCTCGCTCGGCCGCACCCCAGCAGCGTCGCCGGTCCCGTGGGGCGGATGACCAGGGCGTCATCCCCGTCCTCGCCCGCGCCGCGCGCGAGGTCGAGGCCGCCGTGCAGAAGGGGCCGCTGAAGCCGGCCAACCGCGCCCGCTTCCAGGTCGCTGCACTGCTCCTCCGCGAGGAGCGCGCCCGGGTCAAGACCGATCCGTCCCTCAGCGATGCCGAGCGCGCGAACGAGCAGAAGCGCCTTGATGGCCTGGCCGGCATCCTCGCGAAGACCGCGGCCCGCGACACCAGCCTGATTACCCTTCTCGCGGATGATGCGCCCGTCACCGCCGCCGCGAAGGCGCTGCGCCGCGACCTGCTGCTTGCGGCGGGCATGGAGCTCAGCCCAGACGAACTCATCATCACCACAGACCCGAAGCCCGTCGACGCGCAGGCGGAGAAGCAGGTCGTCCCGCAGTCGGTGCGCCAGCTGCAGATGTCGAACCCGTTCCTGGCTCCCGACTTCAGCGCGGTGACCCAGAAGCCGGCGCGCGTCAACCAGCTCGCGAACTGGGAGCTCATCGAGCCCCTGTTCCGAGCCTTCGAGTACGGGGCGGGCGGTGGAGCAGCCAGCATGGAGCTCCCCGAGGCCAACTCGTTGAAGACACCCGGCAAGCTCGAGCTCATGCGCCACCAGGCGCGCTTCGTCGAAGAGGTCAAGGCCGGTCACCGCACCTTCCTGCTCGCCGACGAGCCCGGCCTCGGAAAGACCGCGCAGGCCCTGCTCGCCGCATCCGTCTCGAACTCCTATCCGCTGCTCGTCGTCGTGCCCAACGTCGTCAAGACCAACTGGGCCCGCGAGGTCGCCCTCTGGACGCCGCAGCGCACCGCGACCGTCGTGCACGGTGATGGCAACGACGTGGACGCGTTCAGCGACGTCGTGATCGTCAACTACGAGGTGCTCGACCGCCACGTCGGCTGGCTCGGACGCTTCGGCTTCAAGGGCATGGTCGTCGACGAGGCCCACTTCATCAAGAACCTCACGAGCCAGCGCTCCAAGCACGTGCTGTCGCTCGCCAAGAGCATTCGCGCGGCCAGCCCGAAGGCCCTGTTCATGGCTCTCACCGGAACGCCGCTGATCAACCAGATCGACGACTTCCGTGCGATCTGGCAGTTCCTCGGCTGGATCGACGAGAAGAAACCGCTTCCCGTGCTGATGGACAAGCTCGAAGACACCGGACTAACACCCGCCGACTTCGGATTCTTCTCCGAGGCCCGCCAGGCCGTCATCGACATGGGCATCGTGCGTCGCAAGAAGGTGGATGTCGCCGCCGACATCCCGGCCCGTCGCATCGCCGACATCCCGGTCGAGCTCGACGACGACCTCGGACGTTCCATCCGCGAGGCGGAGGCGGCTCTTACCGCCCGCCTGGTCGATCGCTACCAGCGACGGCTCGCGCTGCGGAAGTCGGAGGAGGCCAAATCTCCCGACAAGTACAGCGGCGAGATCGACAAGGATCGCCTCATCCGCATGGTCGCGCACGAGGAGCTCGAGGAGTCGAAGTCGGCGAAGACTGGCGAGAACGTCTTCACCATGGTCCGCAAGATCGGGCAGGCGAAGGCCGGTCTCGCTGCCGACTACACCGCCCAGCTCGCTCGTAACGTCGGCAAGGTCGTGTTCTTCGCGAAGCACATCGATGTCATGGACACCGCAGAGGCACACTTCATCAAGGCGGGTCTCGGCACGGTCTCCATTCGCGGAGACCAGACCCCGCGGGCACGCCAGGCCGCCATCGACGCGTTCGACCAGGATCCCGCGATCTCCGTGGTCGTCGCATCCCTGACCGCGGCCGGCGTCGGCCTCAACCTGCAGGCGGCATCCAACGTCGTGCTGGCCGAACTCAGCTGGACCAGTGCCGAGCAGACCCAGGCCATCGACCGGGTGCACCGCATCGGGCAGGAGCTGCCGGTCACGGCCTGGCGCATCATCGCCGCGCAGACCATCGACGCCAAGATCGCCGAGCTCATCGACAGCAAGGCGGGCCTCGCCGCTCGCGCGCTCGACGGCTCCGACATCGAGATCACTGCGGAAGGCAGCGTCCAGCTTGAGGCTCTCGTCAGCCTCCTCGCCGGCGCCCTGGAGTGACCGAGACCCCGAAGGAACGAACCATCCGGATCGTCGATCCGGTGACCGGTCTGCGGGACTTCGCCCGGACCGACGTCGTGGTTCGCAAGGGGCAGCTCACCCTGCTCAACGACTCGCTGACCCCGGTCGAGGCGAGCGCCCTGGACCTGCTCGCGATCGCGGATGCGCTTGTCGCCGCGCAGATTGACGTGTTGCTCGTGCGCGGTGACGGTACAACTCCGATTCTCGCGGTCGACCGGGCGCGCCGTCGCGCCGTCACAATCGCGCTGGCATCCGCCTTCGAGAACGAGCCTTTCTATTCGAAAGCGGGACGCGACGCCGCGGTCCTGATCGCGGACGGGAAGCTCGCATCCAACTCGAAGGCTCGCATCCTGCGGCTGTACCGGCCACGGGTGGACCTCGCCGGCCGACTCCGCTACGGCGCGGCCTCCGCGGTTCGGCTCGAGTTCTGGGACTTCGGCGCGGATGAGATCGTCGCGCCTGCCCCGAATGCCATCATGCGTTCGACCCTGCCGCGCGCCGAGGCCGTCGAGGCGACCGTGGAGCGGTTCGGCCGCGAGTGGAACACGCTGGCCGGGATGTTTGATCCGCTCGCGAGCGACATCACCTTCGACATCGACATCGTGTTCTCCTGGGTCGACGGCTCGTCCGCCGAGTTCCAGCGGATGCGGGCCCTGCGCATGCAGAGCTACGTCGTCGGGGTCGGCGACGACTCCGCCGCCCGCTACCGCCAGCTGGATGAGCTGCGGTACGCGCTCCGGAGCGTCCACCTGTACGCCCCGTGGATTCGCCGCATCTTCGTCGTGACCGATTCGCCGACGCCCACGTGGCTGGCGAATCATCCGTCGGTCACGATCGTGCCGAGCACCGCGTTTTTCCTCGACCAGTCGTCGCTCCCGACCCACAACTCGCACGCCATCGAGAGCCAGCTGCATCACATCGAGGGGCTCAGCGAGCATTTCCTGTACTCCAACGACGACATGTTCTTCGCCCGTCCCGTGAGCCCGGACATGTTCTTCTCGCCCGGTGGCGTCACGAAGTTCATCGAGGCAACCACCCGCATCGGCCTCGGCGAGAACTCGCCGGAGCGCAGCGGCTTCGAGAATGCAGCGAGGGTGAATCGGGCACTGTTGCGCGAGCGGTTCGGCCGGGTCACCACCCGTCATCTCGAGCACGCGCCGACACCCCTGCGTCGCAGCGTGCTGTTCGAGATGGAGCGGGAGTTCGCGGCCGACTTCGCGCGCACGGCGGCGAGTCCGTTCCGTTCGGCCACCGACATCTCGGTCACCAATTCCCTGTACCACTACTACGCGCTGATGACCGGTCGCGCCGTGGTGCAGTCGAACGCCAGGGTCACCTACGTCGAGACGACGCTGAAGGAGTCGCTGCGGCAGATGAGGCGACTGCTGCGGGCCAGGAGCCGGGACTTCTTCTGCCTCAACGATGGCAGCGCACCCGAGATTTCGATCGAGACGAGAACCGCCGCGGTCCTCGACTTCCTGAACAGCTACTTCCCGATTCCCGCGCCGTGGGAGATCCTGGAAGCCCAGGCTGGTGCGGTCAGACCCGGGCTGGAGCCCGCAACGTCATAGCGGGTTCGGCGAGTACCGGTCCGTTGACGGCGTCGGCGATCACCACGCCCGAGTCTGCAAGGCGACGTCGGGTCTCCGCCGCGTCGACGTAGTCGAGTACCGCGCCGTCGCCCACGGGAACCACCGAGTGCACGATCGTGCCGTCGTAGACGTGTACAAGGTTGAAGGCGCGAGCCGCGTCGCGGCCTCGAGTGCCGCCAACCGGCACCGCGAGATCCTGCGTGTAGCAGGTGGCCGATGCGACCGACACGGGGATGCCGGCGAACGTGCCGGTCGACGAGTAGTGCAGGTGTCCGGCGAGAATCCCGCGTACGTCGCTACCGAAGAGCACCTCTGCGAGCGCGGGCTGGTCGCGCAGCTCGACGAGCACGGCCAGGTCTAGAACGCTCGGCAACGGCGGATGGTGCATCGCGAGAATCGTGCCGTGGGGTGCAGACACGGAAAGCTCCTCGGCGAGCCAGTCGAGCTGCTCCGGGACGACCTCGCCGAAGTGGTGGCCGGGAACGGTCGAGTCGAGCGTGATGATGCGAAGCCCGTTGACGTCGTAGACGCGGTCGATCGGTCGAGTGGTGCCGACCTCGCCAAGCAGGTGGGTGCGGAACGCCGCCCGCTCGTCGTGGTTGCCCATGACCCAGATGACTTCCGCGCCGAGACGGTCGGCGACGGGCTCCACGATTTCACGGAGCCGGTCGTACGCCTCGGGTTCGCCGCGGTCGGCGAGATCACCGGTGAAGATGATCGCCTCCGGTCGTCCCTCGGATGCCTCGATCTGCTCGAACAGCTCGCGGAGGTGCCGCTGGCTGTCGACCCGGTCATAGAGCCGGCCGCCACCGGCCAGCAGGTGGGTGTCGCTCAGGTGCAGCAGAAAGTGGTCAGGCCGTGGATACTCGCCCGCTCGTATTGGCACGGTGCAAGTCGATCACCTAAACGTGAACGGATGTTGGACGCCACGCGGCCAAAAGGAGTGCCAGAAAGCCCCAAACGGGGGTCAATTGGGAGACAAACGGGCGAAAATCAGCCCTAACGCACCCGTTCGGCGCAGGAGATGCAGAGCGGGGCCTGCGGTCGCACCTGCAGGCGACCAAGTGCGATCTCGTTCCCGCAGGTCTTGCAGAGTCCGTAGCGCCCCTCATCCATGCGGGTGAGGGCGGCGGCGATTTCGGCCAGGTGCTGCTTCGACTGGCTCAGGATCGCGGAGGTCTGCGAACGTTCGAACGCCAGCGTGGGACCCTCGGGGTCGTGTTCGTCATCCGTTGCCGTGTCGCGACGAGCCGACACGAACGCCCCCATCTCGTCGGTCACGGTATCGATGAGCATTCCGGTGCGGGCACGATCTCCCTCGAGGAGTCCGCGCAGGCTGGCGAGTTGACGGGTGGTGAGCTTGCTCGGCGCGGTGAGTTTGGCGTCGGTGCTTTTGGAGGGGCTGCCCTTGGCCGGGCTGCTCTGTCTGGTTCGTGTGGGCCGTTCGGCGATGTCCGTCATGCGACAAGTACAGCGCCCCCCGTTCGGGGGTACCAGCCCTTGCATGAGCGGCACGGATGAGGTAAACGCCTCTGTCTACGCAGCCGACCGGACGCGCTAGGTGCCCGAGAGCAGTCGCTGGACGCCCGCGAGCCGCTGAACTGCCTCGACCGGGATGCCCAGCCAGTCGGGACGGTTGCGGGCCTCGTAGACGGCCTCGTAGAGCGCCTTGTCGAGTTCGAAGGCGTCGAGGAGCGCTCGATTCGCGCCCGCGGAGACCGGATTCGCCTCGAAATAGCCGGCCAGGAAGGCCAGTCGGGCGGTTCGAGCCCACTCGGTCGGATCCAGCTCGGTCGACCCGCCGCCCTCGTGCAGGACCGCCCCGGCCACATAGTCGAAGGATCGAAGCATCCCGGCGACGTCTCGCAGCGGGAGGTCGAGTTCGCTGCGCTCCGACATCGGCCGAAGGGGTTCACCCTCGAAGTCGACAATCACCCATGCGTCGCCGAGCGCCAGCACCTGGCCGAGGTGGTAGTCGCCGTGGATTCGCTGCAGGCGCGGCCACGACGTCTTACGGACGGCAACCAGCGCGGCGTCAATCGGGTCCCGGAATGCGGCGAGCGCGGGAACGGCCCCGAGCGCGGCATCCGCGCGCGAACGCATTGCCGCGACCACGCGATCGACGTCGGCGGGTTGTGGTTCACGCGTCGGCATGGCCGTGGCGAGGGTGGTGTGCAGTTCCGCGGTCGAGCGTCCAAGCTGTCTGGCGCGAAGGGAGAAGTCCTCGCCCGCTGTTGCCGCCCTGACCGCCGTACGCCAGGCATCCTCGGCGCCCTCGAGGAATTCCTGTGCGAAGGCGAGGTGACCGTGCGCGATGCCGTCCGGCTGGGATCGATCCGGCCACAGACCGGACAGGTACCCGACCGAGGCGGGGACCAGCGCGGATCCGGCGGCAGAAATCGCCGACTGGAGCACGACATCCGGGTTGTCGCCGGCGTGCATCGCGCGGAACACCTTCAGGATGATGGGGGAGCCACTCACGGTGCGACAGATGATCGACGTGTTCGACTGTTCGCCGGTGAGCACGGAGCTCGTCGTCACGGTGACGGGCCGCGCGCCCGGTTGGCGATGCCCGCGGGTGCCGCCCGCTTCGGCCTCGCTGGCGATCAGCTCGAGTACGGCTGCCGCGTAGGCGGGATCGTGGGGTGCGTCGTAGTGGTAGCCGTTGTCGTCCTGCCAGATCGGGCGGAGTCCGTCGAGGGGGACGCTCCGTCTCGTCACAGGAACCTGGTACAGCGTCGCGCCGCTCGGCTGCCGATCCAGGGCGTAGTAGGTGCGAATCTCCGCGGTGTCGCGGGTCACCGTCCAGCCGCCGCGCTGGGTCAGGGATGCGCCCTGTCCCTTGCCCGCGTACCAGCGCTGGCGTGGGATCCACGCCAGAAGAGCATCCGGCAGCGCCTCTTCGGCCATGAT
>JAUZFP010000008.1 GCA_030838475.1 Actinomycetota bacterium
GGATCAGAAGGGTTGGGGGGTTCGAATTCCTCCGAGCACACCTCCGAGCGGCGCCAGATAGGTCCAGGTGACATGCGGCACGAATGGCGGCGATAACCCGGTTCAGCTCGACCGCGAGGCGGCTCTCTTGGTGCCGCGCTCGTGTCACTTCGAGAGGCTCCAGCACAGCGCCCTTGTCAGCGATGAGGATGCATTCGACAGTGGCATCGATGTGGTCGGGGTCGGTAAACGTGCTGAGCCACTCGTCGAGCGCGGCGAGGACGCCCCTTCCCTGACGGCATATGTAAGTGGGTGCCCGGGTACTGAGGGGTGGCGTAGTCGGGGCGCGTTGCAGCGCACCGGTACTAGGGCTTGCCCTTCATTGTGGCTCCGAACATGGACTTGCCGCAGTGGCCACATCGAATAGAGCCGGCCAGAATGTACTGACCTGGTTGCCCGCGAGGTCGACGACGGTCGTTGTTGTGCGTGTTGGCAATTAGCTTGTTGACCCGGGCGAAGAGACCTTCGGGGACGAGTGCCGGCCATGAGGGTTGCTCGGACCACGACCAACCGAGGTCTGAGGCCGATGAGAGAACGTGAGCCACTCATCCATCGGCGTCATCGCGGCGGCGACCGACGGGCTCCGGCAGTCAACTTAGGTACGCGGGGTTCCTACGTCTCTGGCAGCGCGGGCGGTAGGTCGAGGATGGTGTGGTTCTCGGTGATCTTCCAGCCGTCGGGGGTTCGCCGAAGTGAGATCTTGTAATAGCCGGACTCGATCGGCGTGATGGTGCCCTGGCCGCCGGAGGCACCTTTCGGCCAGCCGGCAGCGGGACGTTGGGCGCCGCGGACTTCGAAGACGACGAACTGTGCCTGCAGCGAGGCGATGTCGGTGTCTATGGCAACGATCGGGTCGAAGGTGGCGTGGTGGGCCCACCCCAACGCGGGATGCGGCGGGAGTATATTCGCGACGGCATCTCTGATCGCCCGCGAACCGGTGAACGCTGCGATCCGTTCCGGCGTGCCGGCCCGGTTGTAGCTGAGGATCTCCGCTCCGTCGTTGGCGTAGAGCTCGGCAACGTCGTCGGCGTTGCGGGCATCGACGGCCCGGACGTAGCGCGCGAGTACCTCTTGAATTGCCCGTTCATCGTTCATCGCTCGCTCCTTGTTTCATCGGCCACGGCCGTCGACACCGCGCCAGTCCTCCAACCGCGGGTACTGGTACCGCCGGGCCTCCGGTTGCGCTGAATGTTCACGGGATAGTAAGGACGAGTCGGCCACGCAGGCCACCTTCGGCAAGGCGTGCGTGGGCCTGTGCCGCCTGGTCCAGCGGGTACGTCTGGGCGACTCGAAGCGACAGTGCGCCCGTGGCGGCGAGATCGGACAGTGTCGTGAGCATCGCGGCGTCGGGAGCAACCTGGGTCAGCCGCACCCGGATGCCGCGCTCGGGCCAGGGCAGGGCGTCGACCCGGGTGGTGACGAAGGTTCCGCCGTCGGTGACCGCGCCGATGATGCGGCTGCCCAGCGTGGTGGTGTCCAATACGGCGTCCACGCCGTTCGGGTAAAGCGTGCGCAACGGTGCAGTTGGGTCTTCGCTGGAGGACACGAACGTGTCCGCACCAAGCACCGTGGTGACGAACTCTTCATCGTCGAGACGATCACTGGCGATCACCGTGAGGCCGCGGCGTTTGGCCAGTTGCACCGCGTATCCGCCGACCGCGCCCGCTGCGCCCGTGATGAACACGCTCTGGCCTGCGCTCAGGCCGAGCAGCTCCACCGACTGCGCAGCCGTGAGTCCGTTCAACGGGATGGTGGCGGCGTGTGCGGCGTCCACACCGGCCGGCGCTATGGCTATGGCGTTGCTGGGCACGATGGCATACTCGGCCTGGGCCCGCACAACGCCGGTCGCGCCCTGCACGATCGCGATCACCGGTGTCCCGAGCTCCCACGCCGAGCCCGGCCCGACTGCATCGACCGTGCCAGCCACGTCCCAGCCCAGCCCGAAGTGACTCCCGTCCGGAGGAGCCGGGAACAGGCCGCTCCAGGCCGCGACATCGGCCGGATTGAGGGCAGCGGCGTCGACTCTGATTCGGATCTCGAACATTCCCGGCTCAGGCAGATCGACCTCGGCTACCTCGATGACCTCAGGGGCGCCTACTGACCTATACACAACTGCTCGCATGGCGAGTCCTCCTTGTCCGATGTTGATTCTTGTTGGCACTACGAACGACAAAGCCGATGAGGTCGATGAGGCGCGAGCCCGCTACGACTCCCGCCCGGGTTGATGACATCCAGTTCCAACGCGTCGCCCTCAGCGGCCATGAAATCGTCACCTGCCGGTGCCCCGGGCCGGCCCGATATAGAGCCGCCCGGGGCGAGTTGTGTGGACGTGCTCCGCGTCAGTCGCGCAGGAACTCCAGCGCCTGGGCCACAAACACATCGTGGTGCTGGAAGATGCCGCCGTGGCCCGAGTCCGGGTAGATGCTCAGCTGAACGTCGGACAGCAACTGGGCGAGGTGAAACGAGCTGAACGTCGGCAGCATCGTGTCATCGTCGCCGTTGACGACGAGTACGGGCTTGTCCACGCTCGTCAGGCCGACGGATGAGGACCCCTGCTCCCACTTCGCGAGGGCGGTCAGCTGGGCGCCGATGGTCTCGTTGGACACAGGTGCGTCGAGGTCTGCGGCGCGTTCGCCCAGACGGACGAGGAACGCGTCCGCTGCAGCTTGGCTGGTCGTGGTCGGCGAGAAGAACAGGAAGTGCTTGGGGTGCTTGCCCTGAGCGTTCGCCCTCTCCATCGCGGACTGCAGCAGGGACCCAGTCGCAGCGGGCCCGGGGTCACCGGCGGGTGCGGTGCCGGCCAAAATGACGCGGCGGACGAGATCGGGCCGCTGCTGGACGATCAGCTGGGCGACCATGCCTCCCAGGGAGAAGCCCAGCAGGTCGACCAGGCTCAGCCCGAGCGCCTGCAAAAACGCGATCGCGTCGCTGGCCATGGCCTCGATGTTGTCGGGGGTGCTGCCACCGGAGCCGCCCACGCCCCGGAGGTCGACCAGGATGACGCGCCGCTCGGTGGCAATGCCGTCGACCACGGCGGGATCCCAATCATCGAGTACGGCGGTGAAGTGATGTAGAAACACCACCGGCACACCGGTGGTCGGGCCCACCTCGCGGTAGGCAAACGGGGTCCCCTCGACCTCCACGGTCTTGGTGACGGCTTCATTGCTGGTTATAGGCATGGCTCTCTGCTCTTTCTGTCGGTTCGCGCCGGTGTTGGCGCTCTGGTATTCACTGGCACCTGAATCGCAGTCGTTCCTCAAAGCATGCGCCGGGTGGAACATTTGTCGAATCCCGTGTGACGCGTAGTCACTGCCATCGTGGCCAGGTGCCGAATGCCTGGTGCTGAGCCAATCAGCGCCCCGCTGCCAGCTGTTTGGCGCGCCAACTACGCACGCATGGACTAGCTCGATGATCAGCCCACGCCAGGACGAATGGCGAATCTCAATAGGCAACCACGCGTATTGCGGGATTCGATCCAAGCTCAATTGGCTTCATCTTGGAATGCGGTAAGGAAATCACGACGATCCGCTCTATCGGACCCGGCGGGTCCTCCTCATCGGCGAGGAGAAACTCGACGACGACGCGACCGAGCGCCTGTGGTCACTCCTCGCACTCGGCGATCCAAGTGCCGAGGTGGCCCATTGCCTATTCGGGTCAAGGAGCGCCTGCGCGACTTCTACCGAACGGGTGATCACGAGGCTCGCCGGGTGCTCGAAGAGCTCAAGATCCGCTTTCGACGGGCGCTGGACTACACGTTGGGAAGGGCCGTCCGCAGCTCGCGTCGAGACTCGACGTTCAGTTTCCGGAACACCTTTCTCAAGTGGTAGTCCACGGTATGAGAACTTATGAATAGCTTTGCCGCGATTTCACGGTTCGTTATTCTCTGTGCGGCGAGCGTGGCAATCTGCCATTCCTGAGGTGTCAGTTCTCTGGTGTTGTCGGGCGTTCGTTGCCGGGCGCGCTCCCCGGTCGCCGCCAGCTCCAGGCTGGCCCGCTCAGAAAAGCCCTGTGCTCCCATTGATTCGAACATCTCAGTCGCCTTGCGAAGCTGCACACGAGCATCAAGCCGGCGATTCTGTCGTCGAAGCCACTCGCCATAGACGAGATGGGCGTGTGCAAGGTCGGTCACGACGAGGCATTGCTCCAACTCCGTGATGGCCCGCTCGTAGAGCCCGTCCGCAGCGTCGTCGTCAGCCATGAGCGCCTGGGACCGGGCCAACAGCCCCAGCCCCCAGTGCGTGCCGCTCGCCCGAGCACGGACCTCGAGCTCGGCCAATGCTCGTTCAGCCGCATCACGGTCGCCGCTTCGTACTCCTGCCTCGACCACCAAGTGCAGCGACCGAGAGGTCCAGCCGAGTGCCTTGCGGCTGGTCGGGTACTCAGCCGCCTCGAGTGCTTCCGCGTAACGGCCCGAGCTGATATGAAGAATGGCGAGCGCACGATACGCGTAGAACACGGTGGTAGCCATGCCGATGGCCAGGCCAAACTCGATGAGGGCGGCGGCAGCAGATCGAGTCTCGTTCTCGTTGCCGCGCCACGCGTGAAGTTCTATAGCAAGAAATCCGTAGATGTCGGCCGGAAAACCCCTCGCCGAAGCGAAATCTGCCGCTTCAACAAAATAAGCTTCGGCGTCCGCAAATCGTCCCGCCCGGATCTTGTGCAGCGCGCCAACTTGAAGAGCGAACGAGAGGGCATGTAGTGCTCCCTTCTCGCGGGCCGTCCCCTCAACGCGATCAACCCAAGCCTTATGGGTGCGGTCATCGAGGAGCTCATCGGCAACCCAGATTCCATACCTATACCACCGGGTGATTTCCTCCAAGGTGATCGGTCCCGCGCGAAGGAGACGGGCCGCCTCGCGAAACTCTTCAACTGCTGCGGGGTATCCCGCCCTGAATAGGAGCGTCGTGCCATCGAGCAAGCGATCTGCGAGTTCGGGTTCGCTCCTTGTTCGGGTCATTTCTCTGGCGGCCTGAGCGAGGGAGGAACCCGTCATCTCATCCGTCAAATGCTGTGAGACAGAGAAGGCATCAAATGCTTCGAGCATCGACTCCCGCGCCAGGTCCCTATCAAAGGGAAGGAACTGTCGAGCTGCATCCAAGAGCAGGGTTGGAGCGGCCTGGAGCCGAGCCAGAGGAACGCACAGCCTGCCGTCGAGCTGCTGAGCATGTGCCAAGGAGAGTGGATCCGCAAGTCCGCTACGAGCTTCAGTCAGGAGGGCGTACGCCCGATGATTTAACCCGGCCGACATCGCGGCATTCGCGGCCTTGAGCAACCGCTCTGAACGGCTACCAACGTCCTCACTGAACTCAGCCGCGTGGGTCATCATCGATGCTTCCGTGGCAAGGCCCCCCCGATCACGCGCCTGGAGTGCGGCGGCCTCGAGATCGCGAGCGAGGCCCTCGTCGGGACCGGTCGCGATCGCCATGGCGTGCCGGGCCCAGCGATCGGGCTGGAGGTGTCGGTTGATCATGCCGGCCAGTACTCGGTGGACCTTGACTCGATCGGTCGGACTGGCGCCGCCGTACACCGCGGAACGAATCAGGGGATGACGGAACTCGAGACGAGGTTCGGTGATCAGAAGTCGAGCATACAAGGCTTCGCCCTCGGAGTCAGCGCCACACCCAAGCGTTGTCGCCACCCTTCGCACCAACGTGATGTCACCTGAACCTTCAACCGCCGCAACGAGGAGGAAAAGCTGGGCCCCAGCAGACAAGGCTTCCGCCTGGCGTCGGAAGTGTGCCTCAAGTCGAGGGCCGACAGGGATTGGATCGGAGAGCTCGCGAGCTCCTGTCCTCTGCGAAATCGCCAGTTCGCCAACCAACTCGGTGAGCGCCAATGGACATCCGCCGGTCTCAGTCACGATGCGGTGAGCTGCATGGAGATCGAGCGAACTGGGCACCACTCGAGTGAGAAGCTCCATCGCAGCGTCGTCCGGGAGGCCGGCGATCTCCAAAGAACGAAGTCCGGCGAGTGCCGGGAGTCCATCGCTTGGAGTACGGAACCCGAAGACAAGAGCGATGCCTTCCGCACCCAACCTGCGACCCGCGAATCCCACGGCCTGCAGGGATTCGGGATCCATCAACTGCGCGTCGTCGATGATGCACAGGAGACCTTGGGGCGTAGCGGCATCGGCTAACAAGGTGAGCGCGGCCAATCCGACTAAGAACACGTCGGTCGGCGACTGCGCGGAGAGTCCGAACGCGCACTCCAGTGCAGCACGTTGAGGGACTGGCAGTCGATCGACCTTGCCTAGGTACGGCAAGAGGAGGCGGTGCAACGAGGCAAAACTGGACGATTGCTCGGCTTCGACACCGACAATCCTGACGACCGAGAGATCCCCTGCAGACTCGGCCGCGTAGTCAAGGAGCAGAGTCTTCCCCATGCCGGCGTCGCCTTGAAGAACGATGACCCCACTTCTGCCTCGCCGGGCCGAGTCGAGCAGCTCATCGAGGAAAGAACGTTCGTTTACCCGGTCCAGTAACACTGATCGATGACGATCACGGATGGTTCGGGTTCGGCTGATCTGAAGGAGCCATCCACGCATTATGCCGGAGCAGGACGCTCAACGCTGGTTGGAGGTATCAGAACCCCGCCAACCGCCCTCCACCGCACGGCAGCGATGCGAGACTCGAGTAGCAGGTCGGCCACAGCCCCGATCCCGTGCTCGGCGATGTCGTGGTCAGTTCCGACCGAAGCCTCCCAGGGTTCAACCGCCTAAAAGTGACTGAGGTAGTCACCTTCTAGGGTCGTTCCCGACCTAGATCGTAGATGTTGGAGAGCCGCGTCGAACGGAGGTCGACGCGGAATCTCTCCGGAAGTGAGCACTTCCACGGATTGGCGGGATCAACTCGGTTCCATCTGAGGAGTGACCATCGACAGATCATGGCGCCCCCTATCCCGCTGTCCATCTATCTCCGTTGTGCCTGCTTCGTTCTGAGCGCACTAACTATCGCGAGCGCAGGGGAGGATAGAACGCGATACTGGCCGAGCTCCAGAAGTTCGCGGCATGTCTTGCCGAGTTCGTAGACGCGCGGCCCACCTACGACGACCTCAGATCGACGACGCGCTGCCGCCAACGCTGCGATGTCGTCCGCTGTGTGTCTCAGTCCAGACGACCGATGAATGCGAGGTGCTGTGTGACTAAATCCGAGGTCCGAATTAGTCACAACATTCCAACCTCAGGGATATGCCGGATCGGGATCGCCGGGTCCTCGTTGCCCCTGGCAGTGTGAGTGCGCTGCAATGAGCAACCCGGCATCTTCATGACGCCAGAGGCGAATCATCGCGTGCGGATAGTGACCTGGCGAACGCGTGGCGACCCGGAAGTATCGCGCAGACGGCACGCTTCCAGTCCAGCGAGTGGGTTGTAGTCCGCCCAGCCGAAGCGGGGGTGCACCTCGAAGATTCGGTAGCGCTCTCCGCCAAGGACGCCGCTCGCCGCATGGCTCTCGACAGCCTGCACCGCTGCCCACCGATCGGCCCGAAATATGGGTACGCATAAATTCCGGCGAATTCGGACGTCTCGACGCCGCCGCCCTCGCCACCGAGGCTGCGCATCTCGGCGGGGTAGTGCTGGCTAAACGTGACGACGTGGACTGGCTTGATGAGATCGCTTCGACGATCCCCACATCAGTCCCGCTGTCGCCCCTGATCGAGTCGGCGCTCGGCCTCCGGCGACTCGATGCCCTATGTGCCCTCCCAGGTGTCGCAGTGCCACCCGGGCGAAATCGACCTGCAGGCCGAGCTGGGCGCCAACCACGACGCCGGGCTCCTGCTGCTGACTCGCGCACGCGCCGAGCTCCCCTACGCGTCAGCGGCCGCCGGGATTCTTCCTCCGATGGCCGGGGTCTACACGGCCTTCCGAGACCTCGAAGGATTCATCGCCGACTCGGATCGCCTGGCGCAGCTCGGACTCGCGGGGCGCCCTGCCATCCACCCCTCCCAGGTGGCGGTGATCAATGCGGCATTCCGCCCCGTCGCAGCCATTCTTATTCCTCCTCAAGGTCGGTGATCATGTCGACCTCTGACTGTGTAAGGGCGATGTTGACTGCTGCCAAGTTTTCGCGCAGGTGGTCGACACCGGTTGTTCCGGGGATGGGCAGCATGAGAGGCGAGCGATGAAGCTGCCAGGCGAGAGCGATCTGTTGGGCCGACACACGATGCGTTTCCGCAAGCGGATCGAGTACAGAGTGGAAGCGGGTGCCGTCCTCGCCACTCGGGACGGCAGCAGGATGCCACGGCGAGAAGACCACGCCGGCTTCGTCGGAGACCTTGAGCAGGGCAGCGCCGATTCGCACACCGATGCTGTAGTGGGCCGTCACCGCGGCGATCTCTGTTATCTCGAGCGCCGTCTGGAGCTGTTCTGCGCTGATGTTCGAGAGACCAATGTTGCGGATCAGGCCTATTTCGCGCATTTCAGCGAGGGTGTCAATCATCTCCTCGAATGGGACGTCGGTCATCGTCGGCGTGTGTAGGTAGTAGAGGTCGATATGGTCGAGGCCGAGCCGTCGCATGCTCATGTAGGCGGATTGCTTCAGATAGGCGCGGTTCCCGACGGCGCCCATGTCGGCGTATTCTGGGCCGCCCCGGACGAAGCCCCCCTTCGTTGCGATCACGAGGTTGTCGGGATAGGGGTGAAGCGCTTCGTGGATAAGTTCTTCGTTCGAGTGCGGCCCGTAGACGTCGGCGGTGTCGATGAAGGTGACATCTTGGTCGACGACTTCTTTGAGCAGGGCGATACCTTTGTCGTGGTAGGGGTATTCACCCCACTCCTTTGGGCCTACCAGTTGCATTGTGCCGAAGCCGATCCGGTCGACGATGAGATCTTTGCCGATCGTGACTGTCTTCGGGATCTCGTTGTCTGTTGTTGTCATCATTTCGCTTCCTCCGTTCATAATATTTGGCGAGTTGGTGGCTCGACTGAAGTTGACGAGCGCCGGCACGATTACTGTGCGGTGTAACCACCGTCGACCGGAAGGGTGATCCCGGTTACGTAAGTGGACTTGTCGGAGCAAAGCCAGACCACGGCGTCGGCGACCTCGGAAGGCTCCGCGATCCGTCCGATCGGATGGCTTGCGACCAGGCGCTCGTGCATCTCGGGCGACTCCGACTCCATGTCCGCGATGAGGGGGGTGTTGACCAGCCCTGGGCATACGGCATTGACGCGGACGCCGATGCTCGCGTAGTCGAGGGCGGCACTCTTTGTCAGCCCGATCTCAGCGAACTTGGACGCAACGTATCCGGAATAGCCGGGCACTCCTTCCAAGCCGGCACCCGACGCAATGTTGACCAACGAACCGGATCGCTGGTCGACCATCCGCGCCAGCTCGTGCCTCATCGACAGGAACATTCCGCGCACGTTTACGTCGAGCATGAGGTCGAGCGTCTCGACCGGGTAGAGGACGGTGGGGTGGGAGTCGTTTCCGCCATCGACTCCTGCGCTGTTGACCGCGTAGTCGAGGCGCCCGCCGTCACCGACGGCGATTTCAACGGCGCCTTTCACCGACTCTTCGTCAGTGACGTCAGCGACTGCGTAACGGGCGATACCGCCTGCAGCCTTGATGAGCCGGACGGTGTCTTCGAGTGTCGCTTTGGTGCGTCCGGCGACGGTGACGGTGCAACCCTCAGCGGCGAGAGCCAGCGCGGTAGCCCGACCGATTCCAGTTCCACCTCCGGTGACGAGCGCTGTTTTGCTTTGAAATTGCTTGCTCACGATTCCCTGCCCTTTCTTGATGGTTGTCATTGGGTGACTTGGGCTCAGCGGGACCTACTAATTTTCTGGTCGGCATTTGGCCTGTGCCTATGCGCGGGTGCGCGTGTCCATCAGGCTGCGCAGCGCACCTGCGTCGAGGACAGGACCCCAGGCGTCCGTCGACTCAATGCTGCGTCCGTCGACGAGTCGGCCCACGTCGACGCTGTCGAAACCTATCTGGTCGATGAGGGCAGCGACGATGCTCTTGGCCTGCTCATCGTCGCCGGCGATCGGGATCGCGCGCCGGTGGGGCGTGCCGGCTGGGGTGGCATGCTCGGCGATCTGCGCGGCCATGATTGCGTTGAATGCCTTGACGACCTTCGACGTGGGTAGATGCGCGGCGAGGACCTCACTGGAGGCCTTCTCTCCATTGTCAATGATGGCGATGTGGCCGTCGCGCGGTGGGTAGTAGTTGCTGGGGTCAATGACGACCTTTCCCGCCAGCGGTTGGACGGGAACCTGAGCCACGTTCCGGAACGGGATGGCCACGACGACCAGATCGCCAGCCGCGGCGGCCTGGTCTGAGGTGGCAGCTCGAGCTTTCGGGCCGAGG
>JAUZFP010000028.1 GCA_030838475.1 Actinomycetota bacterium
ACAAGTACGAGGCGTTCCACAAGGTCTCGATCACGGATGGCGCCATCGTCGCCGCCGCGAACCTTGCCGACCGCTACGTCGCCGACCGGTTCCTTCCGGACAAGGCCATCGACCTGATCGACGAGGCCGGCGCACGTCTGCGCCTGTCGATCCTGTCCGCGCCGCCGGAGCTCCGCGAATTCGACGAGAAGATCGCCGTCGTCCGCGGGCAGAAGGAAGCCGCCATCGAGGACCAGGACTTCGAGAAGGCCGCATCCCTGCGTGACGAGGAGAAGAAGCTGCTCGGTGAGCGCCTCCGCCTCGAGAAGCAGTGGAAGTCGGGCGACACCGGAACCAGCGGAACCGTCGACGAGGGAATCATCGCCGAGGTACTTGCCGCGGCGACGGGCATCCCGGTCTTCAAGCTGACCGAGGAGGAGTCGAGCCGACTCGTCTTCATGGAGAAGGCCCTGCACGAGCGGGTCGTTGGCCAGGAGGAGGCCATCTCGGTTCTCGCCAAGACCATCCGCCGCACGCGTGCCGGTCTGAAGGACCCGAAGCGCCCCTCCGGTTCGTTCATCTTCGCCGGCCCCACGGGTGTGGGAAAGACGGAGCTGGCCAAGGCGCTCGCGGAGTTCCTGTTCGACGACGAGAACGCCCTGATCGCACTCGACATGAGCGAGTACGGCGAGAAGCACACGGTCTCGCGACTGTTCGGTGCCCCTCCCGGATTCGTCGGATTCGAAGAGGGCGGCCAGCTGACCGAGAAGGTGCGTCGCAAGCCGTTCTCCGTGGTGCTGTTCGACGAGATCGAGAAGGCTCACCCGGACATCTTCAACTCGCTCCTCCAGATCCTGGAAGAGGGACGACTGACGGATGGCCAGGGTCGAGTAGTCGACTTCAAGAACACGGTCATCATCATGACGACCAACCTCGGAACCAAGGACATCACCAACGGTCCGGTCGGTTTCCAGCTCGGTGGCGACACCGCGACGGACTACGACCGCATGCGCGGCAAGGTCGTCGACGAGCTGAAGAAGCACTTCAAGCCGGAGTTCCTGAACCGCGTCGATGAGACGATCGTGTTCCCGCAACTCAACAAGGAAGAGCTCCTGCAGATCGTGGACCTGTTCATCAGCCGCCTCAAGCTGCGCCTCATGGACCGCGACCTCACCATCGAGTTGTCGCTGTCTGCAAAGGAGAAGCTCATCGAGATCGGGTTCGACCCGGCCCTCGGTGCACGCCCGCTCCGCCGCGCGGTGCAGCACGAGGTCGAGGACCGTCTCTCCGAGAAGATCCTGCACGGCGAGCTCAATGCCGGTGACCACGTTCACGTGGACTACCTCGACAACGAGTTCGTCATCACCACCTCGCGCCAGCCCGGCGCAATCGAGCCGGAGCCGATCGCCGTCGAGGCGTAACTCGCATCCACTAACGGTTGTGCAGGAGTTTCACCCCTCCCGGTCACATTTCGCTTGACGAAATGGGCGCTGGAGCCGAGAACTCCTGCACAACCGTTTTTGGTGCGCTCCGTAGACTGAGCGGGTGAGTTTCACCGTTCGGCCAGCCCGCACCGCGGACATCCCGGCCATCCAGGCCCTTGTTGAACCGCTCGTCCAGCGCCGCATCCTGCTCGGCAAGGAACGTGTCGTCTTCTACGAGGCGGTGCAGGAATTTCGGGTGGCTACCGACGACGCGGGCTCCCTGATCGGATGCGGCGCCCTTCACGTTTTGTGGGAGGACCTGGGCGAGGTGCGAACCCTTGCGGTCGCGGACGACTGGCTTCACCGGGGCGTCGGGCACGCCATTCTGAGCGACATCGAAGCGTCGGCGGCGCTGCTCGGCCTCACCCGCCTCTTCTGCCTGACCTTCGAGACGGAGTTCTTCGGCCGGCACGGTTTTGAGCCGATCGGGGAAGACATCGTGTCGCCCGACGTGTATTCGCAGCTGGTCCGCTCGCAGGATGAGGGCATCGCCGAGTTCCTCGACCTCAGTCGAGTAAAGCCAAACACCCTCGGCAATACAAGGATGCTTAAGGCGCTGCAGTTAGCCTGAAGTATGTCGACGATCCGGAATCCCGTCGGCCCGCAGCCAAGGAACGTCTATTGGCGCCGCCGACTGCTGGTTGTTGTCGGCATTTTGGCGGTCATCGTCATCATCATCCTGATCGTCGTCAGGCCCGGCGGTGGCAAGCCAACGCCGCACAACACGAACACGCCGCACACTCCGGTCGCCGCCGCGGCGGCGTGCAAGGCGAGCGACGTCAAGGTTGTCGGGGTGACGGATGCGCTCAGCTATGCCGCCGGCGTCGACCCGCAGCTGTCGCTCACCATCACGAATACGGGATCCGCCGCCTGCTCGTTCAAGGACGGCAGCGACCAGCAGGTCTACGTAATCACCAGCGGCAGCGAGAAGATCTGGTCATCCAAGGACTGCCAGACCGGCGCCGTATCCGCGACGACAACTCTTCAGCCCGGCGTCGCGGTGAAGAGTACGCCGTTCCCGTGGAGTCGCACGCGATCCAACGCAGCCGCGTGCTCGGCGACCAATGCACCGCAGGTCGTTGCCGGGGGCGCCAGCTATCACCTGACGGTGACCGTCAATGGCATCACGTCGGCCAAGGCTGACTCGCCGCAGTTCGTGCTGAAGTAGTGCCGACCCCACTCGCACTCGCACTCGAAGCACAGGACTCGGTCGCGGTGGCGCTCGCGCTTCGCAACGATGGTGTCCTCGTCCCGATGCTTCCCTCGCCGGGCGGCGCGCAGGTTCGGGTTTTTCGTCGCGACGACGCGGACAAGTACATGCTGCTGCTCTTCAGTTCCGACGAGACGTATGCCGCAATGATTGCGGACGAGGAGGAGACAGAAGAGCGAGTGTCTTCGACCTACAAGGCCGCAGAGCTGCTCGATTTTCTGAAGCAGAACGAGGGCGTGCTTGAGGTCGTCTGGTTTGATGTCGCCGGACCCAACGCGATGCAGGCGAGCCCGGCGGACATCATCGGGGCGCTCGAGCTGCCCCACGCCTGACTACTGTCCTGGGTTGCCGCTGCAGTCGATGGTGACGTTCGGGTCTTCCTGACCGTTGGAGTCGGTGTTGACCAGGAGGCCGCCGAAGTCGAGCACGCATCCGATCGATCCCACGATGGTGTGGGTTGCGGTGAGTGTCCAGACCGCGCTGCCGGCCGCGGCGGTGCAGGCGTACCCCACGATGTTGATGACGGGGCCGACGGTGGTGAGGGTCTCGACCGGCAACGAGCCGTCGTGGTTGAACGCCGTGTAGCGAATGGTTACCGGGTTGGTTGAGTCACCCGTGTACACCGTGTAGACGGTCGGCTGCGCATCCTGCATCTCGGCCTCGGTGCAGTCGCCGGCGGCGTGTGTGGTCGGCGACGTCGGAGGGTTACTGGTTGGGGTCGCGCTGGGCGACGCGGAGGCCGACGGCGAGGACGTGTCGGTGGGGCTGGAGGTGGGCCCGGCGACTGGTCCACAGGCGGTGGTGAGGAGCAGGACAGCGCCGAGGGCGGCGACAAGGGGGATCCGTTTCAACATGGACACAGATTATTGGGGGTAGACCGCCCGTGTAAGTAGGTACTTCTACTCAGAATTCGGGAACATCGACCGGATCGGCCGTCGCCGTTGCGAAGGCAAGCTTCAGTGCGGCGTGCAGATGTTCGGCCTGGGCGTCAAGCACGGTGCTGAAGCCGAGGCGCTTTGCCTCGGCGATGCGCTGCTTGGTGGACGCCGCGGCCCGGATCTCTCCGGCGAGGCTGATCTCACCGACCGCGGCCATTGTTGCGGGCAGCGCCTTGTTCTTGAACGCGCTCGCGATGGCGAGAGCGATGGCCAGGTCGGCACCCGGCTCGGTCACCCGGATGCCGCCGACGGTGGAGACGTACACGTCGAAAGTCGAGAGCTGCATGTTGGACCTGCGCTCGAGCACCGCGAGCAGCATGGCGACTCGCGAGCTGTCGACACCGTTCACCACCCGCCGCGGCATGGGGGCGGAGGACTTGACGATGAGGGCCTGGACTTCGACGGGGAGCGCGCGTCGACCTTCCACCGCGATGGTGACACAGGTTCCGCTGACCGGTTGCCGGGCGCGGGAGAGGAAGAGCCCGCTCGGGTCGGCGACCTCGGCAATGCCGTCGCCGGTCATCTCGAAGCAGCCGACCTCATCTGTGGGTCCGAACCGGTTCTTCTGCGACCGCACGAACCGTAGTGAGGTTTGGCGGTCACCCTCGAACTGGAGGACGACATCCACGAGGTGTTCGAGGAGCCGGGGGCCGGCAATTGTCCCGTCTTTGGTGACGTGGCCGACAAGCAGCACGGGCAGGTTGCGATCCTTGGATACCCGGATGAGTGTCGACGCGACTTCTCGCACCTGAGCTGGACCGCCGGCCAGGCCGTCGGAGGTGGAAGAGGCGACCGTCTGCACGGAGTCGACGATGACGAGTTGCGGGTCGACCTGTTCGATCTGGCCGAGGATGACCGCGAGGTCGACCTCTGCAGCGAGATAGAGCGTGGGCTGCAGTGCACCGGTGCGGGCGGCGCGCATCCGCACCTGGTTGACCGATTCTTCTGCACTCACGTAGAGAACGCGCATGCCTCGTGCGGCGGCACGGGATGCGACCTCGAGGAGCAGAGTCGACTTGCCCACGCCGGGTTCGCCGCTCAGAAGGATGGCCGCCCCGGGAACGATCCCGCCGCCGAGGACGCGATCGAACTCGGCGATGCCGCTCGGCCAGTGGGTGACGTCGTCGTTGGATCCGATCTCCGTGATGGGCTTCGCGGCGCGTCCGGCGCTGACCCTAATCGGCACAACTGCGCGCGGCGATACGGCGTTCTCGGCGTCGTCGAGGACGGTGCCCCACGACTGACATTCCCCGCAGCGGCCGACCCATTTGATGCTCGTCCAGCCGCACTCGGTGCAGCGGAAATTGGGGGCGGTGCGTGCCATGCGATCAGCCTAGGGCGGGCGTCCGTCAGCGGCGCAGAGACCCGCACTCGTGTGGAGAACCGGATGTCGGTGCCGGTCGCCATGCTGGGTTCAACCTAAGGAGTCCGCATGTATCTCGGTATTCGATCGGTGATCTACCCGGCGCCAGACATTGTCGCCGCACGTGACTGGTTTGTCGGCCTCCTCGGCATCCAGCCCTACTTCGATGAGCCTTTCTATGTCGGTTTCAATCTGGGCGGATACGAGCTCGGACTCGACCCCGGTGCCGATGTTGCGCGGGGTGCGATCTCATACTGGGGTGTCGACAATGCGAGCGAGGCGCTCGATGAGCTTCTCGCAGCGGGTGCGTCCGATTCGAGTGGCGTGCTCGATGTCGGAGACGGTCTGCGGACGGCGACCGTCCACTTGCCGAACGGCGGCGGCGTCTTCGGCATTATCGAGAATCCGGCGTTCGTGCTCGCCCCGGTCGCCTCGAGTGGTCCCGGTCAGTAGCTCCGTGCTCGTGTACTAAACTCTTCCCCGGAACCGTGTCCGAGCGGCCGAAGGTGCAACTCTCGAAAAGTTGTGTGGGTGTTGAGCCCACCGTGGGTTCAAATCCCACCGGTTCCGCGTTTGTGAAAAAGGCGCCCGGCTGGGCGCCTTTTTCACAAACCCGCAACCGGTGGCCAGTAACCTGAGTGTGAAATTCGCGAGCTAAGCGAAGCGTTCGGCGCGGCAGAGAAGCGCGTGCGAGGCGCCTCTGCCGACTCGCCGCAAGACCACCGGTTCCGTCACAAGTGCTTCCCAGAGGCACTATTCGTGGCGCCGCGTATTAGCCGCGAATGGTCACCGCACATGCACCTCGGACGAAGTTGTCGGCAAGGCGATCAAGCAGTACAGCTCGACTGCCCGCCGCCCGCTCGTCGAGCCGCTTATGCGGCCTCGATGCTCCACAGCATTCGCTCGACGCGCGCGAAGCCGCCGCGGTCATCGCTAGGCGCCCTGCCCGCCGCCACGACGAAGGATTTCTTGAAGTAGAAGAAGCCGACAAAGACATCGCGTCCGTCTCCAGGAATGGAGGCAAACGCTCTTGGCGTGTCTCCACCCGGGGTCATCACGCTAAGGCTGTCGGAGTTTTGCATTCCGATGCTCTTCGCCCATGCGCGAACGGCAGCAGTGCTGACCTGGGGAAGCGCGTCTTTCTTTGTTCGGGCCTGGTAGACAACGATGTCGATTTGCAGCCCGCTGTCATCGCCGGAGCTGAGCGTGTATTCGCGGCCAGAGAGGGCCGTTGATGCCCAGTCATCGGGAACCTCGATCTGGAATACGTCGGTTACATCGAGCAGTGGCAACGGTGTCTCCGGGTCCTATCAGTGAAGTCGAGTGCGACTATTTCAGAATGACCCCGCTGGAGACCGCGGTCAACGCCCACAAACGGGGTGCACGCGGGCACGGGACTACGACCCCGCAACGGCGCAGTCTCTCACCGTCGATTCACTCGTGGACCCGACCCGGCAAGCGTATGCGTACGTATCGGATGATCCTCTTGACAACACAGACGCGAACGGACTTGTGCGTTCTTCGAGCCAACTAGACGATGCTCCGGCGTCATACCAGACTCAAATGGCTGGGGTCTGGCGACGTCTAGGACACGACCTGGAGACGGTGCACCGACCGGATAGAGTCTCGACATGAACTGGCCAGTCGTCCTCGATCTTGTCAACGCCGTCGCGCTGTGCGCTGGCGTCATCTTCGCCGCCTATCAGTTGGTCGAGCTTCGTCGGCAGCACCGGCGTGATGCCGTGCTTGGGCTCGTCCGCTCGTTTCAGAGCGGCGACTTCACTGCCGCTCTGGGGCGAATCAACTCCCTGCCCGACGGCGCGGATCGCGCGACGATCGAGCGGGTGCTTGGACCGGACGGCCAGGACCAAGTCTTCCTGGTCGGGCTTACGTGGGAGAGCCTCGGGGTGCTGACCTTCCGTCGCGAGATCGACATGGCGACCATCGATGACTTCTTCAGTGGTGCGATCACGATTTCGTGGCGCAAGTTGCACACTTTTGTCGAGGACGACCGCGAGAGTCTAGAGCGGGAGACAGTGTGGGAGTGGTTCCAGTGGCTGGCCGAACGCATGCGTGAACGGGAGCATCGATCGGCTCCGATTCCTGCCCACGTCGCGCACCGCGACTGGTCGGCGTGACGGGTCCCGAGCCGCGTTCTCGATCTTCCGAACAATTTCTTGCCCAGTGTCCGATCCGCCTCAACCCGTTCGTTGTTCTTGTGAGAGGCGCCCAATGGGTCGGCGCCGACGACAAGGAGCGACAACGATATGAAACTCACGACCATCACTCAACTCACTCTCGACGGAGTGACCCAGGGTAACGGCCATGCAAGTGACGAAGACCGCCGGGGCGGATTTGATCGCGGTGGATGGGCGCGAGGAGCCGGTGACGACTCGACTCGCGATCACATTGCCGCGACCTACCAGCGCGCCGACGCGTTCCTTTTCGGTCGCAGAACGTATGACCTGTTCCTCGAGTCCTGGGGCACCCTGGATGAGATGCGGCAACACCCCATCGGGGTAGCGTTGAATTCGAAGCCAAAGTACGTCGCATCAAGAACACTTAGGGACCCGGTGTGGGAAAACACGACCGTCCTCGGTGGCGACCTGATCGCGGCTATCACCGCCCTCAAGGCTGGTGGGGACGGCGAACTGCAGGTACCCGGCAGCAGTCTCCTCATCCAGTGGTTGCTGGAAAAGGATTTGGTCGATGAAATGGAACTCATGACCATCCCCGTCGTCCTCGGGCAGGGTGCAAGACTGTTCGCGAATTCGGGTCGCGATATCGCGATGAACCTCGTCGACTCGCGGACCGACTCGAAGGGTGTGACGATTCAGACATTGCGACCGGCTGGCCGGCCGCACTACGCACCGAGCTTCTAGGAGATGAGTTGACATGCAATATCTGATTTCTGTTGTCGATGATGGCCAGGCAGAAGCGGCTGGCAGCGATCTATCCGCGAGTGCCGCAGAGGATGCCGCGATCGACGTGTTCAACGAGCAGCTTCGGACCGACGGCTACTGGGTTTTCGCGGGCGGTCTCGGCGGGCCCGTCGGCGCCACGGTCGTCGACAATCGGGGTGAGACGCCGATCATCAGCGACGGGCCGTTCCTCGAGTCGAAGGAGTACCTCGCCGGCTTCTGGATCATCGAAGCACCCGACCTCGACGTAGCGCTCCGGCTTGCCGCGGGGGGCTCGAAGGCCTGTAATCGCAAGATCGAGGTGCGACCGTTCCTGCAACCGTGAGCGAGGTCGCCGCCGCGATTACCCTAGCTCACCGTGAAGAGTGGGCCAGGGTTGTTGCGACGTTGGCGAGACGCTTCGGCGATCTCGATATCGCCGAGGACGCCACAAGCGAGGCATTCGCGATCGCGGTCGAACGATGGCCGGCTGACGGTGTCCCGCCGAATCCGGGCGGTTGGCTGACGACCACGGCGGGGCGCAAGGCAATCGACCTGGTCCGCCGAGAGAACAAACGCGACAGCAAACACAGAGAAGCAATGATGATTTTCGACGACGAGCCTGCCGGGCCCCCGGGCGCGATCGATGACGACCGGCTGCGGCTGATCTTCACCTGCTGTCATCCGGCCCTCGCGCTGGAGACCCGCGTAGCCCTCACGCTTCGCATGGTCGGTGGCCTCGCCGTGGACGAAATCGCTCGCGTGCTTCTCGTGGAGCCGTCCGCGATGGCACGGAGAATCACGCGAGCGAAGGTGAAGATCCGGGAGGCGGGTATCCCGTTTCGCGTTCCGGCGCCGGACGACCTGCCCGAGCGAGTCTCGGGCGTTCTCGCAGTGCTGTTCCTGGTGTTCAATGAGGGCTACCTGGCAACCGGGCCGGACACCGACCCGATCCGAGATGACCTCACGACGGAGGCAATCCGACTGACGCGCCTGATCCGAGAGCTGATGCCAGACGATGGCGAGGTGATCGGCCTGCTGGCGATGATGCTGTTGATCGAGGCTCGCCGCGCCGCCCGCGTCTCGATGGACGGCGAACTGGTCACGATCGACGAACAGGACCGCGGTGCATGGAACCGGGCACTGATCGCGGAAGGCCACGCGCTGGTGCGCGAGCGACTGAATGCGGGAATGGCTCCGGGCCGATACCAAATTCTCGCGGCGATCAATGCTGTGCACACGTCGGCCCCGGGGATCCGAGACACAGACTGGTCTCAGGTTCTCGCGCTGTATGACCACCTAGTACAGCTGGATCCGTCGCCGGTCATTGCTCTCAATCGCGCGATCGCGCTCGCCGAGGTTGACGGTCCGGAGGTCGCCCTGGCGACAGTCGACCGCCTCGAGGCTCCGTTGAACGGTTACCACGCGTTCCACGCGGCGAGAGCGGATATCCTCCGCAGGTTGGGGCGCGGCAGCGACGCTCGCGAGGCCTACGACCGCGCCATCCAACTGTCAGGCAACGCCGCCGAGACTGCCTACCTCGCTCGCCGTCGCGACCAGCTTGCGGGCTGATCCGCTACGCGCGGTCGCCATTTTGCGCTAGCTGTGCGACTTGCCGTTCGTGCGCACCGCGCACCCACCCGGTCTTAGCCGATGGGCCAATCCGCGCATCGCTCGGATCGCGTCCATCGCGCAACTCTTCAACGTACGCGCGGTCCTGGTCGATCCGTGCGCGTAGCGCGGCCGCATCGCCAACGGAGCCGTGGCCCGGGACGAGCACTTCGACCTCGCCCGCGATGCCCTCGAACATTCGCAGCGCCGCGAGGTGGTCCTCGATCGGGTCCTCGGCATCCCTCAGGTCGAGTAGCGGAACCAGGACGTCGGAAAGCATGTCGCCCGCCACGAGAACTCCGCCGCGCTCAATCAGGAGTGCCGCGTGGCCGGGGGCGTGCGCCTGATGCTCCAGTATTCGCACGACGGGGCCATCCCAAGGAATCTGAGAGGCGTCGGCGGGCAGGCCCGTGATCCGACCGAGAAGGTCCAGCGGGACCTCCTCGGGGATGCCGACGGCCTTTGCGATCGCACTCAGATCGCCCGACAGCCGCTCGTGCGCAGTGGTCGCGCAACGCTCCGTGCTGTACCGGCGCGCATCCCCAAACGCCTTGTGCCAAATCATGTGATCCCAATGCGGATGCGTCGAAAACCCCACCGCAACGGTCCGTCCCGAATCAGACAGGTCCTTCGCGAGGCAGGCGAGTTCGTCCTCGAGGATTCCCGGGTCGATCAACAACACGCCGGCTGGGCCATCCACAACGACGGCATTGCTTTGAACCCACTCGCTCTCGTGGATCAGCACACCGTCCGCGACTTGTCTCAGCACGGCTGTAACGCTACAGAGTCCCGCGCCCGCCGACAACGGCTCGCGCGGGTCTTGACGTGGCACTTGTTTTTTGCAAGTGTTGCTCTTGTCCGCACGAAGAACCCTCGAAAGGAAATCACCATGTCCCAGATGTTCGTCAACCTGCCCGTGACCGACCTGGATCGCGCGAAGGCGTTCTACACGGCGATCGGATTCTCGATCAACCCGGCCTTCACCGATCACAACGCGGCCTGCGTCGTCGTCGATGAAGACCACAACTACTTCATGCTCCTGACGCGCGAGTACTTCCAGACGTTCACCGAGCTACCGATCGGCGACCCGGCGGTTAACCCGTCAGTGTCGACGGCGATCTTCCTCGAGACCCGAGAGGCGGTCGACAAGTCTGTCGCGGACGGTATTGCGGCGGGTGGCGCCGAGCCGCGCACCGCATCCGACTATGGCTTTATGTACCAGCGTCAGCTCAATGATCCCGACGGCAACATCCTCGAGTTCGGCTGGATGGACCCGGTCGCCGCCGCGCAGGGGCCCGAAGCCTTCATGAACCAGCAGGCCTGAGGTCGAGACCCGGATAACTCATGGCCGCACGCGACTACGGACAGTATTCCGCCGTCACGCGAGCCCTCGAGCTCGTGGGTGAGCGCTGGGCGATGCTGATCGTTCGGGACCTGCTCGTCGGGCCGCGCCGCTACGGCGAGCTCGCCGCGGGGCTTCCCCGCATCCCGAGCAACATCCTGGCGGTGCGGCTCAAGGAACTGCAGGCGGCCGGCGTCATCCGGCGGGTTCCCCACTCGCGGGTCATCGTCTACGAGCTGACGCCGTACGGTCACGAGCTCGAGCCGGTCGTGCTCGCGCTCGGGGCCTGGGGATTCAAGGCGATGGGCGACCCGCGGGAGGAACAGATCATCACTCCGGACTCGATGGCCATGGATCTTCGCACCGCATTCCGTCCGCAGGTCGCGGCGGCGCTGCCGACAACCTCTTACGCGGCGCGCTTCGGTTCCGCGGGCCTACTCATCCGGGTGACCGGCTCCGTCCTCGACGTCACGCGTGGGGACGGACCGGTCGACCTCGCCTTTGCCGCGGGTCCGGGTATCCACCGGCTCCTCTCGGGCGAACTCGTCCCGAAACGCGCGATCGCGACCGGTGTGATCGAGGTGCTTCGCGGACGCGGCGACCTTCTCGACCGCTTCGCGACCACGTTCCACCTGGCCGCCTGACCGGCGCGTGGGCTAAACGGAAGCCTGGATCGCCCACGCCCGAGCGGTCAACGAGATCGACCCGTCGGCGTTCGTTGGCACCCGCCCGCGCAAACTCTCCTTCAGCGCCGCCTGTTTCTCGTCATCGAGAGATACGAGGTAGCTCGGGCCGGCACCCTGCCCGCCGGTGAAGGGCGCCCACAGGTCGTCAAAGTCCACGAAGGGCGTCGGGATGTCCAGCGGTACCATCTCGGGGTTGTCCAGCCCAGCGCCGAGGAAGGCGGCGGTCAGCGCGTCGGGCCGGCAGAGCGGAAACCGCCTCGACTCGGCCGGACTCCCCCCAGGGTCGACATCGTCGGCCGCATCCCAGAAGAGGCTGAGCATCTCCATGCCGCCGCTGTAGTCCCAGACGTAAGCGGCCACGACGCCGTCGGGTGCCACGCGCTTCATTTCGGCGAGTGCGGCGGGGAGATCGGGGATGAAGTTCAGCACCAGCCCCGACACGACGATGTCCGCCGAGCCGTCCAGAAGCGGCAGATCCTCCGCGGGCGCCTGATGTACGGCCGCGCGATCGCCCAGACGCTCGCGCGCGGCTCGGACAAAGCCGGCGGATGGTTCAACGCCGTCGACGGATGTCGGATCCTGGGTGTCGAGGATCGCCTCCGACAGTGCGCCGGTACCGCACCCGACGTCGACCCACCGGAGTCCGGCGGGGAGTTCGAGCCAGTCCAAAAACTTGACCGCCACGGGGCTGCTCCATCGGCCGATGAACCGCTCGTAGGCGTCCCCGTGCTCCCAGTTGTCGCGAACCGCTGTGTCGCTCACCTCGCCACCGTCAGGGCGCGGCCGGTCAGGACTCTTCGACGTCCGAAAAGAGCAGGCGCACTCCGCCGGTCCCCAACGCGAAAATGGTGGGGATGAGAGCACCCGCTTCGGGGGTTTTGACGGCCGCGCTCGCGGCGTCGTAGTCCGCGAAATACATGTCGATGACGCGGTAGGCCGGTGTCGGAGAGCCGTCTTCCTTCGGCCACACCTTCGCCGTCTCGATGCGCTGCAGACCGGGGAGGGCCCTGGCGAGTGGCACCTGCGCGACGTAATCCGCCTCGAACGCTTCTGGGTCGGTCGGGTTGTCGTAAATGACGGTGATCTTTGTTGGCATCGTGTTCTCCCAGGAAGTCTCGAATCATTTCGATCGTAATCGCAAAGACCGCTCCGTCGTGGGAAAATCAAGGATGTCCAACGAGGTCGAAATCTACGTCGCCGGCCTGGCCGAGCCGGAGCGTTCGGTCATCGCCGCGATCTATTCGTCGGCCCGCAGCGTCGTTCCGGCTGCAGTTGAGGGGGTCAGCTACGGGATGCCCGCGCTGCTCTATAAGGGCAAGGGGCTCATCGCGGTGATGAGCACCAAGAACCACATCGGCGTCTACCCGTTCGCAAATCTTGCCGAACTCGAACCGACCGTAGTCGGCGTCGGGCTT
Source organism: Actinomycetota bacterium (assembly GCA_030838475.1). GTDB lineage: Bacteria > Actinomycetota > Actinomycetes > Actinomycetales > Microbacteriaceae > Galbitalea. The sequence continues at coordinate 12,929 of JAUZFP010000028.1, forward strand.
GAGACCACGAAGGGCTCGATTCACCTGCGGCCTGGGCAGGACCTCCCGAGTGATCTCCTCGAACGGATGCTGCTGCGCCGCGTCGCCTGGATCGACGGAGCGTAGGGGCCGACCTCGTCGCCAGTGCCCACCGACGGTGTGCGCGCCATCTTAACCGCGCCAATTACGAGGGTCACGTTGCGGTAGCGGGCGATGACTCTATAGTAGTAATGCGCATTACCTCTCGTCTCTCTCCAGAAAGCTGCACAGATGCCGTACTCATACTCGAAAGACATTCCGAACGCGGCGCACGCGGACGTGCTCGTTGTCGGCGGTGGTCCGGCCGGAATCGCCGCAGCCATTGCGGCCGCACGAACCGGCGCTCGAACGGTTCTCGTGGAGCGATTTGGATTTCTCGGGGGAAACCTGACCGCGGGGCTCGTTGGTCCCTGCATGACCTCCTACTCCCTCGATGGCAAGACCCAGCTGATCAAGGGAGTCTTCGAGGAATTCGTCAATCGCATGGTCGAGATTGGTGGCGCGATCCACCCCTCTCAGACTCACGCCGGGGACGCCTACTCGGGTTTCATCGTCTACGGCCACGACAAGGTGACGCCGTTCGAACCCGAGGCCGCGAAGGTGATTGCCAATCGAATGTGTCTTGAGGCGGGCGTGGAACTGAAACTTCACACCTCGGTGGTGGATGCGATTGTCGAAGACGGCAAGGTAGTCGGGGTCGTCTGTGCCGACAAGGAAGGACTGCACGTGCAGACCGCGACGGTCACCGTCGACTGCAGCGCCGACGGCGACGTTGCCTCGTTTGCGGGCAACCCGACCGAGTACGGTCGCGAGGGCGACGCACTCGTTCAGCCCATGACGATGTTCTTCAGGGTGTCGGGAGTGGATGACGCAGTTGTCGAGGAATACGTCACGACCCACACCGATGACTACCGCCCATTTGCATCCATCGTTGACGCCGCGCGCGAGGCGGGGCGATTCGCGATTCCGCGTCGTGGTGTCGGCATGTACAAGACGCTTCACAAAGGGGTCTGGCGGATCAACACGAGCCGGGTGCTCGGCCGGAATGGAACCAACGCGGCAGATCTCAGCGCCGCGGAGATCGAGGGCCACGAGCAGGTCATGCAACTGATGACGTTCTTCCGCGAGGAACTCCCTGGATTCCAGAACGTCGAGCTGCTCGACACCGCGTCGACCATCGGCGTTCGTGAAACGCGTCGCGTCGTTGGCGACTACGTGCTGACGCTAGAGGACCTCCAGTCTGGTCATCACTTCGACGACGTGATTGCGCTCGCGGGCTACCCCGTCGATATTCATGACCCGATCGGCGCGGGCGGCGGTGCGAGCGATGCGTACGAGACCGCGAACATCTACGAAATCCCCTACCGCAGCCTCGTGCCGCGCGATCGGGATGGCTTGCTGATGGCCGGACGATGTGTCTCCGCGACACACGAGGCACTTGGCGCGATCAGGGTCATGCCGCCGGCGTTCGCCATGGGTGAGGCAGCCGGCACCGCCGCTGGAATCTCGGCGGCTTCCGGTACCGCGCCGCGATCAATCGACATCAACGATTTGCAGCGGGTGCTCGTGGAGAAGGGCGCCTACCTGGGCGAGTTGCCGGCGCTGGCACACTGAGACCAAGGGAGCGCGTCAGCTCGGCTGGCGCGCTCCTTCGGCGGTTCAGGCTGGGTCAGTCCAGCATCGACGTGCGTCGTCCGTCGAACACTTCGATCGCGTTCGCGAGAGCGTCGTTCCCTCCGACGTTGCCGGCGAACACCACATAGGGCATTCCGTCCACGTCTTCGTCCGCTCGATCCGTGCGCAGAACCGAGATCATCCCCGGGAGAAGCTGGCCAAGAACGGTCGCTCGCCGTATTCCGAGGCTACGCACGGCGACATCGTGCGATGTAATGCCGCCCTTCGCAATGACCCAGGCGGGGCCGGCGGTCAGGGCGTCTCGCACAACATCGGTGAGTGCGGTTGAAACGAGCCTCGAGAGCTCGAGACTCGCCGCGCCATCCGCGCCGGTAACCAGGGAGCGCGAGGTGAAGAGCATGACGTCGGAGTGACTGAGCGCGGCGCGAACCTGAGCCGCGATGTCGTCGAGGTGAGCCGACCGAGTCTTCGCGTCGATGACAAGCGGCACGATCAACTCGACCCGAGTCACGCCGCCGCGCTGTTGCGCAATCGTCATCTGCCGAACAGTTTGCTGAACGTGGGAGCCAATTACCACGAGGCCGTGACCGGCCGACCGGCCGGACGCCCAGATGTCGGCGGCGGTCAGGGGCTCGCGAGCGGTCAGCCCGATCAACGACTGGACAAACGACGGACCGGTGCGGTGAAGAAATCGCTTGCCGCGCTCCTGCGCTCGGTGCAGTCCGAGAACGACGATATCGAGGTCGTCGTAGGTCATCGCGTTGACAACAATGAATGCGAGGTCCAATGCCTGCCCGAGTATTTCCGCGACACGCGCCGGGCCACCTACGCGAATATCGTCGAGCCCAACACTCAGAACGGATGCCAGGCGGATAGTGCCACGGCTCTTCTCTTCAACGAATTCCCGAAGATTCGACGAGGAGAATCCGAAGGTTGCGTCCCAGGCAAACTCGGTTTCCCCGACGGGGAGAGGCTCGCCGCCCACGGTCGCGTAGTGGATGTCGCCGCTCGTGAACCGGCCGGCCTCCAGAAATGCGGGAACGAATAGCACACCGTCGAATCCGGCGCCGAGCACTTCGCGCCGCGTCGCATCGAGCGACCTGACCTCGTCGATCACGTGACCGCGGAGGGTCGAGTCGCTGCGACTCACGACGTCAATAGGTGTGCCGAGTTCCTTCTCGAGTTCGAAGACCGCCCGACCGGTCGTCTCGTTTTCCGCGATCGCCGAAGCAGGTGTCATGCTCCTCGTGTTCGTCAGGAAGAAGCACGTCGAGCCCGGATCGGCGAGCGCATCGCGGTAGTCGACCGTGCTGACCGAGGTCACCACCGACACGTCGTGGACGGATTGCGATCCGGTGGGATCATCATCGAGCACCGCGGTGCGTCGCTCGTTCTGCAACCGGTAATTGCGGATGGCTGCGCGGTTGGCCATCACGAGACCTGAAGGCCGCCGTTGATGTCGTACGTCGCCGCGGTGATGAATCCGGCATCTTCGCCGAGGAGGAATTCCGTGAGCGCAGCGACGTCGTCTCTGGTTCCAATACGGCCCACGAGAATGCCCTCGGCCATCTGCGCCTTCCGCTCGTCGGTAAGCGTGCCACCCATGATGTCGGTGTCGATCGGTCCCGGCGCGACCGCGTTGACCGTGACGCCGAATTCCCCGACCTCGCGCGCAAGCGCGCGCGTAAAGCCGATGATTCCCGCCTTCGACGCGCTGTAGGCGACCTTCGAGTATGTTCCACCGCCGCGCTGGGCCGAGATTGAGGAGATGCTGACGATCCGGCCGAGCCGACGTGTCATCATGCCCCCGAGAACGCGCTGCGAAACGATGAATGTGCCGCGCATGTTGATCGCAAACACCTTGTCCCACTCGGCGACCGTTGTGTCCATGAACGGAGTCGGAGAGCTGATACCAGCCAGGTTGACGAGTCCAACGATTGCCGGCATGGATGCTTCAATCTCCGCGATCGCCCCGTCCACTGAGACCTGATCGGAGACATCCGCGCGAACGCCGACCGCCTGCACATCGTGCTCGCTCGATATCGCCTGCGCGGCGGCCTTCGCTTCGTCACCATTCACGTCGAGGATCGCGATCGACCAGCCCCGCGTCGCGAGGCGGTCGGCGGTCGCACGTCCGATCCCTCGGAGTGAGGCAGCTCCTGTGAGGACTGCCGTTCGGTCGGCGGGAAATGGGGTGGCGTCCGGCACTGTCGCTCCTGGAGTTCGGCGACGTCAGGACATCTGACGTCTGATCACCTCGACAATACTGACTCGTTGCGACGCGGTCAAGCGGATTCGTCGTCCAGCTGGTCAGCCGTGAGTCTCGTCGCCACTAGGTAGTGCTCGTAGTCATCGAACGTCTGCACGAGGTGTTCCGTCATCGCGCGTCGCGACAGTTCGGCATCACCCGAGTCGATCGCGTCGAGGATGCGGTGGTGATGGTCGATCGCGTGCTGCCGAATCTGCGGAATCTCGGAGGTCTCGCGCCGAGTGGAATACAGCAGCGCAGCAAAGCTGTTGAGCAGCGCCGGAACGAACGGGTTGCCGGAGGCCATCAGCACAGCGTCATGAAACGCGATGTCCGCTGCAGTGAACTCGGCGACGTCGGCCACATCACGTCGCTCCTCCATCAGTTGGAGGCTGTCCCGCATCGCAACGATATCGCTGGACTGGTGTCGGGTCGCGGCCAACTCGGCCGCGCCGGTCTCTACGATTCTTCGCGCTTCGAGCAGGCGGAGCGGGATCTCGCGGGCGCCGACACCGTGCGCAACCCCGCGGATGATCGCATCGAGGCTCGTCCACTGTTCGGGAGGGTTGACGAAGGTGCCGATTCCTCGCCGTACCTGGACGATGTTGTGAGCCTGGAGCACCTTGACGGCTTCACGAACGCTCAGCCGACTTGCGCCGACCTCATTCGCGATCTCCAGCTCGGGCGGCAGCGCCTCGTCGGCCTTCAGTGCGCCGCTCACGATCCGTTCGAGAAGACTGTCCGCAATGTCGTCGACGATGGAATGTCGGTCAGACGCCATAACCGTTCCCTTCGTCGGGTGGCGGCCAAGGGCACGCCACTGTAGTGACATGCTAGGCGACGGGTGCTACGCCCTGCGGGCTGGACCGGACGTGTTGCCGTCAACGGGGGCACACTCGAGAAGCCGTTGGCGCTCTGCGACGCTGAGTTCCTTCCCCCGAAGAAGATCGATCAGCAGCTGCACGGCCTGGCGACCCATTTCGCGCCGCGGCACGTCGAACCCGGCGAACACCACCGAACCGGAGCGCTGCGTGAATTCGCTACCGGTGGTCGCCAGCGAGATGTCGCGCGGATATTCGAGACCGAGTTCACCAAGCACGTGCGTGAGGGTATCCAGGGATGCCGGGGAGTCAACTGTTTCGGTTCCGCCTTCGACAATGATCGCGGTGCAGCCATCGTCGATCCAACCCTTCACGAGCGCCGGCGTGATCTGCTCGGCGGCCAATCGAGGCGCCGTTCCGACGGCGTCGGACGAGTGCCTGCGCATCGACTCCTCGAAACCGTCTTCGCGGTCGGTAGATGCAACCGCGGTATCGACCTCTTGGACATAAACGAAATTGCGATGCCCAAGGTCGTGCAGGCGATCGGTCAGGGCTGCGGTCGCGCGCGAGTAGTCCGCTCCGATATAGGAGAGTTCTTCGCCGAGGTCATCGTGTCGCCCGATGTAGACGAGAGGGAATCCACTTTCCAGGAGGGCGCGCACGTCATCGATTGGGGGATGACGACCGACGAGGACGCATCCGTCCGCGAGTCGGAGGCGATGAACCGCCGTTTCCCGAGACGCCGTGTTCGGCGCGCCCGTGAAGAGAAGAAGGTCGTACCCCTGCGCTGCAGCCTCAACTTCGACGCCCTCCAGGTAGGGGTAATACGAATTCGAGAGACTCACCGGAAACTCGGGAGCGAAGGTGTGAAGCCCAAGAAGATTGTTTCGTCCGGTTGCGAGTCGTCGCGCGATCGGATCGGGAACGTAGCCAAGGTCGCGCGCGGCATCGAGGATGGCTTGTCGGGTACTCGCGCCGATCGACAAGTCCGGGCTGCCGCTCAGTACGAGTGAGACAGCGGCCTGTGAGACGCCAGCCGCACGCGCGACGTCGGCCTGTCGGACCCGCTGATGTTTCCGGCCTCCGGGTTGAGCATTCGCCTTGTCGTTCACAGAACCTCCCGCGCCCTCGCCGCGGTTCGCGAACTGATGCTCATTGGAGGATTCTAGTAATACGCATTAGACAAAAACTAGTAATGCGCATTATCTTTGACACAGCGCGCTCTCCAGTCGGATACTGGCCGAGCGGATGACAAGGATGTTCCGCGGAAAGGCAGGCCCCAGATGATACGAATCATCGTTCGTCGGGTCGCCGCGTCCGTGCTCGTCGCGCTTGGCGTTCTCACGATCATTTTCATCGTCGTCCGGATCGTTCCGGGTGACCCGGCTTCCCTCATTCTCGGCGCAGGGGCGACACACCAGCAGATCGAGCAGCTACGAACCAGCCTCGGTCTCAACCAGCCGCTGATCGTCCAATATGGCGAGTTCATGATCAATGCCCTCCAATTCAAGTTCGGCACTTCCTATCGCCTCGGCGGGGACGCCATGGGTCAGGTTCTTCAGGCGCTGCCGGCGACTCTGCTTCTGGCGGCGACCGCGATGGCGCTTGTCCTGTTGGCCAGCACTGTTGCGGGCGTGGCGGCGGCACGGCGACCCGGCACACTTCGGGACCGCGCCATCTCCGGCGGGGCCATGCTGCTTCAGTCACTGCCGCAGTTCTGGGTGGGCATCGTCCTGATCATCGTCGTCTCCGGGACGTTGCATCTGCTCCCGAGCGGTGGTTATGGCTCGCCCCTTAACCTGATTCTCCCGGCCATCACGATGGCGGTGTCGTTCCTGGGGATGCTTACCAAGATGGTTCGAAACAGCAGCCTGGAACAGGCCGGTGAAGGTTTCGTCCAGACCGCTCGAGCCAAAGGCATGAGCGAACAGCGACTGTTCTATGTCCACATTCTGCGCAACGGACTGATACCCGTCGTCACGCTCGCGGGCCTCGTGCTGGGTGTATTCCTCGGAAGTGCGGTAGTCATCGAGACGGTATTCGCGTGGCCGGGTGTGGGTCGACTGCTCATCCAGTCGATCCTCAACCGCGACTACCCGGTGGTGGAGGCGGCGGTCTTCGTCTTCGCGCTCATTTACATCGGGCTCAACCTCCTCGTGGACCTTCTCTACGGTCTCATTGACCCCCGCGTGCGAGTGGCGGTGACGGCGTGAGCGAGTACAGCGAGATTGACCCAACCGGGCTTGTCGAGGCTCCTCGCGGGCGGGCGACGCGTCCGACGAAGGCGACGCTCCGGGAACGCCGCAAGCGTCGCATCTGGCCGACTCTGATTCCGGTCGGTGTGTTCGTCTTCTTCGCCATCTTCGGTCCCCTGATTGTCCCGTTCAACGCCGTGTCCACGAACATCGTCGATCGCCTTCGCGCGCCGGGCTCGGTCCTCAGCAACGGCTCAACGGCCTGGCTCGGAACCGATCAGGTCGGCCGCGACATGCTCGGTGAGGTTATCGCCGGCGCTCGGCTCACCCTCATCATGGCGATCGCGACCATCATCATCGCGGGCATCATCGGGATAGTCCTCGGTCTGGTCGCTGGATACTTCGGTGGCTGGATCGACAACGTCATCATGCGACTCGCCGATCTCCAACTCGCGTTCCCGGGGTTGCTGCTCGCCATTCTGATCGCGGGCGTCCTCGGCCCGAGCGTGCGCAATGTCGTCATCAGTCTCGCGGTGACGAGATGGGTGACGTTCGCGCGGCTGGCGCGGTCATCGGCCCTGAGCGTTCGCAAGCTCGACTACGTGAGCGCCGCCCGGCTGTTGGGGGCATCCCACGTTCGACTTCTCTCGCGTTACCTGCTGCCGGCGTCGATTTCGCCCCTGTTCGTCCTTGGCACGGTGGAGGTCGGCTCCGTCGTGCTGTCGGCCGCCTCACTCAGCTTCCTCGGACTCGGCGTGCCTCCCGATCAGGTCGACTGGGGCTCGACGATTGCCGCGGGAAGCGACTACCTGCTCAGCGCGTGGTGGATCTCCACCATGCCGGGAATTGCGCTTGCTGGCCTTGTGCTTTCAGTGAGCGTGCTCGGCGACAAGCTCCAGGCCCGTTTTGCGGCGGCAAGAAGTCGATAGCTCGTCCCAACTCAACCAACGATCTTCCCTATCCCAACCCACCAAAGAGGAGAAGCAAGTGAATAACCCAGTAACAGCGAGACGACCCAGATTGCGGGGGATCGCCGTCGCGGGCTCGCTCGTGGTTGCAATCGGACTCGCAGGATGCTCATCGCCGAGCGCCGCGGCCCCGAAGGTGCCACAAAACCTGACGGTCGCGTTCAGCCAGGAGACGGTTGATCTGAACCCGTACGGCAGCGCGGACGCCCAGCAGGGCCTGAGGGTTGTCGACAACCAGATCTTCGACACCCTTGTCACCCAGGATTCGAAGACCGGAAAGTACGTCCCGTCTCTGGCGACCAAATGGTCGCAGCCGGATAGCCTGACCTGGCTCTTCACCCTGCGGAAGGCGAAGTTTCAGGACGGGACTCCGGTTATCGCGGCGGACGTCGTCGCGGATATCAAGTTCCTCGCTGGGTCGGCGAGCCCGCTGAGCTCGCTCTGGAGCACGCTCGCATCGGTGTCCGCAGACAGTACGAGCGTGGTTCGAATCACGACGAAGTCACCGCTCGGTACCATGCTTGCCAACCTCTCGCTGCTCGAGATCGCGCCGGCGTCGGATATCACCAAGTCGGATTTCGGGACGCATCCAATCGGAAGCGGTCCCTTCAAGGTTGATTCATTCACGCCACAGAGCAAGCTCGTGCTGTCTGGATTCAAGGGTTACTGGGGAGGAGCGCCGAAATTGTCGACGCTGACCTTCGCCGACATTCCGGATGAGTCTGCCCGTCTTACCGCGCTGAAGAACGGCGAGATCGGTCTCGACTGGGTTGTGTCGCCCGACCAGGTTTCCGTGGTCAGTGGCACTACCGGAATTTCGTTGCAGGAGAGTGACTCCGACGCGTACTTCTTCCTCTGGTTCAACGCCAGCCAGAAGCCGTTCACGGATGTTCGCGTTCGCCAGGCCATGTGGTACGCCGTCGACACCAAGGCTGTCACCAAGAATCTCTACGGTGCGGCCGGAGCGCAGATGACCTCGCCCGTGCCGTCCTCCGTATTTGGCTCGTCGACTCAGACGCCATACGCCTACGACCCGACGAAAGCGAAGAAGCTGCTGGCGGCTGCAGGGTACCCGAACGGGTTTACAACGACGATCATGTTCGCGTCGGATTCCGCACCCCTCATCCAGCAGCAGGCGCAGGCCTACGTCTCCTATTGGGCGAAGGTCGGCGTGACCGTGCAGCTTCAGGCACAGCCGACGGCCGTCTGGCTGCAGAACCTGCTCGCACTCAACTGGCAGACGGAACTCCAGGAGAACTTCGCCACGACCGGCGATGCCGACTACACCCTGGGGCGCCTCTACACCTCGGCGGCCAACCGGACCGGATACAAGAACCCCAAGCTCGACACCCTGCTGAGTGACGCTCGTGCAACGACCGACCAGTCGAAGCGCAAGACCCTGTACGCGCAGGCGGGAAAGATCATCTGGGATGACGCGGTCGGAATGTTCCCCATCCAGGAACGTGACACCTACGCGGTCCGCTCGACGGTCAAGGGCTTCGTGCCGTCGGTGACTCGCGCGCCGTCCTTCCTCACTGTGTCTATCGGAAATTGACGATCGACCTAATGAACAACACCAACGTGGTTGGCCCTGGGCGTGCGCAGCACGCCCAGGGCTCGCCCGTGCTCGACGTGCAACACCTGCAGGTCAGGCTCGAAACGCTCGACGGACCACTGTTTCCGGTGCGGGACATGTCCCTGCGTGTGAACGCGAATGAGACGCTCGCCATCCTCGGGGAATCTGGCAGCGGCAAGTCAGTCACGTCACTCGCGCTCATGGGCCTGCTTCCTCGGGACACCTTTAGCGTGAGCGCAGAGTCGATGCGGCTCAAGGATGAAGATCTCGGTTCGGCGACCGAGAAGACCTGGCGGTCGATCCGGGGATCGCGCATCGCGATGGTCTTCCAGGACCCGCAGAGCTCGCTCAATCCCGTGTATACGGTCGGGGCGCAGATCGCGGAAATGTTCCGGCTTCATCGCGGCGCAAGCCGAGGGGACGCGCGTCGCGCGGCTCTGGAAATGATGGACAGGGTTCGGATTCCCGACGCCGCCGCGAAGTACGACTCCTACCCGCACGAATTCTCCGGCGGGATGAGGCAGCGCATCGTTATCGCCATCGCCCTCGCCCTCGATCCTGAGGTGTTGATCGCAGACGAACCAACGACGGCGCTCGATGTCACCGTGCAGGCGCGCATCCTCGACCTGTTCAAGGAAATCGCCAAGGACAGCAACATGGGGACGATCCTGATTACCCATGACATCGCTGTCGCCGCCACGGTCGCAGATCGAATCTCGGTCATGTATGCGGGTCGCCTCGTCGAGGAGGGTCCGACCCGGCAGGTGCTCGAACAGCCCGCACACCCGTACACGCAGGGGCTTCTCGACGCCGTGCCCAACGCCTCCAACGAACGCACTGCACTCATCCCGATCAAAGGCTCGCCGCCCAACCTCTCGCACATCCCCTCGGGCTGTGCCTTCCACACTCGCTGCCCGATCGCGCGCGATGAGTGCGCACTGGGTGTGCCCGAGCTTCTCCGGGTGGCGGCGGAGCGCGACAGCGCGTGTTTCTTCGCCGAGGAGGTCATGACGAATGCAGCCCACTGAGCCACTTCTGCGCGTCAACAATCTGGTCATCGACTATTCGCAGGGCAAGTCACTGTTCCACCCCAATCGCGTCGCTCAGCCTGCGGTTGCGGGGGTCAGCTTCGAGATTGCGCCGGGGGAGACCCTCGGCCTGGTCGGCGAGTCGGGATCCGGCAAGTCGTCGGTCGCGCGCGCCATCGTCGGGCTCACCAAACCGGCGGGAGGCGAAATCCTGTTCGAGGGGACCGATTTGGCGATAGCGAACGAGCGTGAGTTGCGAGTCGCCCGGCGAGACGTCCAGATGATCTTCCAGGACCCGTTCGCGTCGCTGAATCCGCGGATGACGGTGGGCGATCTGCTGACGGAGCCCTGGCGAGTGAATCGGGGTTCACTCCCTCGAAGCGAGTGGGCGAGTGGTCTGGCCACGCTCATGAACCAGGTCGGCCTCGCGCCTGAGCACGCGCGACGATACCCCGCTCAATTCTCCGGCGGGCAGCGGCAGCGGATCTGCATCGCGCGCGCCCTTGCACTCCGGCCAAAGCTTTTGGTGTGCGATGAAGCGGTATCGGCACTCGACCTCTCCATCCAGGCCCAGATCCTGAATCTGCTCAAGGACCTACAGGAGGAGCTTGGCCTCGCCTACCTCTTCATCTCCCACGATCTCGGGGTCGTTCGGCACATCAGCGATCGGGTCGCGGTCATGTATCGAGGGAAGATAGTCGAGACCGGGGACTGCGAGCAGGTCTACAACCGACCAACCGACGAGTACACCCGTGCGCTGCTGGCCGCGGAGCCTTCGCTCCGACCATGGGATCGCCCAGCCGGGGTCGCCTCCGCGAGCTAGCGGGTTGCTTCGATGACTGCGTCGCGCAAGGCTGGCCAGCATGAAAGAGGATCTCGTTCACTACCTCCGGCAGGGCCGAGAGGTCATGCTGTGGAAGCTGGATGGCGCCAGCGAGTACGACGTCCGTCGCCCCATCGTCCCGACGGGCACGAACCTGCTCGGGCTCGTGAAGCACCTGGCGTCCGTCGAGACCGGGTACTTCGGGGACGTGTTTGGGCGCCCGTTTCCGGAGGCGTTGCCCTGGACCGCGGATGATGCGGAGCCCAACGCCGACCTGTGGGCGACCGCGGACGAATCGCGCGAGTACATCGTCGACCTGTATCGCCGGGTCTGGGCGCACTCGGACGAGACCATCGATACCCTAGACCTCGACTCGATCGGTGTCGTCCCGTGGTGGCCGCCCGAGCGTCGAAATGTCACCCTGCACCGTGTGCTCCTACACATGATCGCCGAGACGCACCGACATGCCGGGCACGCCGACATCCTTCGCGAACTCGTCGACGGGTCCGTCGGCCTGCGGTCCGACAACGCCAACCTGGATGCGGGCTTCGACTGGGCCGTGTATCGTCGACGCCTCGAGCAAGTGGCTCGGGCTGCGGCCAAATAACTAACCTCTCAGAGAGCTAACCGCGATAGCCCTTCGCGCAGGTCTGCTGCGCCGCCGTCTGACCGGTCACATCGGCCGGGAGCGCGACAGGGGCAGGCCCGGGCGCGGCCGTCGCGGCGGGGGTCGCGGTCGACGTACCGGTCGGCGTTGCCGTCGGTGTTGTCACGATCGCCGGACCCGCTACGGTCGCGCGCCCGAGCTTTCCCGAAAGCTGCACCGGTTGGTCAGCATCGAGGGCCGCGGCGAGGATGTTGTCTGCTGGCTGCTGGGCCACGACCCGCCCAGGGAACGCCGGATTGGATTTGGTCGGCCACTCGACGAAGACCACATTGTTCAGGTCGATGTTCTTGAGCGCGAGCGCGATGGCGACCATGGTCGTGGGCGCCGTCAGCGTGTCGGAGAGTTGCATGTTCCGAACGGCCGCGTTGGCGAGCGAGTAGAGGGTCAGTGGATTGCTGAGCACGCCGGCGCTCGTCAGTTTTCGCATCAGCGACGACATGAAGAGCTGTTGGTCGCTGATCCGGCCGAGGTCACTGCCGTCGCCGACACCGTGACGACTGCGGAGAAACGCGAGAGCGCTTGAACCCTCGATCGTCTGCTCCCCGGCGGACAGGTGGAGGCCAACGTACTTGTCGTTCAGGTTCGTGGCCAGGCACACCGTGACGCCGCCCACCGCATTCGACATCTCGATGACCCCGTCGAAGCTGATCTCGGCCGCGTACTGAATGTCGAGCCCGGTCAGCTTCTCGGTTGCGAGAACTGTGCACCCGAGCCCACCCCGTGACAGGGTCGTGTTGAACATGGCGTTGGTGACGGGCCCGGCGATGCCGCCCTTCGGACGAGGGCACGCGGGGATGTTCACGAGCAGGTCACGCGGGATGCTCACCACTGTTGCATGCTGGTGATCCGCGGAGATGTGAAGCACCATCGTGACGTCGTTGTTGCCCGCTCCGGAACTCCCGGCGAGATCCGCACGGTCCTGGAACCCGCCCTGACCCGTCCTCGTGTCCGTACCGGTGAGGAGAAGGTTCACCGCGCCGTCAATCGATCCGACCTGCGGGATGGGCTCGTTCGTTCCGCGCACGTGAGACAGGTGGACGCCGGGCTTGATGTTCGACAGTGTCTGCCAGACGGCGATGCCTGCGATCGAGGCAACGCTGACCGCGAGAACGGCGACAATAACTCCGGCGTAGATCAAGAGGCCCGGAATCGGGCTCACGGGCCGCAATCGCCCATGGCGCGCAATGGTTGCGGCTCTCGGTCTACTTTCCACCTATCAACCTAAACACGGCTTTCTGGGAGGTTCGCTCAGCTTGCTGGTGCGGCGATATTAACGAGCCAGGTGATTCCGAACCGGTCGACGGCCATCCCGAACGAATCGCCCCAGGTCGCCTTGGACAGCGGCATGGTGACGTTGGCGCCGTCGATGAGCTTGCTCCAGTAGCCCTCCAGCACGGTCTGGTCCTCCGCTTCGCCGCTCAGAGACACGCTGATGTTGTCGCCGGGGTTGTAGGTCATCCGCTGCGGAGTGTCGGACGCCATCAACGTGAGACCGTTCGGAGCGACCAGCATCGAGTGCATCACCAGGCTGTCCTCGGACGGGTCCTGACTGGCGTGCAGCTCGGCGAAAGTATTGACGGTCAACTCGCCGCCGAACACGGAGTGGTAGAACTCGATCGCCTCGCGCGCGTTGTTCTTGAAACCGAGGTAGGGGTTCAGCCGAATTGTCATGCGACCAGTCTCGACCCGGCGAGCGCGCCCCGTCCATCCCTCCTAGGGTTGAAGCTTGACGAACGGAGCACAAACACATGGCCGAGAACCCAGCGCCCAACCAGATCCAGTTCCAGGTCAGCCTGCCGCCAGAGCAGGAACTCGGAGTGTTCGCGGACTTCGCCAGCGTGTGGCATACACCGACCACGTTCGTGATCGACTTTCTCGCGGTGAAAGGTCCGCAGCATCCGTCGATCGATGCCGTGGGGCAGTCGCATCCGGAGGCGCAGGTTCTCGAGGCGCGCGTCGGTGCCCGGGTGCGAATCCCGTCTGAGCAGATCTTCCCGCTGATCGCCGCGCTGCAGCAGCAGGGCGACAAGTGGCTGGAGGAATCCGGTCGCTCCGAACCCCCGGCAGACTGGGTGAACTCGGCGTGATCACTCGACGTGAGGCGGCACTGCGGCTCGACATACCGCTTGAGATGGCGACCAGGCACGACATCCCCACGCGGATGACCGAGCGCGAGTTCGGCGAGCTCGAAGCCGAGCCACCGCCGTGGCTACTTCAGTCGCGTGCCAATCGCACCGGCAAGTTGGTCTGGGTTCAACTCAGGTGTGACATCTGCGGCTTCACCGAGGCGGCTCGCCCAAAGAAGTGGTGGCCGGAGTTCACGTACCTCACCTGCGACTTTCACCGTGCAGACGAGATCCCTCAGCCTGCTCCTGGCCTGTATCGCCGCGAGGTCGAGGGAATCGGCACGCGCTTCATCGGCGTAGTCGACGAGAAGCCCTAGTCGACCGTTTGGTCAGAGCGACGCGACGTCGATCAGCACCTTGCCGACCGCGTTGTTCTCGACGGCTCGGTGTGCGGCGGCCGTTGCCTCGAGGGCGAATCGGATGAGCGGGAGACCGTAGTCGGTTCCCACCTCAAGCGCCCCGTCGGACGCCGCAGCATTGACGGCCCGAATCGCCGCCGACTTCTGCTCGGGCGTGGTCGTGTAGGTCATCATGAACTGCAGCCGAGCGTTCTTGCCCATGGCCGCGCGGACCGGGGTCGACGGCTGGTCGGCGCCACCTCCCGCGTATAGGGAGACTGTTCCGCCCATTGCGAGCACCTCGAGGTCAATCCCAAGATTCGCGATCGCGTTGACCTCGACGACCACGTCGACGCCGCGCGGAGCGATCCCGCGAACCGTCGAGACGACGTCCTCGCTTGTGTAGTTGATGACGTGGTGGGCGCCGGCCGAGGTCGCGAGAGCGCCCTTCTCCTCGCTGCTCACCGTGCTAATGACGGTGGCACCCGCCCACACGGCGAGCTGGATGGCCGCGTGGCCGACCGCGCCCGCGCCGCCCGCAACGAGCACGACTACGCCGTCGAGCGTCCCGGGAGCAAGCTCCGCCGGGCCGCCCTCGCGCGCCGTCAGGGCGCGATGCGCCGTAAGCCCAGGGATGCCGATCGATGCACCAACATCGAACGACACGGTGTCGGGCAGCGGCACAACCTGCTCGATCGGGATGAGCGCCAATTCCTGCGCGGTCCCGTCCGCGCGCTGGTAGGCGGCATCCCAGATCCAAACCCGGTCGCCGGGTGCGAGCGTTTTCACGTCCGTGCCGACCGAGTCGATGACGCCCGCGCCGTCCTGGTTCGGGACCTGGGGCCGGGGGAGGGTCGCGCCGTCGCCACTGCCCGCCCGCGACTTCCAGTCGGTCGGATTCACCGCTGAGACCGCGATCCGCACGACCACCTCCCGGGGACCCGCTGCGGGGACCGCGCGGTCAACCAGGGTGAGCACCTCGGGCGAACCGGTGTGCGTGTATTCGATGGCTCGCATGGTCCCAGTTAACGCCGAAGCGCCCCCCGCTGCACAACTGTGCGTTGGAGGGCGCTCGAAGCGTTCTAGTTGTTGCCGCCGCCCGTGGTTCCGCCTGGACGGAATCCGCCGCCACCGAACCCGGTTACCGCGCCCTCCGTGATGGCGGTCGCGGCAATGGTGCTGCCGCTGGTTGCACCGGTGACACGGACGGTCTCGCCCGCCTTGAGAGCCGAAACCGTGGTCTTGGTGGTCTTGGTGGTTGTCGTCGCGCCCGACGTGCTCACCGTCGTCTTCGTTACAGCCGTCGAACTCGTAGTGGTCACGGTCACCTGGGTGCCGGACGTCTCCTTGAGCACGATGCTGGCGCCACTGACGGAGACGATCGTTCCTGCTGCGCCGCCGCCGAACCCGGCTCCGCCCGCGCCGCCGACACCACCGGTGCCGCCGCCCTGCGTTCCCGTGCCACCCTCGGCTCCGCCGAAGCCCTGGCCCTGAGTGAATCCGGCGCGCGGCGACGCGGTAGTGGTTGCGGTGCCGTGCCCGATGAGCACTCCGGCGAAGAGGCCGATGACAAGCGCTGCGACGAGGGCAAGGATCGGCGTGATGATGCGCGACACGCCCTTCTTCTTCACCGCGGTCGGCGCTGGTTCTGGTGTTCCTGCTGGTGCTTCGTTAGTCATTGTTTTTCCTTTGCTGGTGTGGATAGGTCAGATGGAGCGGAGCGCCTGGATGGGACGCATTGCGGCGGCGCGACCTGCGGGGTAGACCCCGAAGAACACGCCGATGGCGACGGAGACGCCGAGGGCGAGCGGTATCGAATAGCCGATGAGCACCGGTTGAGTCCCGTTGATCTGGAACTGGGAAGCGAAGACCGCGGCGACCACCCCGAGGATTCCGCCCAGCAGCGTGAGGATCGCCGCCTCCGCGAGGAACTGTCCGAGAATCGCCCCGCGGGTCGCTCCGAGTGCCTTGCGAATGCCGATTTCTCGAGTTCGCTCGGTGACCGTGACCAGCATGACGTTGGTCACGCCGATTCCGCCGACGAGAAGGCTGATTGCCGCAACGGCAGCAAGCAGGACCGTGAAGCTGGTGGCGCTCGCCTGGGCAGTTGATAGCAGGGTGCTCGCGTTGGTGATTGTGTACGGTAGCGAACTGGCGGATGTGGTACCACCGGTCGCGGCGGTGCTACCGGTGCGACCCGTGCCGGTCGTTCCCGTCCCGCTCGCCGCGCTCGCCGCGGTGGACGCGCTCACGTGAAGCAGCTGGTTCAGTTCGACCCCGAGTTCACCCTGCGCCGCGGTGACGCCAGCCGTTGTCTTTGACTCTGCCAGCAGCGAACTCAGCGCACCGAACCCGGTGAAGGATCGCTGTATTCGCGTCACGGGCGCGACGACGACGGAGTTCGGGTCGCTGAATCCGGTCGAGGATTGGGCGGCCAGGATGCCGACCACGGTGAATGGAGTGCCGTCCACCGAGATCGATTGCCCGAGCGCCGAGCCCGTCGGGTAGAGCTCGGTCGCAAGCGTGGATCCGATGACCGCCACCTTCGCGGCGCTCGTCACATCCGCTTTGGTAAACGCGCTCCCGCTAGCAACAGACGCGGTCGACGCGGTGAAGTAGTCAGCGCTGGTGCCGATGATCGAGATGCTGCTCTCTGAGGCGTTTGTCGATGAGACGGTGAGCGACGTTGTCGACTCCGGGACGACGGACTTCACATGGCCAAGTCCGGCCGCATTGAGCTTGTTGCTGACGGCAAGGGTGATTGCCGAGGATCCCGTCGTGGTACCGGTCGGCCGGATCGTGAGGGTGTTCGTGCCGAGCGACGTGATGAGGCCGTTGACGCGTTGTGCCGAGCCGTTTCCGACAGCCATGAGGAGGATGACGGCACCGACGCCGATGAGCACGCCGAGCATCGTCAGGATCGAGCGGAGCTTGTTTGCCGTCACGCCGCGGACGGCGGAGAGAAGGATGTCGCCAATTTTCATCGTACGAGCTCCCCGTGCCTGTTGGCGTGATCGGTTGTGATCAGGCCGTCCTTGACCGTGACGACTCGATGCGCTCGCTCTGCAACGTTTTCCTCGTGGGTGATGATCACGATCGTTCTGCCCTGGGCGGCAAGCTGGTCGAAGATTGCGAGAATCTCGAAGGTCGACTCGGAGTCGAGGTTTCCCGTCGGCTCGTCGGCGAGCAGCAGCGTGGGGTTGGTGACGAGAGCGCGTGCGATCGCAACGCGCTGTTGCTGTCCACCCGACAACTGCTGGGGTCGATGATCCGCCCGGTAGCTGAGGTTGACCAGCTCGAGGGCTTCGAGTGCACGCCGCTTGCGCTCCGCGTACTTGACGCCGCCGTATGCGAGGGGCAGCTCGGTGTTCTGGAGCGCGGTCATCCGGGGGACCAGATTGAACGACTGGAAGATGAACCCGATCTCGCGATTGCGAACGCGGGCGAGCTCCGACTCGTCGAGATCGTTCACATCCTGGCCGGCGAGAGAGTAGGTGCCGGAGGACGGCACATCGAGGCAGCCGAGCAGGTTCATCAGGGTCGACTTTCCCGACCCGGATGGCCCCATGATCGCGAGGTACTCGCCCGCGGCGATGCTGAGATCGATCCCGCGCAGGGCGTGCACTTCGGCATCGCCCGTGCCATAGATCTGATGGATTCCGCGCAACTCAAGAACGCTACCGGGAGTGCCGTTACCCATTAGTTGGTGCCGCCGAATCCGCCGCGGTTTCCGGTGCCGCCGCCACCAGCGCCGCCGAATCCGCCGCCGCCGCCACCGAATCCGCCGCCCGCACCGCCCGTGCCGGTCGTGCCGGTAGTTCCCGTGGTGGTTGCCGTGGATGAGACCGAGCCGATAACGATCGTCTCTCCGGCCGTGAGGCCGGACTTGATCTGTGTTCCGTCATCTCCCACGACTCCGGTCGTGACCGTGACAGCGGTGGTCTTGCCGTTCTTGATGACCTTGACAGTCGACACCCCGTTGGCTGTCGTAATAGCGGCCGCCGGCACGTAGAGCGCGCTGGCCGCGGTCGAACTGGTGGTGATCGTGACGTCCGCCGTCTGGCCAATCCGCAGGTTCGCGGGTGGGTCGGTGAGGGTGATCGTGGTTGCGTACGTGACGATCGAGTTGCTCGTCGTTCCGGTTGGCGCGATCGCCGTGACGGTCGCCTTCGAGGACGCGCCGGTAATGGCGGGGAACGAGATCGTGGCCGCCTGGCCGACCTTGACGTCCGCGATGTCCGCCTCGGCGATGGCCGCGGTGATCGTGAACTTGGAGACATCCGCGATGGTCATGAAGGCGGTGGAGGAACTCGACGAACTGCTCGAGCTGTTGGTGCTGCCCGTGTTCGCGCTGCTGTTGTTGCCGCTGTTGCTTGTGCTGCTACTCGATGAGCTGTTCGTTCCTGAAGCGGTTCCGCCGACCTGCCCACTGACAGCGACGACGAGGCCCGCGATGGGCGCGGTGAGGGTCGCGTCGGCGAGGTTCTCCTGTGCCGTGGTGAGTGCCGTCTTCGCGTTCGCAACGGTGTCCTCCTGCGCGTAGTACTGCTGCTGCGCCTGCTGCACGTTCTGTCCACTCGCCTGAGCGTTGACCAGCGCCGTGTGGTCATCGGAGAGGAGCGTGTTGGCATGGCTCAGCGAGGTCTTGGCATTCGTCACCGCGGTCGAGAGATCCGCGGTCTGCAGCGTCCCGATCACCTCGCCCTGGGTCACCGTCGCACCGAGAGCCACGTTGACCGTCGCAATCGTGCCGGATGCGCCGAACGAGGCGCTAACCTCCTGCAGCGGTGCTATCGACCCCGACGCAGTAATCGTTGTGCTGACCACACCCTGCTCGACCGTGCCCGTGAGTTGGGTGGTCGACGATGCCGTCGTCGCGCTAAAGGGATGGAAGATGATGACCGCACTGGCGGCCGCGATGACAATGACCGCAATCAGAACGGTGTTGATCACCACAGGTCGGGAGAATTTCATGAGTGGAATAGTGCACGACATTCCTATGAGCTTCATAAGGAGCGGCTGAAGCTTTCGCGTTTGTTCTCGTGGCGGGCGGACCTTAGGCTCTGAACAGGAAGCGAGGATGCCCCCGATGAGCGACGACAAGAACGTGGAAGTCGATCCGCGGTTCGATCCGGCGTTCCAACGCGGGTTCGACCAGACGATTCCGATTGAGGAATACCTGCCCGATCCGCTTCCGAGGAAAACCGCCGCGGCGCTGGCGTCCGCTCCCCCTGTCGTTGCGCCTCCGATCCCGCGCTTACCTCCGGCTCCGCCGAAAGACCAGCCCGTACCCAAGACGCCCGAGTACATCGACGTCGAGGTCGATGCGGCGCCCGCGACGGAGGCAGAGCCGGACTCGAGCCCGTCGCGCAACCCCTTCCTGCTGTTCCTGGGCATCATCTCGATCGCACTCGTCGCGGCCGGGATCTGGCTATTCGTGCGATCGGGCGATGCGTTCAACAGCAGGGACGTGCGCTCGCAGGGCGACTACATGTCGCTCGACGCGACCATCCACATGGCGCCGTTCATCGCGCTGCTCGGCGGCGCAACCGCGATCGGCGTGCTCTTCGTGTTCGCTTCGAAGTGGAAACGACGGGGCTAGCTTCGCGCGTTCACCCGCCACACCAGCTTCAACCCCGACCAGTCGGCATCAATCGCGGCAACCTTCGTATCGACGAGTGAGCGAGCGAGAGCCGCGTCCCTAACGACATTGTCGGTGATATCGCTGAGGTGGCCCGTGGCTTTGCGGGGCCAGGCAATCCAGAGTGCGCCGGCGGGAAACACCGATCGCTCGAGTCGGGCGAGGGTCGGGCCCAGCTGCACGGCGGACGTCACGAAGGCCAGAACGACATCCGCGGGGGCGCCCTCAGCAACCTCGTCGGCGGGATCGGGCGCGGTTTCGAAGGACCAGCTCGCCGCGGCGCCATCGACACACCACCGCGCGCCCGGAGTCAGCCCGAGCTTTCGCAGTTGCGGGGTCGCTCGGTCGTCTGCCACGACAGAAATCTAGTCCCCCCTGTCAACCTTCCCGCATCGCTCGCGCGTCGAAGAGGTGTGAGCGCAGCCGTCGGCGAGCGAGTCCAGGTAAATCTGGACGAATTCGTCGCGCACGAATATCCCAAGGTCGTTGCTGCCGTCGGCCTGATTACGGGAGATCGGCAGGGTGCCGCGGATGTGGTACAGGATGCGCTGGTCGGCTATCTGAGCTCGCCCCCGCGGAACGAGGTGACGAACTTGGCCGCATGGATCACGGTCGTGGCCAGCAACCGCTCACGCGACCACAGGCGTCGCAGCGGAGCCGAGCAGCGCGCGTACGGGAAGATCGCACCATCGACGGAATCGATCGATGACGAGCTCGGCATGCTGGACGTCGACCTGAGGGCCGCCATCATGTCGCTGCCGGTCGCGCAGCGGCAGGTTTGCGTTCTGCACTATCTCGTCGACCAGTCGGTCGAGACCATTGCGGAGGGGCTGGGTGTCTCGACGGGCACCGTCAAAACACAGCTGTTCAGGGCGCGAAAGGCGTTGGCCGCAAAACTCGGAAAGGGGGATGATCGTGGCTGAAATCGATGACGTGCTGCGTCAGGCCCTCTCACGAATCGCCATCGACGCGGATACCACCGGTGTTGCAGACGCGATCCGGGCGCGGGTGGCCGCCGGGGACACCGGCACGCCGGCGTCGTCGAGCGGGTTCCGCGTGAGTTTCCGATCGTGGCTGCCGTTCGTCGGACTGCTCCTGATCGTCGCGATCCTCGGCTTCGGGTTGGGGATCACGGGTGTGTTCGGGCATCCGGCTGTCGTGGGTTCGACGGCCGCAAGTACCCACTCGATCGCGGGGGGCGCGTCAACCGTCACCGCGCAAGCTACCCCGACACCCACCGTTACGCCGACCGCGGTGACGACGGTTCCGCCGGTTTCCCCACCCGGCCCTCCTAAGCCAGCTCCCTCTAAACCAAAGGACACCACCGCGCCGGCGCTCACCGTTGGCGCGCCTAGCGCGGACACCATCTGGGGGATCGGTAGCTCCTGCGTGCCGACCTCGACCACGATCGCCACCACAGCGAGCGATGCCGGCGGAGTGGCCAGCACGTCGGCGGTGTCTTCCTTCGCCGGCAGTGTCATTGCTCCCTCCGGTCCACCGACGGCACGCGTCTTCACCCTGTCCGTGAACGACCCGGGAACGGCGCCGCCGGTAACGGTGACCATTACCGTCACGGCGACCGATTCGTCGGGAAACTTCGCCACCCGTGCCGTGAGCTTCGCGCTCTATCCGGCGGGAAACTGCGTCTTCTAGCGACCGACCCGGTAGCCGAGGAGGAGTGAGCCGGTCGGGGAGAGCTCGCTTTCGATCGCTTCGAGTCGAATCGGAGGCAGCCCGTCGAGGAGTCGTCGTCCGCCTCCGGCAATCGTCGGCGCGATCACGAGCCTGAGTTCGTCAACGACGCCGGCGCCCAGTAGCGCGCGTGCCACCGAGATACTCGCGTGGACGCCGATGTCGCCTCCGGTCTGCTGCCTCAGGCCCTGAGCGAACTCGACCAGCCCACCATCGATCGTGGTCGCGTTGGTCCAGTCGAGATCGAGGGGCGTAGAGGTGGCGACAAACTTCGTGACCCCGTTGATGAAATCCGCGAACGGTTGGATGTCGCTTCCGGGCCAGAAGCCCGCCCACTCGGCGTAGCTACGGCGACCAAGGATGACCGTGTCCTGGCTGGCGATCACGGCGGCGAGGTTGGCATCCATCGTTTCGTCCCAGTCAGCAATGACGCTGTCCGGGTTATCCGCAACACCATCGAGGGAGAGCAGCTCGTATACGACGATCTTTCGCATGACCGCACCCTACTGCTGGCACACGGGACAGGAGAAGGTCTGGCGCTCGGTGAGTTCGGTGTCGCCGAGGGAGCCCTGGCGAATGGCGGTGCCGCAGCGAAGGCAGGGCTGGTGTTCCCTGCCGTGAACCCAGGTTCGGCGTCCGCGTCGGGTGTCGCCGGTGGTTACTCGCTCGGCTCGATCGCGGTTGGCAAGAATCAGTCGGTGTGCGAGATCGACAAGCCCCGGCAGGTCTGGCACTGTGCCGACCGCGCGGGTCGGCAGTAGCCCGCGGAGGAAGCACAGTTCGTTCCGGTAGACGTTCCCGAGCCCGGCGATCACACGCTGGTCGAGCAGGGCGAGCCCGACCGGCCGATCGGGCTCGGCCGCGAGATTTCGAACGGCACGCATCGCATCCCAATCGGGACCGAGGATGTCCGGTCCGAGATATCCGACGAGTTCCTGCTCTCGCTCGCGAGGCACGACCTCGAGCTCGCTGAGCAGGAACCCGACCGCCAGCGCGCCGGGCACCCCGAGGATGGCCCTGGCCTGCCAGGCCGGACTGCGCCAGCGTGCGCCGTTCTGGTAGACGTCCCACGATCCCTCCATCTTGAGGTGGCTGTGGATCGTGAACTCGCCGATGCGGTGCAGCAGGTGTTTGCCAACGCTCACGACGGCCTCGACGCGCTCGCCCGACAGGTCGACGGTCGCGTAGGCGGGCACGCGGATGTCACACCGGTCGAGCACCCGTCCCGCCAGGGCGGTGTTCTGAGCACGCGCCGTGCGGTAGACCGTGTCGCCCTCGGGCACTAACGCCCCACCGCGTAACCCTGCATTCCGCGCGGGTTTGCCGCGCCACGCAGCCCGTCGGCACCGACGCTCACGGCGGACAACCGTCCGAGGGTCCACGGACCAGACTCGGTGACGTCGTGTCCACGAGCGCGGAGACCGTCGATCACTTCCGCCCCGACCCGGTCCTCGATGACGGCGCCACCGGGGACGCGATGTCGCGGCCAGAACGACTCATTGGCCGACGTGGTGTGAAGATTCGGCGCGTCGATTGCCTGCTGCAGACCGTAACCACCGGCCAGGTGACGGAGAAGGAAGGTCAGTTGCCACTGGTCCTGTTGGTCTCCACCCGGAGTTCCGAGCGCGAGCGTTGTGCCGTCGGCACCGAGCACGAGGGTCGGGCTGAGGGTCGTGCGGGGGCGTTGCCCCGGCCGCAGGCTGCTGGGCAATCCGTCTTCGAGCCATGTCATCTGGAGGCGGGAGCCGAGGCAAAATCCGAGCGCGCGAATGTCGGGCGAGGACTGGAGCCATCCACCCGACGGCGTGATGGAGAGGATATTCCCAAACCGGTCCGCGATGTCGATGTGGCAGGTGTCGCCGCGCGTGACCCCGTTTCGGGCGACCGTCGGTTCCCCCGCGCCCGCGAGCCCGTCCCCGGCTGCCGTCGAGACGCCGGTCGCGGGGATGCGCGGGGTCCGACCGACCGGCGACCCCGGCCTCTGCTCCGCCGACGCGGCATCCGTGATGAGAGCGCGACGCGCGGTCGAATATGCGGGCGACAGGAGAACGTCGAGCGGAGTCGACCCGTCGTCGCCGTACCACGCGTCCCGATCGGCGAGCGAGAGCTTGAGCACCTCCAGAATGGTGTGGGCGCCCAGCTCGGTGGAGGCGTCGAGCCGCTCGTCATCGAATCCGTCCAGGATGGCGAGCGATTGCAGCAGACTCGGGCCCTGCGTCCAGGCGCCGGCCTTCAGAACCCGGTTGCCTCGGAAGTCCAGCTCGACCGGAGCCTCCCAGGATGCCGAATAGTCCGCTACGTCCGCGGCGGTGATTACGCCGGCGTGGTCTGCTCCCGACGAGTCCCACAGAGGCTCGCGCACGAATTCATCGATCGCCGCCGCGACGAAGCCCGTGCGCCACTCGGTTCGGACCGCGTCGATCCGCTGCACGCGACTGGCGCCGACTCCGCTGGCAATTAGGCGCCGCAAAGTTGCGGCCCACGCGGGACGAGAATGGATGCTGTCCGCCTCGATCGACAGCCACGCATCCGCGGAGGTGGACCAGTGCTCGCTGAAGAGCGCCCCGACGGCCGCAATCGTTCGCGTGACCACGGGCAACACTGGGTAGCCACCCTCCGCATAGTGCAGGGCGAACTCGAGCACGGCGTCGAGCTCCCAGGTACCGAAGTCGCGCAGCAACAGCAGCCAGGCGTCGAACGCGCCGGGGACGGTCGCCGCCAACAACCCGGCTCCCGGCACGAGGTCGAGACCGAGCGCTCGATAGCTCTCGACGGAGGCGCCTCGAGGTGCAGGCGCGAGACCCGCGAGGACACGCGGAGTCTCGCCGGCGGGAGCCACGAGGCCGACGAGATCCCCGCCCGGGCCGTTCAGGTGCGGCTCGACGATGTGCAGGACGAATCCCGCAGCGACGGCGGCGTCGAAAGCGTTTCCCCCGCGCTCGAGAACGGCCATGGCGGACTGCGAGGCAATCCAGTGCGTTGTCGCCACCATCCCGAACGTGCCGCGCAGCGTCGGCCGCGTCGTGAAGTCGCTGGGCATGGTGAATGGCATGTCTCTAGCTTCGCAGTAGGTCGCGGCGAGGCCCCGGATGTCCCTGTAAGAAACCTCCGAATTTCCTCCGAAGGGTGGGAGATTCACGGCGACGGGGTGGACTTCCCGCCCTCGGCTGTGCTTAGCCTGTAAGTGCTAAATCCTGCTCCGACCATCGTCGCCCGACGGATCCTGTCGCGGGTCGTCGAACGAAATCGAAGCGAATACGGATGATCATCCGATGCCATTGCGTCGGATTTACGCGTCAACGATGTCGCTGGACATCTCTCGAACCGTGACCGCATTCACTGCGTCCTCGCCAACGAATGGAGATCAGCACGATGGCAACGACCTGGAAAGACAAACCGTACGAGGGGCGCAGGCGCTCAGATGCCACACCGCTCGCACGGAAAGTTGAGAATTCCGCTGCGCAGTCGCCGACACTTCTCCTCTTCGTTGTCGTCGCCGTCCTAGGGGTTATTACCTACACCGCGTTCCTGTTGAATCCGACGAATCGCGGTGACTGGCTGCCGTATTCCATGGTCATCGCGGCAGAGCTCGTGCTCGTCGTACAGGCGCTCGTCTCAATGTGGACGATTCTGTCCGGAGGGCAGGACCCCCGGACGTTCGTGTTTCATCATTCGCAAGAGCGACT
The DNA here is from genome assembly GCA_030838475.1 of Actinomycetota bacterium. GTDB lineage: Bacteria > Actinomycetota > Actinomycetes > Actinomycetales > Microbacteriaceae > Galbitalea. The sequence continues at coordinate 38,391 of JAUZFP010000028.1, forward strand.
CTTCGACGCCGCAGCCATTGCGCGTGACGGTGCCCAAGGCCGACCACAGGACTGGCCGCTGTTTCTCGGCGACCGCGCCGTCGAAGTCGACGTCTTCATCACGGCCTACGGTGAGCCACTCGACAAAATTGCTCGCACGGCGTCGGCTGCGCTCGCCATTCGGGGAAAACACAACACGTGGATACTCGATGACGGCCAGTCCGATGCGGTCAAGGATCTTGCGGGTGATCTTGGCGTTCGATACGTTCGCCGTCTCACGAATCATGGCGCCAAGGCTGGCAATATCAACCACGCTTTGTCCATCGCCAACGGCGAATACTTCGCCATCTTCGATGCGGACTTCGTGCCGAGCGATGACTTTCTCTACGAGACGCTGCCCTTCTTCATCGACGACAACGTTGCCTTCGTGCAGACCCCGCAGAGCTACGGCAACATGAACAACCTCGTCTCGCGCGGCGCGGGCTTTATGCAATCGGTCTTCTATCGCTACATTCAGCCGGGCCGGAACCGCTTCAATGCCGCATTCTGCGTTGGTACGAACGTGCTCTTTCGTCGTTCGGCCATCGAGGATGTTGGCGGAATGTGCACGGATTCAAAATCCGAGGATGTCTGGACTTCTCTCCGCCTTCATGAGCGTGGGTGGGTTTCGATCTACATCGCTCTGACCCTTGCGGTCGGCGACGCCCCGGAGACCATCGAGGACTATTCGAAGCAGCAACTGCGATGGGCCTCCGGTGGCTTCGAAATCCTGCTGCAGCGCAACCCACTCAGCCCGCGGACCAAGCTCACAATTGATCAGCGCATTCAGTATTTCGTGACCGCGACGCACTACCTCGTCGGGATCACGCCACTTCTTCTCATCTTCGTGCCTCCGCTCGAGATCTATTTCGACCTTCGCCCGGTCAATCTCACCGTCACCTGGATCACCTGGCTCCTCTTCTACCTGGGCTTCTATGGGCTTCAGATTCTGTTGGCATTTCACACCATGGGTTCCTTCCGACTGGAGACCCTCGTGATGGCCGCCGTGTCTTTTCCGATCTACATTCGCGCGTTCATCAACGTGTTCTCCGGTCACGAACAGCAATGGCATGTCACCGGATCGTCGGGAAAACGGGTGTCGCCGTTCAACTTCATCGTTCCTCAGGTGCTGTTCTTCGTGTTCCTCCTTTTCACCTCGCTGGTGGGAATCGTCAAGGACTATGGCCATGAGACCCTGACCCTGGCGACGGCGTGGAACGTCACCAACACGATCGTTCTCAGCGTGTTCATCGGTGCGGCCTTTCTCGAATCGCACCGGGCGAGAGTCACGGTAAAGCCGCGTCCGGCGCTCTATCCGACATTTGGGCGTCCTCCTCGCCCCCAGGCGGCCACCGCCCTTCCCGCGTACTACTCGGCCCCTACCCCACAAGCTTCGGCACGGGAGTTCGCGACCCCGGTGTTTGACGAGGCGGAAAGGATCTCATCATGACCTGGGCAAATCGTTTTCGGCTGCTTGTTGGTTTCATCGTCGTGCTTGTCATCGTGCTCGGCTGCACGCTGATCCTCAGCCAGCGAGAGACCGAGGTTGTCAGCCGATCCGCGTCCGTGCACGCAACCACGTACTCGGTCGGCGCCGACTACGCGGGCACCGTTACCGCTCAAAACGTAAATCAGGGCGACACGGTCAAGACCGGTCAACCCTTGCTGACGATTCAAAGCGCAACACTGGCCGCAGCTCTAGCGGCGAGGGCGAAGGTGCCAGCGAGTAGCGCGTACACGGTGAGCACGCAGGGCATGCTGACGCTGTTGGCCACGCAACCGGGTGTGGTCTCAAAGATTGGCGCGCACGTCGGCGGGTTTGTGAGTGCGGGCAGCGCCCTGGCCTCGATCGATCGCGCCGGGTCGCTCTACGTTCTGGCGGATTTCCGTCTCGACCCATACGACTTCTCGCGAATTCAGAAGGGCGCAAAGGTCGACCTGGTCCTCCCTAATCAGCAGCAGCTCAGCGGGACCGTCGACCGCATCAACGTGACGACCATCGGCGGCAAAGCGGACGCGAGCATCGAGGTGCGAAGCGCCCAGTTGGTGCGAGGCACGCACAACAACCTCGTAGTGCCGGGAACGCCGATCAGCGCGACTCTCCACCTGCGGCCCGACGGACCGCTTGGTGGACTACGCGAGACCTTCGTCAGCCTGTGGGAAAAGATGGGGCTGTGATCGGCGCTCGCTTGGCGCTCGCCCTGCGGCTCGGCTGCGGTGTATCGCTCATCGCTCTGCTGGGCGGGTGCGCAAGTTCCGCCGGATCCGTCGGTGCGCCGTCGACCGTCGGGCTTACCTCGGCGCTCTCCGCTGTACCGCACCGCTTGGCGTCGCCCGCGCCCCCGGCGAGACTCGCAAAGGGACTCGTTCCGCCGACCAATCGCTGGTTCTCGGGGCTCGTATTCGGCGCCTCTCCGCAACCTGTGTTTCCGCTTCCGCTCTCGTTCGGTCTCACGCCCGGCGGATTCGCCTTCGGGGTTCCTGCGGTGACCACCCAGCCCAACACGATTACCGGTGGCTTCACACCGTCGGTGACGGTCGATACCTCGGCGACGTCGGCGAAGGTCACGGCGTACGACGAGGCCTCGGTGACGATCATGCAGGCCGGTGCGGACGGATCGAAGATCGGTTCGATCGTCATCGCCGAGGGTTCTCCTCTAGTGACGTACACGGCGGCGAGCGCCCGGAGCATTCGGCTTGGCCAGCCCTATGAGTCGAAGGGCAATGGTCTCTACACGACGACAGTCGATGGCTCGAGCTATGGGTTGCTCACGCGCGGTCGACTGAGTTCTGGGGGATTGCACCTGATGAAAGGCCAGACCGCCGTGTGGTTCGCGGTGCCCGAGGGTGGTGACGCGGCCCGACTGGCGCCCCACGTTTCCGCGCTGGAGTCTGTTTCGCTGACGTACGGGGTTACCGGCCACAAGGTCAGAACATCGCTCGCGTACCACTCGAAGGGAGACACGATGATCGCGGCTTTGCCGTCACAGCGTGCCGAGTTGCTCACGCCCACGACCTGTGCGCTCGGGCACTATCCATCGGTCTACGGCATCCTCTCGCTCTGTGCGGGGCCACGGCTCTCATGGAGTTCGCCAGCGTTGGTCCCGACGGACACGCTCGATGCAGGCAAGCTAACCGCCACCGACAAGGTCGAGCTCCGCAGGTCGCTGGCACAGGACCTCGGGAAGACGCCACCGCTTCCGACTGACAGCTATTTCGGTGGCAAGGCGCTCTATCGGCTCGCGAATCTCTTGACCATCGCGCACGAGGTGGGTGACGACAATGCGTCGGCGGCCATCCAGAAGCGCCTGTCGGGCGCGCTCGCGAAATGGACAACCCCGAACGGTTGCGCGAGCCGCTCCGTGCAATGCTTCGTGTACGACCCGAGTGCAAAGGGGATGGTTGGTCTCGCGGCCTCATTTGGGTCGGAAAAGTTCAACGACCATCATTTCCACTACGGGTACTTCCTTTACGCGGCATCCGTCGCCGCTCGGTACGATCCGTCGCTCATCCCGAAGATCGAGCCAGTGATGAACCTGCTCGCTGCGGACATCGCGTCGCCCGGTTCCTCGAAGTCGTTCCCGCAGCTCCGCGTCTTCGATGCGTACGCCGGCCACTCGTGGGCATCCGGCTATGCTCCATTCGCCGATGGCAACAATCAGGAGTCGAGTTCGGAGGCGGTGGATGCCTGGAACGGACTCGCTCTGTGGGCCGCCGTGACGGGCAACGCGGGCCTGAAGTCTGAGGCGACTTGGCTGCTGTCTGCTGAGGCAGCATCGGCGAAGGCGTACTGGACCAACTTCGACACGACGGCGTCCGTGTACACCGGTTTCGAGCATGGAGTGATTGGGATCAATTGGGGAGCGAAACGAGACTCGGCGACCTGGTTCAGTCCGGATGCCAACGCGAAGCTCGGCATCCAGCTGATTCCCATGAGCCCGGCGTCGGGCTATCTCGGCGGCGATCCCCAGCGTATTTCCTCGAACGTTGAAGAAGCGACGCCCGGGGGATTCCGGGTTGCGTTTGGGGACTACCTACTGATGTACTCGGCGCTGAGCGGCAAGTCCGCCGCGACATCCACCCTCGCAACCGCGCGGTCGTTGCCCGACAATTACATCGATGACGCGGACTCGCGGAGCTACCTGCTCGCCTGGATCATGACCAGGTAGTCGCGAGCGAGCCTAAGCGCGCAGTCGGAGCCCCTGCGGCGTCGGGGCGAAACCCGCGTTCGCCAGCGCCGAGCCGAACGGCGTGCCCACGGAGAACTCGCCATCCACCCGCTCCACCCGCAGCCTGCCGAGGCCCAGCCGAACCGTCGCCGCCAGCGAGACGGCGGCGGCGGCGAGGATGGCCTCGTCCGCCGTGAAGGTCAGGACGGTTTTGCCGCCTCGCTCGATGTAGACGGCGAGACGGCCATCCACCAGAACGACGAGCGCTCCCGCCTTGCGGCCGGGGCGGTGACCCTCGGTGGCAGGCCAGCCGAGCGCGGCGCCGTACGGATTGGCGGGATCCGTTGCGGCCAGGGTGACAGCGGCAAGATCCGGAACGGCGTCGTCGTCTCGAGTGAACTGACGGAGACGATCGACCGTGGCTCCGGTCCCAAACTGTGCCCCGCCGAGACCGTCGACGAAGTACCCGCGTCGAGCGCGTCCGGTCTCCTCGAAGGAGGAGAGCACCTTGTAGGTGAGAGCGAAGCCGCCCGGTATCCCCTCGCTGGCGACCGCGCCACGGGTGACGATCCCGTGCCGCTCGAGCAGCGCCTCGGCCGTCGCCTTCGCGCGCACCGTCGTGTCGCTCTCGGCGAGCGGGAGCAGGGACCAGCGTCCCGCGACGGTCGGCGGTCCGGCCTGGGCAACGGCCAGGGACTGACCGCGCCCCCGATATGAGCGCGCACGCGGTGCGCGTCCTGGAGCGGCCTTGCCGCCGAGGAATGAACGGAGCGGGGCGAACGTGTCGTTCGTGATCAGACCCGCCCAGACCAGGTCCCAGAGCGCGGCGGCGAGCTCTTGGTCATCCGTCGAGCCAACCGCGGCGCCGAGTTGTCGGAAGAAGTACGCGCCGCCGCCGGCGAGGGCGACGAGGATGTCGCGCTGCAGCTCGGTGGTCTCGACGTCGATCGATTCGGGCAGGGTCACCGCCGCTGTCTCCGCAAGGTGCAGGCTCACCCAGCCGTCGCTGCCGGGGAGCGCGCCAGCACCCGACCAGAGCACCTCGCCCGAGACGGTGAGCTCATCCAGCCAGGCCTGCGAATAGTCGGGCAGGCGCCCGGGTAGAACGAGCGTCTCCCAGGCGGACGCCGGAAGCGCAACCCCGCCGAGCTGCTCGACGATCTGTAGGAGACCGTCGGCGCCGCGCAGGAGGCTTCGGTTTGTGGCAGTCGAGACGTGCTGCCAGGCCGGAAGGAATCGACCGAGGGTGTCCTGCGAGACGGGCTCTACCTCGTGACGGAGCGCGGCGAGTGACCGGCTTCGGAGTCGCCGCAGGATCTCGGCGTCGACCCATTCGCTGCCGGATGCGCCTGGACGGAATTCGCCCTCGACGACCCGCCGGTCGGAGCCGAGGCGTCGGAGCGAGTCGAGGACGACCGCAACCCCGAGCCCGAACCGCTCCGCGACAGCAACGGCGGTGAACGGGCCGTGCGTTCGCGCGTAGCGGCTGACCAGGTCACCAACCGGATCGGCGACCGGTTCGACAAAGGCGGTGGGTACTCCGATCGGAAGGGCGACGCCGAGGGCGTCCCGGAGGCGACTGGCGTCCTCGATGATCGCCCACCGGTCGTCACCGGCGATGCGGGCGGGGAGCACTCGGTGGGCGCGGGTGAGTTCGTCCAGCCAGGCCGGGATTCTCGGATCGGCGCGTACCCTCGGATCGAGCTTGTCGAGATCCGCCGACCCAGCGGGTGCGAGCCGAGCCTGGATCTCGTCGACTGAGAGCGGACCCAGTACCCGAAGCAGGTCGACGACGCCCTCCAGGTCGCGTGCCCGGCGATCGGGTGCGAGTCGCTGCAGCTCGAGCTCGGTCTGTTCGAGGACCTTCGGATCGAGGAGTTCGCGCAGCTCCGCCCGGCCGAGGAGTTCGGCGAGGAGGGTGGGGTCGAGACTGAGCGCCGCCGCTCGACGCTCGGCGAGCGGCGAGTCGCCCTCGTACATGAACGCGGCGACGTAGCCGAACAACAGGGACCTCGCGAAGGGGGAAGCAGACTCCGTCTCGGCCTCCACGATGCGGATGCTGCGTCCGGCGATCTGCGCGGTGAGGGACATCAGGGACGGGAGGTCGTAGACATCCTGAAGCACCTCACGCACCGTCTCCAGCACGATCGGGAAGCTCGGGTATTTGCGCGCGACCTCGAGCAGTTGCGACGCCCGCTGGCGTTGCTGCCAGAGCGGGGAACGCTTGCCCGGGTTGTAGCGAGGGAGGAGCAGGGCGCGCGCCGCGCACTCCCGAAAACGGGAGGCAAAGAGCGCGGAGCCGCCCACCTCGTCGGTGACCAGCTGCTCTAGTTCGCCGGCCTCGAACATGAACAGTTCGGCGCCCGGAGGCTGGGCATCCGTGTCGGGCAGCCGAACGATGATGCCATCGTCGGCCGCGACGGCGCCGCCGTCGTAGCCGTAGCGCTCACGCACGCGGGCGGTCACTGCGAGCGCCCAGGGGGAGTGCACCGGCATGCCATAGGGCGAGTGCAGGATGACCCGCCAGTCGCCGAGTTCGTCGCGGAAGCGCTCCACGACGAGCGTCTTGTCCGTGGGCACGTGCCCGGTCGCGATCTTCTGTTCGGCAATGAACGAGACCAGATTGGTGACGGCCCGCTCATCGAGCCCGCCGGCTCGCACCCGTTCGAGAGCCGACTCCGCCGCACTCGTCGACACCTCGCGGATGAACGCCCCGACCGCCGCGCCCAGTTCTGCTGGTCGGCCGAGTCCGTCACCCTTCCAGAACGGGATGCGTCCCGGCTGGCCGAATGCGGGCGCCACCACGACGCGGTCGTGGGTGATGTCTTCGATCCGCCAGCTCGTCGCCCCGAGCGCGATGACGTCGCCGATGCGGGACTCGTAGACCATTTCCTCGTCCAGCTCGCCAACGCGGCCGCCGCCGGCAGTAGCGCCAACCATGAAGACCCCGAAGAGCCCACGATCCGGGATGGTTCCGCCGCTCGTGACCGCCAGTCGCTGGGCACCAGGGCGACCGGTGATGGTGCCACTCACCCGATCCCAGACGATGCGCGGCCGGAGCTCGGCAAATTCGTCGCTCGGATACAGCCCGCTCAGCAGGTCGAGGGTCGCCTCGTACGCGCTGCGCGGAAGGGTGGCGAAGGGCGCGCTCCTCCGCACGGTCTCCCACCATTCCTCCAGCTGGATCGGCTCCAGGGCGACGGCGGCGACGGTCTGCTGCGCGAGAATATCGAGCGGATTCTGCGGGATCGCGAGCGCCTCGATCTTGCCTTCGACCATCCGCTCACTGACGACGGCGACGTGGATGAGGTCGGCCCGGTGCTTCGGAAACAGCACACCCCTCGACACCTCACCGACCTGATGACCCGCCCGCCCGATCCGTTGCAGCCCGCTCGCCACCGACGGGGGCGACTCGACCTGCACGACGAGGTCGACCTCGCCCATGTCGATCCCGAGTTCCAGCGTCGAGGTCGCGACGACGCAGCGGAGCCGACCGGACTTGAGGTCATCCTCGATGAGGGCGCGCTGGTCTTTGCTGACGGAGCCGTGGTGGGCGCGAGCCAGTAGTGGGGATGCGCCCGCGGACGTCCCCGACTGGCCGGGCATCAGCGCTGGCGTGGCAGCCGGAACGAGTTCGGGGACAAGAGCGGGAAACATCCGTTCCGCGTACAGCTCGTTCAGCCGTCCGGTGAGCCGCTCCGCGAGTCCACGCGAGTTCACGAACACGATCGTCGACTGGTGCTCGAGGATCAGATCGACGATCCGTTCCTCGACGTGCGGCCAGATCGATCCCTGCGAGCCGGTTCCCGCCAGCGGTCCATCGAGCTGCGCAGAGGTCCCTAGCTCGCTCATGTCGTCGACCGGAACGACGACCCGCAGGTCGAACCGCTTCGTCGACGGTGGTGCGACGATCGTCACGGGCGCGATGCCACCGAGAAAACGTGCGACCTCCTCCCGCGGGCGAACCGTCGCGGACAGCCCGATGCGCTGGGCGGGCTTCGCGAGCAGGGAATCCAGCCTCTCCAGCGATACGGCGAGGTGCGCGCCACGTTTCGTCGCGGCGACGGCGTGCACCTCGTCGACGATGACCGTCTCCACCCCCAACAGCGTTTCCCGGGCGGCCGAGGTGAGCATCAGGTACAGCGACTCCGGCGTGGTGATCAGGATGTCAGGGGGCGTCCGCGCGAGCAGTCGCCGATCCTGCGTCGTGGTGTCGCCCGATCGCACGCCGACCGTCACGTCGGGCGCCGGCAGCCCGAGCCGTCGGGCCGTCTGGGTCACCCCGACGAGCGGCGATCGCAGGTTGCGCTCGACATCCACCCCTAGCGCCTTCAGCGGGGAGATATAGAGGACGCGCGTTCTGCGCTTGGGGTCGGTGGCGGGCGAGGAGAGCAACCGGTCGATCGACCAGAGGAACGCCGCGAGCGTCTTGCCCGAACCGGTCGGTGCGACCACGAGGGCATGCGCGCCAGAGCTGATCGCATCCCACGCTCCGGCCTGGGCCGTGGTCGGCTCGGCGAACGCGCCCGTGAACCACTCCCGGGTGGCCGGGGAGAAGCGGTCGAGGGCGGTGTTCATCCTGCCATCCTGCCCCTAACCGCCGTCACGTGCCGGGGTCGTGACCGCCCAACACCGCCCGGATGAAGGCGCAGACATCGGTGGCCTCGGCCGCCGAGATCCAGTGGCCCATGCCCACGTAGTCCCTCACCGTGAGGCGGGTATGCGTGACCAGCCACTCGTTGGTCGCAATCACATCGGCCTTCGGCACAATCTCGTCGAGGTCGCCGTGACCGCTGAAGACCGGAGGCCTGAGCTTCGCCAGGCGCGGCGCGGCGTCTAGTCCGAGGATGATGCCGCTCAGCTGCACCGCGTAGGTGAAACGCTCGGGTGCCTGGCGAATGAGCTCGAGTGCCATCGCGCCGCCCTGCGACAGACCGAGCACGCCGACCGTGGCGAATCCGCTCTGGGTATCGAGCCACGCGAAAACGTTGTCGACCGCATCCCTGACCCCGTAGTCGTGAAGAAACCAGGCGTGACCCGTGTTCTGCCGGACCGGCGCTCGCAGCGAGGCCGTCACCACCGAGCTCGGGAGGTCGGGGAAGCGATCATCGAGATCGTGCTCGGTTCCCTCGAACCCGTGCAGCAGGATCAGCAGGTCGTCGCCGGGGAGCGGTGGTCGCGACCAGGAGACGGACAGGTCATCGTCACTCATGGGTGGTCAGAAATTCCGTGATGTCAGTCAGCTCGGCGCTGGAAAGGGAGTGGGCGACGTTCTCGTAGATTCGAATCGTTGGCGTCGAGTGGGCGGGCAACCAGTCGGTCGTTCGTTCGATGGCGGTCGACGGGATGATGCGATCCAGTGTGCCTCGCCCCCAAAACACCGGAGGCCGCAGGTCCGCCAGCCGCCCGTCGCCCGCGCTTTCGCCCGCGGCGACAAAGCCGGATATTGCGACCACGGATCTGAAGCGCTCCGGTCGCGCCCGCATCGCATGAAGCGCGACGACAGCCCCCTGGGAAAACCCGAGCAGGCTCACCGAGGTGAAATCCTGGGCGTCGAGCCATTCGAGGAACGCGTTCGTCGCCTCATCCACCTCCGCAGCGGACGGGTCGGTGACGCCCCGTGCGGCGAAGGAGAACCACGCCCATCCACCGTTCTCGGGGATGGGGGCGCGGACGGATGCGATCACCGGCGCGAGCGGCAGCCGCGGCGACAGCTGGAAGAGGTCGCCCTCGTGGGAGGCGTAACCGTGCAGCAACACGAGCAGCGGTCGACCGGCGCGCTCGCGCTCGGGGGCGGACCAGATCACGGCCGCGGCGTCCAGGTTCATCGATTCCACGCTACCCGCTGAAGCTTCGCGGAGGTCCGCGTGGGTAAGAATGGACCATGAGCTCAGTAGGCACCCCCGACCCGAATCCCGGCTGGCTGTCTGAAGACGAGTTGGCGGATGCCCGCCGCCGGCTCCCGCTCCTCTATGTCGAGGCGGTCCCCGTCCGAGTCGACGGCGTCGGGCAGGTGACCGAGGTCGGCATCCTGCTTCGCGCGAACGCCGACGGGGATATCACCCGAACCCTGGTCTCCGGCCGGGTGCTCTTCGGTGAGAGCCTGCGCGAGGCGCTGTTTCGCCACCTAGAGAAGGATCTCGGGCCCATGGCGTTCCCGCTGCTTCCCGCGTCGCCGGTGCCGTTTTCAGTCGCCGAGTACTTTCCGTTTCCGGGCGCGCAGTTCACGGATGACCGCCAGCACGCCGTCTCGCTCGCGTACGTCGTCCCCGTGACGGGCACCTGTGAGCCGCGGCAGGACGCACTCGAACTCACCTGGATGAGCCCGATCGAGGCCGCATCGGACGCCGTCGCCTCCGAGATGGAGGGCGGACGCGGCTCCCTGATCAAGGCCGCGATGGCCTCGGTGGGAAGACTCTTCTAACCCTTAAACCACGCGAGGTGAGGCAAATCGACGTTCCCTGCGAGCAGGAAGGTCGATTTGCCTCACCTCGTGGGTGAAAACGAGGTTGAGCGCTAGCGACCGCGACGGCGACCGTTGCTGGACTGGCTCATGCCGACGAGTCCGCCGACCTTCAGGGCCGGACGAGCTGCGCCCGAGCGAGCTCCGCCGTTCGAACCGTTCCCCTGGTTGCCAGAACCCTGGCCACCGGAGCGCTGGCCGGACTTCGGCTGACCGGCGGAGGCCTGGGCCGGACGACCGCTGCGGTCGCCGCGCGGCTGGCTGCCGCGCTCGCCACCGTCGCGGTTGGCGCGCTTGCGCTGGGCGTTCGCACCCTGCGACCGGCCACCCTGGCTCTGACCGCGGGCGGGAGCCTCCGCGCGAGGCGACGGCTTGACGTACGCGGCGACATCGCCGACGAGCGCGGTGACGGCCGACGACGTTGCGTCGACCTGCTGCGGAGCAACGTTGATCGCTGCCTTGCGCAGCAGGGCCGCGGTGTCCTTGCGCTGCTCCGGAAGCACGAGTGTGACGACGTCACCCTCTGCGCCGGCACGAGCGGTACGACCCGAGCGGTGCAGGTAGGCCTTGTGCTCGGCCGGCGGGTCAACGTGAATCACCAGTTCGATGTCATCGACGTGAACACCGCGAGCGGCGACATCGGTCGCGACGAGAACTCGCACCTCGCCGGCCGAGAAGGCGGCGAGGTTGCGGTCACGCTGAACCTGGGACAGGTTGCCGTGCAGGTCGACGGCGGGGATGCCCGCGTCGGTCAGCTGGCGCGCGAGCTTCTTGGCGTGGTGCTTGGTGCGCATGAACAGGATCCGACGTCCGGATCCCGACGCGAGGCGCTCGACGAGAACGCGCTTGGCCTCGACACCCGACACCTCGAACACGTGGTGAGTCATGGCGGCGACGGGGGAGTTGGCCTCGTCGACGGAGTGCAGGACCTCGTTGTGCAGGTAGCGACGAACCAGCTTGTCGACGCCGTTGTCCAGCGTCGCGCTGAACAGCATCCGCTGCCCGCTCTGCGGGGTCTTGTCCATGATGCGGGTGACGACGGGCAGGAAGCCCAGGTCGGCCATGTGGTCCGCCTCGTCCAGGATCGAGATCTCGACGGCGTCGAGGGTGACGAAGCCCTGTTTCATGAGGTCCTCGAGGCGCCCTGGGCAGGCAACGACGATGTCGACTCCGGCCTTGAGCGCGGCGACCTGACGCTGCTGCGAGACGCCGCCGAAGATGGTCGTGGACTTGAGACCGTAGACATCCGCGAGTGGCTGGATTGCCACCGTGATCTGGGTCGCAAGCTCCCGAGTCGGAGCAAGGATGAGCGCGAGCGGACGCCCGGGACGGCGGCTGCCGCCGGCCAGTTTGCCGCCGAGGCGCGCAACCAGCGGGATGCCGAAGGCGAGCGTCTTGCCGGAGCCGGTCTTGCCGCGCCCGAGTACGTCGCGACCGGACAGGGTGTCCGGCAGCGTGTCGACCTGGATCGGGAACGGCTCGGTGATCCCGTTTGCCGCGAGTGCGGCAACGAGGGGTGCTGGCACGCCAAGCGCGCCGAAGTTCAGTTCAGTCAAGGAAATATCTTTCGGGAAAGCATCGGCCCGCACGCCTTGCTCAGGGAGCCAGGACGAGCCGATTGGATGGCGAGAGCGGCAATGGCCGCAATCGATCGCCGGAGAAAGTGTCTAGAGCCCTTGGATAGGGCGACAGAGTAAGCGTTCAACGACGCAGGGGCCCCAACATTGGGTCCGCAAGTAGCTCAAACGATAGCAGATGGGGCGCCCCGAGCGCCGCAGCCCCCCGTTCGCGGGCTCCCCAGACTGGGGCGTAGTCCCCCAAAAGCCGGACACGTAGCGTACGTAGTGGCACACCCGAGGCCGCCGCATTCCCGTGCAATCTGCGTCCTTCTGGGTGAGGGAACGCCATGCATAGGGAGCTAAGGTGCAGCAGGCCTCAGGGCGCTCGCGCGAGTCGCGCTGGCCTTTGGCGCGCCGAATTCGGGGCGCCGTCGCAGCCGTCGCGTCGCTGCTGTTGCTGAGCAGTGGGCTCATTGCTACCGCAGCCGTCGCCGACCCGCCCGCCGAGATTCCGGTCATCCACCTCGACAAGACGGCGTCTCCGACGCCCGCCACGCGGTCGCTCAACCCTGGCGACACCGCCACCTACAGCTTCAACGTCGAGTGCTCGTCGCTGACCACGGCGTGCGACAACTTCGCCGTCACCGACACCATCCCGGCTCCCCTCGTTCTCGGCTCGGTCTCGTCGCCGTCCGGTATCCACGCGACCATCGTGAAGAACGGCAACACGTTTACGGTCAACTTCGTCCAACCGCTGGATGACGGCCAGAACGGTCTCGACGCCGGTCACCAGGTCGGCTTCACGGCCACCGCGGTCGTGCCCTCGAACGTGTCCGCTACGTTCAACAACCAACTCGTCACGAACACGGCGACGGCGACCGCCAGCAATGTGCCGGATCCGGTCACCTCGTCGGCCGACGTCAAGCTGGCTGTTCCGACCGTCCTCGCGGCCAGCATCGGCAAGACGTACACGCCGACCTCGCTGAACAGTTCGCCCAATGTCACGTCGACGATCGCTCTGACGCCCGCGAACACCTCTAACATCGGGGTCGACTCGCTGACCGTGCAGGAGCCAGCGGATGTGACGGCGAATCCGAACCCGTTCCAGTACGACGCCATCACGGGACTCACGCTTCCGACCTGGCCCGGCGGCGCCAACCGCGTTCAGGTCGACTGGTACGACGGCACCGTCTGGCACCTCGGCACCTCGAAGACGACGATCGCTCTTCCGACGGGCATCGACCCGGCCACGATTCTCGGGCTCAGGTTCACCTTCAAGAACTCCTCGGGTGCGGTTGCGGCCGGCACTGCTGGCACCATCAACATTGCGACGGCACTGCGAAGCAACGTCACCTCGATCCCGGCCACGACGACCGTTCACAACATCGTGTCCGACTTCGTGACGCTCGCGGGCGTGAGCACGGTGCCGACCAACGCGACGGCCGACCTCCTGATCAACCGGGTGACGATCAGCCCGCTGGCCAACAAGTCGTATGCCGACGCAAACCCGGTCGGCGGACTGACGACCGACGAGGTCACCGTCGGGGGAGCCAACAAGGGCGACTACACGCTGAACACGATGGTCCTCACCGAGCCGGCCACGGGCGATCCGACCCTCGCGGACCAGGGCCTCGGCTTCACGGTCTGGGATGACGCCGCCAACGAGTGGCCGGTCGGCGCGACCAGCGAGAGCATCGAGTACCTGTACGCCGGCGCGGGTGGCGTCTTCGCACCGCCAGCGACGGTCAGCCACACCACCGGGGCATTCCCGCCGATCCCGCAGCCGGATCCCGCGCAAACAGTCGTCGGATTCCGCGTCACCTACACCGGCACCATGCCGCCGAACCAGTACGCCAACCTGCACTTCTTTGTGACGACGCCGACCGTCACCGTCGACACCACGGTGATCAACACGATCGCCTACGACGTCACGACCATCGACAACCAGACCGCTGAGTCGCTCGCCTCGGCGCCGCTCAACCTGCGCACCGCGCGAATCAACACGTCGGTGTCGAAGACCGCGACGCCGGGCAGCATCTACTCCGTCACGGGTGCGTCCACCCTGATTTCTCTCCCGGCACAGATCGATCCGAAGCCGACGCTGGGTACCGATCACGGCGGTTCGACGGTCGGCTCGGACAGCCTCACGGTGCAGGACACCGCGGACCCAACGACCGACGCGTTCTGGGACAACTTCAATCCGAGCGCTATCGTCGCGACCTCCGTTCCCACCGGCGTCACCCTGACGGTGAATGCCTGGGATGCGTCCACGCAGACCTGGGCGCCGCTCGACCCCGCGACCACAGACGTCGTCGGGCCGAAGTCGCTGACCTACGTCCTGACGTCGTTCGAGCGGGCCAACGCCGACGGCCTGCAGTTCGTATACGAGCCGGTCTCGGGGACGCTGCCTCCGGGCTTTGCGGTGCAGCCGAACATCAAGGCGGTCCTGCGCGCCGCGCTCCGTTCCGATCCGGCCACGGCGCCGAACTCGACGGCTGGCATCGTGACGATCCCGAACACTGTGCTCTCGATTGCGACAAGCGGAGGAGCATCCAACTCACCCGTTCAGGCCAACAACCTCGCTAATATCCAGCTGCTGCCGATCCCGCCGGGCGGCCCCGGCATCGTGTCGAAGAACTGGATTCCCGACCCGACGACGGGACTCAAGATCGTGGATGCGCGCTCGAGCGAGCAGCGGACGGCGGTCATCCACTGGGGCACCGGATCACAGGAATTCGACTCCGTGGTCATCTCGGACACGGCGGGCGACCCGAGCCTGGCTGCGGTCGCGGGCAGCGTCTACGACGCGTTCGACCTCGCCAGCATCCCGGCGATCACCTCGGCTATGGACCCGGCCCTCACCTACGACAAGATCTCGTCCGTTCAGCTCTACATCCCGGGCACGGGATGGGCGAATACGGCGACGAACCCCTGCGCGGGGAACGCCTGCGACGGCGCATTCCCGGGCTATACCCTCACCGCGACCGAGCGTGCAAACGCCACCGGAGTTCAGTTCATCTACGTCGAGAGCCCGACCCGCGCGACGCGCTTCCCCACCAACCCGCTCGCTCCCGCGGTGGGATCCGGTGTTGCTGCGACGACCGACGAGTCGCGCTCGATCGACCTGGTCTTCCAGCTGCGCGACACCAGGCGCTCGGACGGCACGCCCGTGCTCGGCACCACCGCCGGCACCATCTACAACGACACCGCGGCGGGCCTCGTCCTGAACTCGGCCAGGGTGGATGGCCGCGACAGCTCGGACACGGTCGTCTACTCGGGCACCGCCTCCGACGCCATCCAGATTCTGGATCGCCCGATCGACGTCACGGCCACCAAAAGCTGGACGGACGGACCGCTCGGCGTCCCGCCGCTCGGCACGCCGCAGGCCTTTTACCCGACCGCGCACCTCGACATCTCGGGCAAGAACGTCTCGATTGCTGCTGTCGACGAGCTCTCCCTGGCCGAGCCGACCGAGGGCGATCATCCCTTCGACTACGTGAACATCACGAAGATCAACTCGATCAGCTTCCCGCTCGGCGTGATCCAGGCGAATAGCACGGTTCAGATTTCGCAGGACAACGGCCCGACGCTCAGCTACACGGTCGCGCAGGCGCTCCTGCTCACGTCCACAGACCTCGCTCATGCAACCGGAATCGTCGTGTCCCACTTCGGTCGAATTCCGACCAACGCGAGCACGGATGTCCAGCTCGAGACCCAGCTGCGGGCAACGATTCGCGGAACGTCGAACCCCGTGCTCACCGCACCGGCGACCACCATGACAATCCACAACACGACGACCGCCAGCATCACCGACCCCGAGGTAATCACCCCGGCGACCCACAGCACCTCGGCGGATCAAACCGCGACCATGGACGTCGACGCCTACGACTACGGCGTCGCGGCGACCAAGGTCATCGTCGCGGACACCACGTCGGGCGCCACCCCGGCCATCCAGTACGACGGCAACTCGAAAAACGCGACCATCAAACTCGGTGGTCAGCCGACCGGCAACGTGCCGACGACCCGGATGACGATCGACGACTCCTCCGCCACATTCTGGAACGCCTACAACTTCAACGGATTCGGCGCCCTCACCTTCGCCACCCCGATCAACCGGGTCGAGGTGGACGCGCTCGTCGGGATCACCTACGACACCTCGACCGGCATCACGCCCCTGTGCAACGGGCTCACCGACCTGACGGCGTGCTGGTACAACGGCACCGCCCAGGCGACGCTGCAGCTCCCCGCGTCGCTGCCCTCCGGCACGGTCAACGCCGACATCCGCGGACTTCGTTTCATTTTCACGAAGAGCGACTACTCGAACTGGCAGCGTCCACACAACCCGCTGCAGAACGTGTCATTCGTCGCGACCCGTCGCACCACCCTCGTTGCGCCCTCCGGCACGCCCGTCGATGACAACCTCTACACGCACTCGACCCCGGCTCCGGGTGAGTCAACGATCGGGGTCTTCACGAACACCGCGACGGTCACCGTTGCCGCAGCGACTGACGCCGCCGACACGAACCCGCTCTGGACGGCGAGCGAGGACGTCACCGCCCGGATCAGCTACGAGCACCTGCCGGCCGATGTGCAGATCACGAAAATTCCGGCGGGCGACTGGCCTCTCGGCTCAGACATCCCGTACGCGATCGCCGTCACCAACACCGGCTCGGGCCACGACAAGCCGCTCACGGGTGTCGTCGTCACCGACACGCTGCCGGGCATGCCTACCGATGGCCCCGACCTCGTTCTGCCGATCGATCCGGACACGTCCGAGCCGTTGACCGTCGCGCAGGCCAGCCAGGCGTTCAGTTACACCCTGCAGACCGGCACCACCACGCTCACCCTGGGCAGCACCGACGTCATCGCGGTCATGTCCCCGAGGAACGCCGACGGCACCCAGAACATCACCTTCACGCTGGCCGCGGGCGAGTCGATTCCGCTCGGGTCGACACTGACCATCAACACCACGCTCGATTTCCGCACCGGTCTGACCGCGTTCACCCCCGTCCAGAACTCGGCCACGGTCGTGTCCGACCAAGTGTTCGACCTGTGCAAGTACACGACGGACGGAACCACCCAGCCGACCCAGACGGATGTTGCATCCTGCACGACGACGACAACAACCTTCCCGCAACCCTCGGCGCCGCTCACCATCGTCAAGGGCGTGCACGGAGAGGGTGCCGGTCCGCTGAACACAGACGGAACGCCGGTCATCGACACCACGACGGGCGCCCCGTACGACGACCTCGGCGTGCTGAAGACGGTGACGACGAGCGCCAACGACTGCTCGACAACCAATGCCTCGCTCGCGAAGGACAACGGAAAGGGGTTCTACACCTACCCCTGCGTTCCGATCACGCGCCCCGGCGGAAACGAGGAGTGGGAGAGCCAGTTCACCAACGGCGGAAACATCAACCTCGGTGAGATCGTCGCAATCGACGTGCTGCCGACCCAGAACGACACCGGTGTCATCATCAACTCCGCGCGCGGCTCAAAGTGGACCCCGAAGTTGACCAGTTACCCCAACATCACGGGGCTCCCGAACAACGCGACGTACGACGTCGAGTACACCTCGACGTCAGGTGTCGCCTCTGCGCGGTGCAATGGCGCGGACATCCAGGACACCATGGGGATGACCGCGACCACCACGCCCGCGATGCTGCCCGCCTACCAGCCCTGCCTCACCGACACCGGCGCTCCGGATGACCTTCCGAACCGGGTCTGGAACACCCTTCCGGTGAGCGCCGCGAGCGGCGGAATATCGGATGCCGACTACGCGACACTTCTTGGCGGCATCGTCGCGCTGAAGTTCGTGATCCTGATGGGCGACGGGCTCGCCCCCGGGGGATCGATCGACATCACCTACGACTCCCAGACCGCCAACAACATTGACCTTCCGGAGACGACCCCGAACCTCGGACGTGACTCCATCGCCTACAACTCGATCGCCGGCGCCGCGATCGGACGCGACCCGCAGAACCTGCCGTACCCGTTCGTGTCCGAGCCGCGCAAGGTCGGCATCGCACTCGCGACCGGCGGCCTGAACCTGTTGAAACTCGATAGCGGGGCCGCCGCGGGCCTGGTCGCGCCCACGACCAACAAACTGAGCCTGACCTGCAAGTCGAACGGCGTACCGGTTCAGATCTTCGACAGCACCGGGGTCGCCCGCAGCCCGTTCACCGTTACCCCGGCCTCGGCGTTCCTGGTGCAGGGCCTCCCGCTTTACTCCGTATGCACCGTGACCGAGCCGACCTCCTACGGGCAGACCTCGAAGTCGATCGTGACGTCGCCAGTCGCGTCATCAACCATCGTCGCCGAGGCGGGTCACTCGACGCCGTCACTCGTGTACAACCCGCATCCGGCGTTGGACGACGCCGGCGGTAGCTACCGCCCGGCCGTCCAGGAATCGACCGTCACCAACGACTACGACGAGAGCGACTTCACGGTCACCAAAACAATCGACGACGGAGGTGCGCTCGATGCGAGCCTCAACCCGGTCGTGTACAAGTCGCCGAAGTTCAGCGTGAGCTGCACCTTCGACAACGGTACGGGTACCCTGCTTCCGATTACGGTGTCGCCCACGACCTTCAATCTCGCGAGCGGCGGGTCGCAGTCCTTCACCAACGTGCCGGCCGGCTCGACCTGCGTCGTGACGGAGCCCAACACGCGCGGGGCGGCGACGACCGGGTACATCGTGACCTCGAACGGGGCGACGCAGGCCACCGGCTCGACAGCCACCTCGACCTTCACGGTCGCGCCGAACACGGCCGGACCGACCCCGACGAACGTCGTGGCGTTCACGAACACCTACACGACCGGCTCGCTCACAATCACGAAGGCGGTCGTCGGTACCGGTGCGGCGACGTGGGGCACCCCGCGGACCTTCACCATGTCGGTCAACTGCACCTCGGGCAACACCGTCGCGGCGACGCCCTATTCGATCCCATCCTTCACGCTGTCGTCGCCGAGTGACCTGACCAAGACGATCGACAACCTTCCCTCCGGTGCGGTCTGCACGGTCGCCGAGGCCGATGATGCGGGCGCGACTACCTCTGTTGTGAGTGGCACAGCGACGATCGTGGCCGGAACGCCCAAGACCGTGACGGTGACGAACACCTACACGGACGCCACATTGACCGTCACCAAGGTGATCAACTCAAGCGCGGTCGACGCGGCGGGCAATCCGGCCCTCGCCACCTACGCGTTCCCGGTTTCGGTCGATTGCACATTCCAGTCGGTGCCCGTGTGGGGAACCGGGTACAGCAGCCTGAACCCGATGACGTTCTCGCTTACTCAGGGCACCTCAAAGGTCCTCCCTGGCTTGCCGGCCGGTGCGACCTGTGTCGTCACGGAGACGGATGCGAACGGCGCCGATTCGAGCAGCATCGCGGTGGCGGCCACGACCGGTTCGGCCACGACGCCCGGTACCACTGCGAGCGTTACGCTCACGCCCGATAACCCCGGCGGCACCAACACCGCGACGATCACCAACAACTACGGCGTCACGAGCTTCACCGTCACCAAGGTGCTCGCCGGCGGCGGTGCCGCCCAGTTCGCGGCGACCTCGTTCACCGTCCACGTGACCTGCTCCGCTCCGGGAATCCCCGTCTCGTACGACGGCGACATCGTTCTCTCGTCGCCGAGCACCCTGTCGAAGACGATCGGCAACCTGGCGGAGAACTCGATCTGCTCAGCCGTCGAGCAGGGCACCCGCGCCACGACCGGCGCCGACACCACGACCTACCTCGACTCCGATACAGGCACGGATGGCCTCGGCATTCTGGCCACCGTCGCGAGTCCCGGCAGCACCACAATCACGAACTGGTATCTGACCGGTCAGCTCGCCGTGACGAAGACGGTCGCCGGAGCCGGCGGCGCACTGTTCGGCGAGGGCACAAACCAGTTCGAGGTCAACCTGACGTGCACGCGGGCCGACGTGAACGGCACGCTCGTCACGGTCACCATCCCCGGAGGCAGCAACCGGGCCATGTCGGATGGTGACACGACGACGTTCACGGATCTCCCGAGCGGCGCCAGCTGTGGGCTGACCGAGACGGATGCCGGTGGGGCGTCATCCACGGCCATCCTCGACTCCTCGAACGCACAGGTCAGCGCTGACTCAACGACCACGTACTCGATTCCCGCGAACATCGCGGTCAACACCAGTTCGTTCACCGATAACCAGCCGCAGCCCCAGCCGCACTACACGGTTCGCAACTCGTTCGACCTGGTGTCGTTCGCGATTACGAAGCTCGTCGACTCCGCCGCCGCGAACCAGTCCGGCGCGCCCGTCTCCTACGGACCGTTCCCGGTGTCGGTGACCTGCACGTTCCTTGGTGATCCGGTCTACGCGACCGGCTACTCGTCGACTACCCCGATGCAGAAGAACCTTGCGAAGGACGAGACCTGGAATCTCGACGGCCTCACCACCGGCACCACGTGTGACGTCACCGAGACCGACAGTAAGTCCGCGGCGGACACCACCATCTCCGTGACGACCGGCGGCAGCCCCGCTGTCGTCACCTCGGGCACCACGGTGACCGGCATTGTTCTCGCCCCGCCGAGCGGTCTTGGTGCCGCGAACACCGCGACCATCACCAACAGCTACGACGCCGGAAAGATCGTGCTCTCGAAGCTCGTGACCGGCTCAGGCGAGGCGGGCTGGGGCCAGGGCAACTTCACGATCAACGTGACCTGCACGCTGACCGACGGCTCCGGCACTCGCACCGTGTGGAACAGGGACTACCCGTTCACGGACGGCTCACCCGCCGCCGAACTCGACAACGTCGCATCCGGCGCCGACTGCACCGCGACCGAGACGAAGTCGGGCGGAGCCAACTCGACCACGATCGCGCTCGATGGCGGGGGAGCCTCGGTCGAGACAACGGCGACCTTCACCAGCCCGGCACCCGCCCACAACTACGACGTGGTTGTGACGAACGAGTTCGACGATGCGGACGTCGATGTCACGAAGAACCGCGACGGCGCCGGCTGGACGCTCTACGGCGACGGACCGTTCGAGGTTTCGCTCAGCTGCACGCGCGTCATCGACGGTGTTGTCACCTCGGTGGATGTTCCGCTCGGCGCCACCCGCACCCTCGATGCGACCGACGCCTACCACGCGACGTACACGGGCCTTCCGGCCGGCGCGACCTGCATCCCGACAGAAACCAAGACGGGCGGTGCCAACGGAGTTTCGATCACCCCGTCGACGATCGTCACGGATTCCAGCACGCCAACCGATCTCGAGATCACCAACACCTTCGATGTTGGCGCGATCACCGTGCACAAAACCATCACCGGAGACGGCGCGCTGCTCTATGGCAACGGCCCGTTTGAGGTCACCGCGGAATGCACGCGGCAGGTCAACGGGACCGCCGTAGGCGTCGACATTCCGCTGGGCGCGACGCGCGAACTCAACGGTGGCAACGGCTACTCGAACGTCTTTCGGGGGCTTCCCGCCGGCGCCCTGTGCACCGTGACCGAGTCCAAGACGCACGGCGCGACGAGCTCGACCTTCACGAGTCCATCGACGAACGTGACCGTCGTCGCCGGTACCACGACCGCCGTGAACCTCACCAACAACTTCGACATCGGGTTCGTGACGGTCGACAACCTGGTGACCGGAAACGACGCGACGCGCCACCTCCCGGACACCTATGACGTCGTTCTCACCTGCACCCAGATGATCGACGGCGTGGAGACGCCGATCGACATTCCGGATGGTGCGACGCGCGACATCTGGCACAAGACGTCAGTTACCTACGAGAATCTTCCGATCGGCGCGAGCTGCAGCCTGGTCGAGAGCGTCCAGAACCAGGCTCAGACGGTGCTGATCACCTGGCACGGGATGCCCGTGCCTCGCACCTTCGTCACCGTCGGCGATCCCGACTTCGTCATCCATGTGGTGAATGTCTACAACATCGTGCTCGGATTCACCGGCGTCGCCGTGGCCACGCCCCTGCTGCTCGGAATACTGGCCCTCCTCATCGGTCTCGGCATCGTGGTCATTCAGTTCCTGCGTCGCCGTAGGGCAAACCCGCTCGAAGGCTAGTTCGCGTCAGTAGTTGCCGAAGTAGCGTTCGCCGACCGCGATCTCGACGGTCGTGGTGTTGCCCGGCTGGGCGAGCGGGCACGCCCACGCCGGGTCATACGCGCATGAGGGGTTGTACGCGAAGTTGAAATCGAGCACGAGCGACTCGGGCGCAGAACCCGCGCCGAGGAATGCTCCCTTGATGGTGTCGAGCAGGTAGCGGCCACCTCCGTAGGTGCCGCCGTGCTTGCCGTGCAGCGCGTCCTTGATCGGTACGAAGATGCCGCCGCCGTAGGACGAGAGCTTCCAGACGTCGAGGTGTCCGACGCCCGGAACGTCGGCGATGCCGAGCAGGTCGAACGGGACGACCCCGTCGGTTCCGGTCTCGACATCCATGTGGCGCGGCTCCGCGGGAGCGATCGCGACCTCGAAGCGCCAGGCCGGATCGTACGGCTCAACCGGGAGGCCGGTGAACGCACCACGATCTTCGGGAAGCAGCGGAGTCTCGGGATGCGTCGCGAAGAGTTCATCCCGCCCGCGGCGCCAGTGGTCGTGCGCTGCGGGTAGGTCGGTCTGCTCACGAACCTCGGCGTAGAGCGCGAAAACGCGGCAGCGCCAGTCCACTATCTCGAGTGCGGTCATGGTCAAATTTTAGACTCGTGGCGCTTGTTACGCGCTGGTGTATGCGCCCCGCCTCGGGTCGGTAGCGTTGCCTGCATGATCAGCGCCGTGGAGCAGGAGCAGTACCAGGTTCGATTCGACTGGGGCGTCGATGGCGCCCGCGCGGTCGGCGGCGACGCCGATGTGATCGTGCTTGTCGACGTGCTCGGCGCCGATACCGTGCTGCCGAGCTCGCTCGACTCGGGGACCGCGGTCGTCATCGCGGGCTCGCTTCGCAATGGCGACGCCGTGGCGCGCTGGGCCCTCGAGCGCCAGGCCGACAAGGGCGACCGGTTCACTGTCGCTGTGGTCGCCGCGGGTGAGACCAGGACGAGCGGAACAGCCCGCTTCGCGCTCGAAGACCTTCTCGGCGCCGGGGCCATCATCGACGCGCTCGCCGCGGTCGGGATTGACTACTGCTCACCGGAGGCGGCGGCCGCTGCGGCGGCGTTCACGGGACTGCGCAACGCGACTGGTCACCTGATCGGCGCATCCGTAAGCGGTCGGGAACTCACCGCCGAGGGCAATCGCGCGGCCGTCGATTTCGCGATCGCGGTGAACTCCTCGGACGACGTTCCGGTTCTGCGGGAATTCAGCTTCGGCTCCTAGCGTTTCCCATGGTGTCCGGAAGCGGACGACAATTTGGAGGAACATCCCATGAAGGCAACAATCGACGGCACCGTCATCGCGGAGGCGCCGAAAGAGGATCTGATCTCGATCGAGGGCAACTGGTATTTCCCGCCGTCGAGCGTCAAGGACGGCTACCTCGTCGAGAGCGCGACCCCGTACACCTGCCCGTGGAAGGGTGAGTGCCAGTACTTCTCCGTGAAGGACGGGGACGCGCTTCTGCAGGACCGCGCGTGGAGCTACCCGACCCCGTACCCGACGGGTATCGAGCGCGTCGGCAAGGACTTCTCCAACTACGTGGCCTTCTGGAAAGAAGTTCAGGTCACCGAGTAGTCGAGCGGTTGCGGTGCGCGCGAACCTTCGCGCGGTTGCCGCAGCGCTGCATCGAGCACCAGCGACGATTGTTCGACCGGGACTCGTCGTAGAAGATCAGCGAGCAATCATCGGCGGCGCACTCCCGGACCCGCTCGGCATTGTCGGGGCCAAGTGTCTCGATGGCGTCACGCGTGATCGCCGACAGGCACTGAGCGACTCGCGCTCGTGATCGACCCGCCTGGCGGGATCCACCCGGCAGGACCGGCGGGATGTCCGGGGTCGCCGCGAACAGGTTGACGACGTCGATGTCTTCGGCCGGGCCGGTTGCGCCTGTGCCGACCGCGATCACCAACCGGGCGAGGGCGTGCTGCAGGGCGTGTGCGTCCGCCAGCTCGCGGTCCGTGGCCCCGCCGTCGAGTTCGGGAAACCTCGCGACCAGCCATTCGGTCAGGCGGACCGGGGTGGTCAGAGATTCCGGACCATCCGCAATGCCGCCCGCATAGGCGAAGTCGATGGCAACCGATCCCGCGTCGAACCACCAGTCCTGGCCATCTCGACTGATCCACTGGCCTGTCGGTACCACTTGGCGCATGTAACCATTATCGGTGGTTACGACTGAGAGCGGCAGTATTGTCGGGTGCATGGTTGATTCCCGTGTTCCCGCTCCGACCGGACAAACCAAGGATGCCGGCTGGGAAGTCGGCGTACGTAAGACCGTGGATGCGCCGGTAGATGTCGTCTGGACGTTCCTTCTCGGCGCGGGCCTCCCCCTTTGGCTCGGCAACGCGATCCTCACCCTCGAGAAGGGTGCCGCGTACGAGACCGACGACGACATCAGCGGCACCGTGCTCAGCTACACGGAGGGGCACCGCCTCCGTCTGTCCTGGCGACCGGAGGAGTGGAACCATGACTCGACGCTCCAGCTCACGGTCAAGGAGGCGGTCACCGGCACCACGATCGCCTTCCACCAGGAGCGCCTGAGCGGGCGCGAGGAACGCAAGATCATGCTCGGCCACTGGAAGGACGTCGTCCAGCAGCTGGATGACGCGATCGCCGGACTCTAGATCGACCCGGCAGGGCGGCGGCTCGCGGCGGTCACACTGCGCTGTCGCCAGTCGATCTGATTGGCCAGGTCGAACCGCTTGGAGCAGCGCCCACAGGCCAGCACACCGCGCGGCTGCTTGTATCGGTAGTGCACGTGACCGGCCGGGCAGGTGCCGACCCACGGGGCGAACTCGTGCGCGATCGCGCCGTCGTGTGTGCGTTTTCCGTCGTAGCCGAGCTCCCTCGCGATCGAGCGCCATCGCGGGCCATGCCCGACTCGCGGTCCGGCGAGGGCGTGCGCGATCTCGTGCAACAGGATCTGGTGGATCTCGTCATCCTCGTAGCGACCGGCGAGGTACCGGGAGACGGTGATGCGGTGCTTGTCGAAGCTGCAGAGCCCCGCGCGGGTCTTGGCGTTGTCGAAACCGAACGACCACACCGCGGGATCGAGGTGCAGCGCGATGAGGGCTTCAGCCCACCTACGCACCCGATCGAGTTCCGCCACGCATTGAGGCTAACTCTCTCCGCTGTCGGTCGCCCGCGACGTGCGCGAACCCTCGAATACCGAACCAGCGGAGCGCTGTGAAGGACCCGACCTCAGTCGCCGCTCGACCCCGGTCGCACCTGGAAGATGCTCTTCGAGGGCGGGGGCGACTGCACGGCCGTCGCATCTGTCGTGATGGGCGCACCCGCGATCCAGTCCCGTAGCTCGCGCCCCGAAACGACTTTGGACGGATGCGGTCCGCCGGCGAGCAGGCGTGGCATCCAGTCGAGCGGCAGTACCCCGCGCGAGCCGATGATGACGACGTTGCCGAATCGGCGACCCTTCAGCACCTGTGTCTCGGCGAGAACGGCGACGTCCTCCAGCGCCGCGGAAACCGTGGCGACCTGCGAGCGCGCGAACCGGAGACCGGGGCCGTCAGCGATGTTGACGGCCATGACTCCATCGGGTTTGAGCAGCGTCGCGGCCTCGCGATAGAACTCGAGGCTGGTGACGTGCGCCGGGGTGCGTGCGCCGCTGAAGATATCGACCACCACGAGGTCCGCTGAACCGACAAGTCCGGCGGGAAGTCGGTTCAGCACGGCTCGGGCGTCTCCGTACCGGATCCGGATATCCGCCCCCTTCGGTAGCGGGATCTCGGCGCGCACGAGATCGACGAGCTCGCGCTCCAGCTCGATCACCTGCTGCCGTGAGCCGGGCCTGGTCTGGTGGATGTAGCGGGGGAGGGTCAGCGCGCCGGCGCCGAGGTGCACCGCGGTGATCGGTTCGCCGGGCATGCCGAGCTGGTCGATGACGTGCCCAATCCGGGCGACGTATTCGAAGTACAGCTGCCCGGGATTGTCGATGCTCACGTGCGACTGCGGCGTCCCGTCGACGACGAGCATGAAACCCCCGGGCACCCAAGGGTCCGGCTCGATGACCGCGAGGTAGCCGCTCTCCTTAAGGAGGACATGCGGATGCTCGGCCATCATTCGATTCTCGCAGTACCGGGCAACTCCCGTAGGCCGATCGCCCGGGAGGAGTATTCGCGACAAAACTCCGCAGAGGAGGATTTCTTCGACCCTAACTACGCGCATCTCCTCCTGAAGGCTTGGCTGACCCGACCAGCGTGACGGACCTGCAGCTTCTAGGCTCGAGACATGGCAACTCGGGAACACCTCGCTCGCGCGCTGTGGACGCTGTTCGAACCAATCCACGCCGTCACCTACTTCTCTCCGCAGGCGCGGGATGCCCTCGCCGCCATCGGACTCCCGCGGTACTGGGACGGGTACTTCGCCGGCCGATCCGCGCCAGTTGGTGCGCTCGCCGGACCGCCGGTCACTGCGATGTTCAGCGGCTTCGCACCGTTCCTGGTGGAGCGTGCGCTTCCGGCCGTGTGGTCCCTCGTCACACCCGCCCAGGTGATTGAGGCGCGCTACGTCGGCGCCGCGGAGACCCTGCGCGCGCTGGTTCCCGATGAGCGACTCGTCGAGAAGGCCGCTTCTGCCCTGACGCCGCTCGTCGCCAACCTGAATCTCATCGGCCGCCCGCTCGCTGCCGGCTTTGCGTCGCTGCCGCTCGAGGACGACCCATACCGTCGCGTCTGGCAGGTCGCGGGAACGCTGCGCGAGCATCGCGGCGACGGCCACGTCATCGCGTTAGTTGGCCTCGAGATCGCAGGCCTCACGACGTTGCTGCTCCGCTCCGGGGTGGATCTCGACGCGACATCTATGCAGAAGGCGCGCGGATGGACCGACGAGGAGTGGAACGCCGAGGCGGATCGGCTGATTGATCGCGGGCTGCTGGATGGCGCGCGTCGCATCACACCCGCGGGCGGGGACCTCCTGAATCGCGCCGAAGCCCTGACCAATCGCCTGGCTCTCAGCGCCATCGACGAACTGGATGATGCCGGAGTGCGTGAGGTCGCGAAGGCGCTCGTCCCGCTGGCTTCCGCCGTGGTATCCCTGTTCCCATACCCGAATCCGATCGGCATGCCGACGTCCTGGGATCCCGCCAGCGACCCCGATGCGGCGGCAATTGCGGAGCATCCCGGGGGATGAAAGGGGCGTTATAGCCCAATTTTTGAAATCGGTCAAGGAATAACTTGCAACTGTGGACAGTTTCGACCTATAGTTGTTCTTTGCGCTCCCAGATAATCCCTGCCGTCATATTGCGGACAGCAGCGGCAGCGCCCCGAGTATAGCGGCGGGGCTTTCCCTTTTAAGTGAGGGATTTGGTGGGCCATGTGCATTCTCATTTGGCATCCTTACCAACAGTTATGGCCCTTGATGGCCCACGGAGGTTATTTCCTTGGCTGCTGCGAAAAACGCAACCACCAACAAGTCCCCCAAGAACGGCCGCTCAGCTTCGCGGCTTTCGTTCGCCAAGATCACCGACACACTCAC
>JAUZFP010000081.1 GCA_030838475.1 Actinomycetota bacterium
CCTAACTGCCGAACGGCCGGATCTGGTAGTCGCCGACCGTGGTCGCCACGACAACGCCGGCCTCGTCGACCACCTCCGCGTGCAGCTCGAACGCTGCCTTACGGTCCGGCCCTGCCTCGGCCAACACGCGTTCGATCGTCGCGTCGTCGAGTGACGTCGACGCGGTCAGCGCACCGCGACCTGGCTTGAGGTAGGAGATCTGCATCCCGCGGATGAGCGGGTAGTGCGTGCTCGAGTCGAAGCTCGAGAAGCTCATCGCGCCGCCGAGCACCTCGGCGAGGGTGAAGATCACGCCGGCGTACACCGTGCCGAAGTGGTTTCCGTTGCCCTCAAAGGGCATCGCGGCTCTGACGTACCCGCGGCGGAGCTCGGTGAAGTGGATTCCCATCTGATGCGCACGCGGGATCAGCTGCTCCAGCATCAGGTTCATCGAGTTGAGGAGTTCGGCGTCTTGCGGGGTCTCGGTCACACCGCCGGATGCTAGTCGGCGACAGCCGCGCCAACTTCTTCGGGCAACAGTTCGTAGGTTGGGTTGGCGATCGCCAGATGGTCCTTGTACTTGCCGACCCGACCCGTCGCTCGGATGTAGGCCCCGGGCTCGATCCCCGCGATCGACTTCTGACCGAAGAACAATCAGCGCAGCCCACCGGAGTCGTCGAAGACCTGCACCTCGAGCGAGCAGCCCTCAGTCGATCCGACCTGGACGGAGCGGACTCGCCCCTCGATCGTGACCTTCTGCCGCCAGATCGCGCCCGCGACCGGCAGCGATCCGTCGTTACGTGGCCGCGAGAACTTGATGGCCTTCTCCACCGACGCGGTCGCACGTTGAGGCAGTGCCGGCTCGTGCTTGAGAGCCTCGCGACGTTCCTCGAGCCGGACCATCGTGTCGTGCGGCAAGGTCGTGTCGAATGGGACGATCGTCGCGGCGACGTGTGGCACGCGACCGACCGCTTCAGCGATTCGATCGGCGGTGCGGTCATGCAGGAGGCGCCGCGACAGCGGGCGGAACACTCGTCGGGGCAGCAGGAACGTGACCTCCGCGCGGTCTTCCAGCACCGTGTCGATAGCGAGTCCGGAGAGCGTCCTGATCAGTCGTCGATCGGGGCACTCCACGATCTCCAGGGGCACCCTCTCGCCGATCTTGCGCTCGATCCAGGCCTGCTGAAGCAACCGCGCCTCCTCGCTGTCCAGGCTGACGTGCACCGCCCGCAGGTCGGTCGGGCGGAGCGTCCCCGCGTAGCGCAGCGCACGCAACGTGGCGAGGTCGAGTCGGTCGACGAGCACAAGCACCGTATGCCGGCTGTAGTACGGGGCATCGGCCTGGTCCTGCCGTACCCACGTCGCGAGATCGAGTGAACGCGTCTCGGCTCGATACCGATTGTTGAGCCGCGTCAGCCCGAGCCAACCGATCGGGAAGAGCAGGATGACGAGCCACGCGCCTTCCCGGAACTTGACCACGGCAAAGATCAGCACGACGAGCGCAGAGATCACCCCGCTACTCAGGTTGATCACGAACTTGTACCGCCAACCCTGCTCGCGATGTTTGCGGTGGTACGCCGCCATCCCCAGACCGGCCATCGTGAACCCGGTGAAGACGCCGATCGCGTAGAACGGGATCAGGCTGTTGACGTTGGTGCCCCTCCCGATGACCAGCGCGAGCGCCAGCGCTGTCAGGACGAGGATGCCGTTGCTGAACGCAAGACGGTGACCGCGGCGCGTCATCTGGCGCGGCAGGAACGAGTCCTCGGCGATGAAGCTGGCCAGGAATGGGAAGCCGGTGAACGGCGTGTTCGCCCCGGTGAAGAGAATCAATGCGGTCGTCAGTTGGACGATGACGAATCCCAGGTTGCCGTACCACGCATGGCCGAACGCGGCATGCGCCACCTGACTGATCACTGTCGGGTTGCCGTGGGTGAACGGCGTCGCGTGCGTGCGAGCAGCGAGATAGGAGATGCCCAGCACCAGGACGCCGAGGATCGCCGACATCCAGGTCAGGGTGATCCGGGCGTTCCTGCCTTCCGGCTTCTTGAACGCGCTCACTCCATTCGAGATCGCTTCGAGCCCGGTGAGCGAAGCACCGCCGTTCGCGAACGCCTTCATCAGCACGTAGATCGCGCCGAAGGTGAGCAAGGCGCTGTGTTCCGCGTGGATGTTGTACAGGTGATTGGCGGCGGTATGGTCGTGTGCGCTGTACGTGATTCGAGGGAGATCACCGAACAGGTCACGCAGCACACCGACGACGACCACCGTTCCCGCCGAGAAGACGAAGAGGTAGGTCGGCAGCGCGAAAGCCTTACCGGCTTCGCGAATACCACGCAGGTTGCCGTACGCGAGGATTCCGATCACCCCGATCGTCATCGCGTACGAGATCCACTTCGCACTAAGCGACGGATCCAACGACTGGATCGCAGCGGTGCCAGCCGCGGGCTGCACCGCAACCGTTACCACGTAGTCGTTCAGCAACGGTAGGGAGGCGATATGCGCATCGCGTGGAACGAAGTTCTCCCGCGCGACGTCGTAAGAACCGCCGGCCTTGGTGTTGATCATCACGA
>JAUZFP010000111.1 GCA_030838475.1 Actinomycetota bacterium
GTTCGCTTGGATGCGCGGCGCTGTGGCGCGACTGTGGATGGCTCGGTCATCGTCATGACCCCAGTTTTTCACGCACTATCGTCAATTTGGGAGCTTCGGACGCACGGAATCGCCGTCTTTGCTCGCGCTGACACAGTTTTTCGCCATATAGTGTGCGGATGGACAGTCTCGACTACGGCATCATCGACCTGCTCCGCCAAAACGCCCGCGCCGGCTATGGCGATATCGGTGAGGTGATCGGTTTGTCCGCCTCGGCGGTCAAACGGCGCGTCGATCGACTGGTTTCGGACGGCGTGATCCGCGGATTCACCATCCAGGTGGACCCCGCCGTGGACGGCATGGCGACCGAGGCGTATGTCGAATTGTTTTGCCGCGGCACGGTCGCGCCGGAGGAACTCAAACGCATCCTCGCCGGTGTGCCCGAGGTGGTTGACGCGGGCACCGTCACGGGATCGGCCGACGCCATCGTGCACATGCGCTCGCGCGATATCCCGTCGCTCGAGATCGCTCTCGAGAAGGTGCGGATCGCGCCCAACGTCGATCACACGCGCAGCGCCATCGTTCTGTCACGTCTCATCCATCGCACCCACGACTAGTCCATGATCCAGGTCGACCCGCACTCGCCGACACCGCCATACGAGCAGCTGCGTGAGCAGTTCATGGCCGAGGTACGGTCGGGTGCTCTCACCGCCGGCACTCGCATCCCGACCGTCCGCAAGCTGGCCGGGGATCTCGGCCTCGCCCCCAACACGGTCGCGCGCGCCTACCGCGAGCTCGAGGCGGATGGCTTCATCGAGACCCGCGGCCGCAACGGTTCTTTCGTCAGCGCCCAGGGCGATGCCGCCCAGAAGCAGGCGCAGGACGCCGCTCGGGCGTACGCCGACCGCATCCAGAAGCTCGGAATTCCCCGCGACCAGGCCCTCGCCTACGTGACGGCTGCCCTCAACGACTAACACCGCTGCAGTTTGTTGAGAGCGCGGTCCCTGTAACCCCTGCGTCGTCAACAAACTGCGCGGTTGGTGCCGGGTCGGGTCCACTATGCGGTGGTTTGTTGAGCGCGCACCGGTTACAGGGACCGCGCGGTCAACAAACTGCGGTGGTTAGAGGACGAGGCCGGCCATCGCGTGGTCCGGGTTTCCGAAGCGGTGAGCCGTGATCGAGACGGCCTGCTCGTGCAGGAACGTCAGTAGCTCCACGCGACCCGCGGTCGTGACCGGGCCACCGTAGATCGCGATGTCCGGGTTGCCCTTGACGATCCCCGCGAGGGCGGATGCGCTGCCTCCGGCCAGTCGGATGCGCGTCGTCTTCAGTTCCCCAGCGACGAGCCGCGCGTGCCAGCGCGCATCCGACTCGACGACCACCGACTGCAGCAGCGTCGGTGAGCCGAACTCCTCGAACAGTTCGACGAGCGGACCCGGCAACGGAAGGTGCGTGCTGACAAACAGCGCGGACCCGGCGCGGGTCGCCGCCACGATGAGGCGGATGAGGTCGCCCATGGGCGCACCCTCGGCCAGCCGAACCGTCACCGGAAGGGCCCGGTACCTGAATACGTTGCGCTCTACCCCGAGCCAACTCACATCGCGCGCGAGGCCGAACTCGGTCAGCCAGGCCTTCTCGTCGCGGATCGCCGCGAGGCGAACACGATCGAATTCGAGAAAGTCCAGGCCGGCCTGGGCCCGCTTGATGACGCGAGCGACCGGTTCGCTGATGCCCTCGAGAGTCAGATCCTCGCCGGGATCGGACTCGAGCGGCTGCCAGCTCCCCAGCGTCATCAGGTAGTTCGGTCCGCCCGCCTTCGCGGAGGTTCCGACCGAGGAGCGCTTCCAGCCGCCGAACGGCTGGCGACGGACGATCGCTCCGGTAATACCGCGGTTCACGTAGAGGTTGCCCGCGTCGACGAGTTCGATCCAGCGTGAGACCTCGAACGGGTCGAGCGAGTGGATGCCCGCGGTCAGCCCGTAGTCGGTCGCGTTCTGCAGTTCGATCGCCTCGTCGAGCGTCGCCGCCGTCATCACGCCGAGCACCGGTCCGAAGTATTCGATGCGATGGAACTCGCTTCCGGGCGCGACTCCCGTGCGAACGCCGGGCGACCACAGTTTGCCGGTCTCATCCAACTGGCGCGGCTTGACCAGCCACTCCTCGCCCTCGGCGAGCTTCGTCAGCGCGCCGAGCAGCTTGCCCGACGCCCGCTCGATGATCGGCCCCATCTGCGTGGTGGGGTCGGACGGAAGACCGACGCGAAGAGTCGTCACGGAGTCCCTGAGCTGTCGTGTGAACCGCTCGGAGGTCGCCACCGATCCCACCAGAATGACGAGGGATGCCGCTGAGCACTTCTGGCCGGCATGCCCGAACGCGCTCTTCACGACATCCGCCACCGCGAGATCCAGGTCGGCTGAGGGCGTGACGATGATCGCGTTCTTACCGCTGGTCTCTGCCAGCAGGGGCAGGTCGGAGCGCCAACTGCGGAACAGCTGGGCCGTTTCCCACCCACCGGTCAGGATGACCCGTCCGACGGTCGGGTCGGACACCAGCTGCTTGCCGAGCGCTCGCTCCTCGAGGTCGACCAGGGTCAGCAGTGCACGAGGGATGCCTGCCTCCCACAGCGCCTCCGCGAGAACCGCTCCGCTCCGCCTGGCCTGATGAGCCGGCTTCAGGATGACACCGCTGCCGGACGCGAGCGCCGACAGCACGGAACCCGCGGGGATCGCGACCGGAAAGTTCCACGGCGGAGTAACGACGGTGAGTCGGCTCGGGACGAACTTGGCGCCAACGACTCGATCGAGATCGAGCGCCCGTTCGGCGTAGTAGTGGGCGAAGTCGGTCGCCTCGCTGACCTCGACGTCGCCCTCGGCAATCGTCTTGCCGGTCTCGCTCGCCATGACCTCGATGAGCCTGCCCCGATGGGCGGCCAGCACGTCGCCCGCGTCGTGAAGGATGCGCGCGCGATCCGTCGACGGCAGGGCAGCCCAGATGTCACCCGCCCGCGCGGTCGACTCGATGAGTGAATCCAGCAGCTTCGGATCGGTGACGGCCGCGGCCGCGATGGTCTGTTCGCCGAGCTTCGAACTCACGCTGCGGTCGAGGATGCGACGTCCCCACGCACGGTTGTCTGCGAGTGACGGATCGGTGTCCGGCTCGTTTTCAAACGCACTCAGCACTCCCGGCAGGGCGGTCGGGTGCAGGCGATCCTGGACCCGATTGGAGGCGGGAACCGCACCATCGAGCCCGTCGAGGGAGGCCAGGAATCGTCCGGACTCACGAGCGAAGACCTCGGGTTTGCGCGCGAGGTCGAAGAGACCGCTCATGAAGTTGTCGCTGCTCGCGTTCTCCTCGAGACGGCGTACGAGGTAGCTGATCGCTGAGTCGAATTCGGCGGGGTGCACGACCGGCGTGTAGAGCAGTAAGCCGCCGACGTCGCGCTTGACGACTTCGGCCTGGCTGGTCGCCATCCCGAGGAGCATTTCGAATTCGATGCGAGTGTCGACGTGTCGTTCCTTGGCGAGGAGCCATGCGTAGGCGACGTCGAACAGGTTGTGGCCTGCCACTCCAATTCGGACGGCATCCGTGTGCTCCGGCGTCATCGCCCAATCCAGGACGCGCTTGTAGTTGGTATCGGTCTCGACCTTGTGCGCGTACGTGGCGAGCGGCCAGCCGTGCACCGTCGCATCTACCTGCTCCATGGCCAGATTGGCGCCCTTGACGACGCGAACTTTGATGCCTGCGCCTCCGCGTTGACGGCGTTCGGTCGCCCACGCGGTGAGGCCCTGCAGGGCGTTCAGCGCATCGGGGAGGTAGGCCTGAAGCACGATGCCCGCCTCGAGCTTGGCGAGGCTGGGCTGGTCGAGCAGGCGCATGAAGACCGCCGTCGTCAGGTCGAGGTCACGGAACTCCTCCATGTCCAGGTTGATGAACTTGGGACTCGGCGACCGTGCGGCCAGCTCGTACAACGGCGTGAGCCGCTCGACGACGCGGGTGACCGTCTCGTCGAAGGCCCACATCGACAGCTGCGCCGCGACGGACGAAACCTTGATTGAGACATAGTCGACGTCGGGCCGCTGCAGCAGGTCGCGCGTGCCCTCGAGTCGACGGTCGGACTCCTCGTTTCCGAGCACGGCCTCGCCCAACAGGTTCATGTTCAGACGGATGCGCTGGCGACGCAGGCGGTGCAGCGTCTTGTCGAGCTTCTTCGGCGTGGCATCGATGACCAGGTGCGCGACCATCCCGCGCAGTACCCGGCGGGCGATCGGCACGATCGGCCAGGGGATGAGCGGAGCGAATCCTCCGCCGACCAGGATGGCGACGCGCAGGTACCAGGGGAGAAATTTCGGAATGGATCGGCTGAGCGTCTCCAGATTGCGACCAGCGACGCGCAGGTCTTCCGGTCGCACGACCCGATCCACGAATCCGAGGGTGAAGTCGAGTCCGAGCGGGTCACGGAGGACACCGGCGAGCCTCTGCGCACTGGTATCGGCGGGAATGCTCGCGGACTCGGTCAGCCAGCGACGGACTGTGGCGACTGCCTCGTCGGCCAGCTCCGTTGGGGCGCCTTCGATACCGGGTTTGACACTCGACATGCTCACGACACTATGCCTCTCTTGCCAGGGGGACGGACCTCTGCTCTAGCTTGCCTCCACGGCATAGCTCATGAAAAGCGACGGTTTCTGGCCGATAATGTGAAGAAGACCTAACCGTTCGGTTCAAAGGACAGTCCAGTGCTCGATCTCAAGCGACTCGCCCTCCTGCGCGAGCTGCAGCTCCGCGGCACGATTGCCGCTGTCGCGCAGTCGCTCGCGTACAGCCCGTCCTCCGTTTCGCAGCAGCTGGCCGTGCTCGAGTCGGAGGTGGGCGTGACCCTGCTCGTGAAGTCCGGCCGACGAGTGAGACTGACGCCGGCGGCCGAGCTGCTCGTCGAACACACGAATGCGCTGCTGGAGCGGGTCGAACTCGTCGAGTCCGAGCTGGCAACCTTCGACAGCGTGGTGTCGGGCACGGTGCGGCTCGCGGTCTTCCAGTCGGCCGCGCTCGGCATCATCCCGCAGGCACTCACCCTGCTTGCCCTCGAGCATCCGACCCTTCGAGTCGAGATCACGCAGCGCGAGCCGGAGAGCGCACTGGCCGCCGTCTGGGCCAGAGAGTTCGACCTCGTCATCGCCGAGCAGTACCCGGGCCACGCGGCCCCGCGCAGCAACGAGCTCGATCGGCAGCCGCTGTGCATGGACATGATCCGGCTCGGTGCGCCGACCGCAGCGATCAGTTCGCTGGGGGATGCCCGGGAGCTGCCCTGGGTCATGGAGCCGCGCGGCACCGCATCCCGCCACTGGGCCGAGCAGACCTGCCGGCTGGCGGGCTTCGAACCCGACGTTCGATTCGAGACAGCCGACCTGCAGGCGCACATCCGCCTGGTCGAGTCCGGTCACGCGGTCGCACTGCTGCCCGACCTGGTCTGGGGAACCCGCGAGCCCACCATCCGCGTTCTCGAGCTCGACGGACGGCCCAGACGAGAGGTATTCACGTCGGCGCGAAGATCGGGTAGCGCCGGTGCGGCGATCTCGGCCTGCCGCGAGGTTCTCGCCCGCGCGGTCGAACCCCTGTGGCTCGATCGGAGCTAGCGGCCATCCGCTCCCTACAATGAGTGCATGTCAGAGGTGCCAACCCTCACCACCGAAGAGTGGGAGCTATGGCGTGCGTTTCACGCGATGCGCAGGCAGCTCGACCTCGCCCTCGAACGCGAGCTCCAGCAGGACGCCCAGATCTCCGGTCCGGACTACGAGATTCTGATCACCCTCTTCGAATCGCCGGAGAAGCAGCTGCGGGCGCGCGAACTCACCGCGCGACTCGGTTGGGAGAAGTCGCGACTGTCGCACCAGGTCACCCGGATGTCCGCCCGCGGGCTGGTTGAGCGCTCCGAATGCGACACCGACGGCCGCGGAACTTGGATCGGGCTCACGACTAAGGGCAGGCTGGCCACGCTCGGCGCGGTGCGCTCCCACGCGCTCACAATCCGGCGGCTATTCTTCGATGTTCTCAGCGAGTCCGAGCTCGAGGTGCTCGGCGCGGTGTCGGGTCGAGTGCTCGACGCGATCGACCCGCCCGCCTGTGTGGAGTTGGACGACGAGGATTCCGAAACGGGCGCCGCGTGACCGGCTCGTATGACGTCGTCATTGTCGGGGGCGGTCACAACGGCCTGACGGCCGCCGCCTACCTCGGTCGGGCGGGAAAACGGGTGCTTCTGCTGGAGAAGCTGGACCATGTCGGCGGGGCAGCTGTCTCCGCGCAATCGTTCGAGGGAATCGACGCGCAGCTCTCGCGGTACTCGTACCTGGTCTCACTGCTTCCGGCTCGGATCATCCGGGACCTCGGACTGAGAATCGAGCTTAAGCGCCGACGGTACTCGTCGTACACGCCGCATCCGGGAACGGATACCGGTCTTCTGATCGATGCGGGCGATCCAGTGGCGACTGCCGCGGCCCTTGGCGCCGATGCAGGGGCGTGGACATCCTTCTACGACGGCACGGCACGGCTCGCCCGCGCCCTGTTCCCCACCGTGACGGAGCCGCTGCTCACCCGGTCGGAGGCCAGGCTCGCCCTAGGCGACGACGCCCTCTGGGATTCGCTCATCGAGAACCCGATCGGCTCGACGATCTCCGCGACGTTCGGCGACGACCTCGTGCGCGGCGTCGTGCTGACGGATGCCCTGATCGGTACATTTGCGCCAAACATCGACCCGACGCTGGCGGGCAACCGCTGCTTCCTGTACCACGTGATCGGAAACGAGACGGGCAACTGGGATGTCCCGGTCGGCGGCATGGGCGCGGTCTCCGCCGAACTGCTGGATGCCGCCCGCCGAGCCGGCGCCGAAATCGTGACGGGCGCGGAGGTGACCGGCATCAACCCCGATGGTGAGGTGACCTATCGTTCGGGCGACGTCGAGATCCGGGTCGGCGGTGACTACGTTCTCGCGAACGTCGCCCCGTACGTGTTGGAGCAGCTCGTGAGCGAGAGGGTCTCGACAAGCCTCGAAAACGAACGTCCCGAGGGCGCCCAGGTGAAGGTCAACCTGCTGCTGAAGCGGCTCCCGAAGTTGCGCGACGCTTCCGTCGACCCGGTCGCAGCGTTCGGCGGCACCTTCCACATCAACGAACTGTGGTCCCAGCTGGATGCCGCGTACCTGACCGCGGCCGGCGGCGGAATCGCGAGCCCGCTGCCGTGCGAGATCTACTGCCACTCGCTGACCGATCCGAGCATCCTCTCGCCGGAACTCCGCGAGAGCGGGGCGCAGACGCTCACCGTGTTCGGGCTCCACGCGCCCGACCGGCTCGTGACCGAGGAGACCAACGACGCCCGGCGAGCCGAACTACAGGCGGCGGTCGTCGCCTCGCTGAACTCGGTGCTCGCCGAACCCATCGAGGACCTCCTCCTGGTCGATGGCGCCGGGCGCCCCACCATCGAGACCAAGACCACCCTCGACATCGAGCACGCCCTCGGGATGCCCGGCGGGAATATCTTCCACGGCCCCCTCAGCTGGCCGTTCCTCGAGGATGACGCGCCGCAGTCGACGCCCGCCCAGCGCTGGGGCGTTGCGACGCGGCATCCACGCATCCTGATCTGCGGGTCGGGTGCGCAGCGCGGCGGCGCGGTGAGCGGGATCGGCGGTCACAACGCGGCGATGGCTGTGCTCGAACAGTCCGTCTGACGTCGGTGGGAGCCAATAGGTTGGACCCCATGGCTGACGTTTCCCCTCTCCGTTCCCGTGTCACCGGTCCCGTACTCGTCGAAGGCGATGATGACTATGCCGAGGAGTCCCTCGGGTGGGTTCGCAATTTCATCCACACTCCGGATGTCGTCGTCGGGGCTACCAGTGCACAGGACATCGTCGAGGCGGTGAAATTCGCCGCCGCGAACAACCTCGCCGTTCGCGTGCAGGGGTCCGGGCACGGCTCGCACGCGGCGGTGACCGACGGCGTTCTCATCACGACGAAGCGGCTCGAGAGCGTCGAGGTCGACGCGACGACACGCATCGCCACCATCGGCGCCGGCGTCGCCTGGGATGCCGTGATCGCCGCGGGCGGTGAGCACGGACTCGCCCCGATCACCGGATCGTCGGGAACGGTTGGCGCCATCGGCTTCCTGCTGGGCGGAGGGATGGGACCGCTGGTCAACAGCTACGGATTCGGCAGCGACTGGGTGCGCGAGTTCGAGGTCGTACTCGCCGACGGCAGCCTGGTGACCGCGAGCACGGACGAACATCCCGACCTGTTTTGGGCACTGCGCGGCGGTAAGGGCGGGCTCGGTGTTGTGACCTCCGCGAAGGTCGAACTGGTCGAGCTCGCGACGCTCTACGGCGGGTCGCTAACGTACGAAGCCGCGAACATCGACACCGCCCTGCACGCCTGGGCGAGCTATCTCGAGTCCGCCGACGCGCGGGTGACGACCAGTGCCGCCATTCTGCGGATGCCCGATCTACCGTTCATCCCCGAACCCATTCGCGGCCGAACCCTCCTCACGGTTCGGTTTGCGTTCACGGGCGACGCAGCGACCGGCGAAGGACTCGCGGCTCCGCTCCGCGCCGCCGCCCCCGTCTATCTCGACCAGCTCGGCGAGATCCCCGCCTCGGCGATCGGCACGGTCCACAACGACCCGCCGAATCCGACAGTTGGCTGGACCACCGGTCGCATGCTGAACAGCGTCGACCAGGCGTTCGTCACCGCGCTGCTCGGTTTCGCGGGCATGGACAAACAGGTCCCGTTTGTCGCGATCGAGATTCGCGCCTTCGGCGCCGCACAGGCAACGGATGTCGCCGACGGGTCGGCCGTCGGGGGACGCGGAGCGAAGGGCTCGATCAACATCGTGGGCGTGCCCAACCCGGAGTTGTTCGCAACAGTCATCCCGGGTGCGGCCGCCGGGCTGCTCGAGGCCGTTAAGCCCTGGATCTCACCGGAGAACAACGTCAACTTCGCCAGCGGCTTCGACGGTGCCGAGAACTATCGCCGCTCATGGTCACCGGCGGTGTTCGACCGCCTCGCCGAGGTCAGGATCAAGTACGACCCGAAGGGTCTCTTCGCCTTCGGCGTTCACTAGCTCCAGTCGCTGGCGTAGCTCGCCTTCGCGGGCGGAAGGGCGGCATCCTTCGCCCAGGTGGCAATCCAGTCCGGGATCGGCATCGTTGTCGGGTCGATCCCAGCTAGCTGGCCCATCTCGGCGACGGTCACGGTGCCGCCGGACTTCTTCAGGAAGCGTGCCCTCATGACGGCGGCGACATAGACCTCGTTGTCGCGCACGAAACGCTGCTCGACGTACATCGCCCTGTCGTCGAAACCGATCACCTTCGTTTCGAGGACGTACTTCTCCCACAGTCGCAGCGAGCGACGATACGTGACACTCACGCTGGCCGCCACCGGGTACCAGCCGAGCCTCGACAACTGCTGCCACCTGCCGCTACGGATCATCATGTCCATGCGCCCAAGATCCATCAGCGACAGGTAGATGCCGTTGTTGACGTGGCCGAGCAGGTCGAGATCGTTCGGCATCACGTGCATCGTGACTCGCCCAACCTCGCGAAAGTCCTTCTTCGGTTTCCGCCTGCTCGTGATCATCATCAGGAGGGTGCGCAGCAGCATGTTCACTTCGGCAACGGTAGTAAACGTCAGACGCATTCCCGCATTGACTGTGGGGACCCCACAGTCGTATGGCCGCGGCGGGACCATTTGCTGGGGAGTCGGTAAAGCCGAACGCTATCGGCTGCGGTGCGCCGGGATCGTCATCCGCGGTGCTCGACGTGGAGCCTGGATCCCGCTTGCCTCGATGAGCCGCATCACCCGCTGCCGGTGACCGGCGTAGGGCTCGAGCAGCTCCAGCATGCCGTCGTCATCGACGGGTGTCCCGACAAGGGCAAGACCGACGACCGACGGAAGGTGGTAGTCGCTGACACTGGGTGAGTCCG
>JAUZFP010000136.1 GCA_030838475.1 Actinomycetota bacterium
TAGTACTTCAGGTCCCGGGCAACTTTGGTGTGCTTTGCCTTTTGACGGCCACGCCCCATGCGAGACCCCCTCTTTAGAAATGCGTTCAATCGACAGGTGAAAAGCTAGCGATCACTTTATCACTCCCGGGTGACCACATCAGATCGGTACCCGGTCGCCGAAGCTTAGGCACGGGAAGTAACGTTGACGCGTGGCTACCGCGGGAACTGACACGTCAGTCGTCGTGATCGGCGCTGGCCAGGCTGGGCTGTCGGTTGCCTACTATTTGCGGCGCCTCGGACTCGACCCGAACAACGATTTCGTGCTCCTCGATCGCGGCCCCGGCACCGGCGGCGCCTGGCAGTTTCGCTGGGAGGCACTCCGAATCGGCTCTGCGCACCACATCAACGACCTGCCCGGCATGGATGAGCTCGGGGTCAGTTTCGAGACGGCCGATCGGACCATCCCCGCTAAGGAGGTCGTCGCCGACTTCTACCGGCGATACGAGGAGCACTACGGACTCCAGGTCGTGCGTCCGGCATCCGTGACCGCCGTGCAGAACAACGGCGCGAACCTCATGGTCACCTTCACCGACGGCGAGGACGTCCAGGATGTGACGACCGACATCGTCGTGAACGCCACGGGAACCTGGGGTGCCCCGTTCATCCCGTGGTACCCGGGGCGCGACAACTTTCAGGGCCGTCAGGTGCACACCAACGACTACGTCGATGCGAGCGAGTTCGCCGGACAGAACGTGGTCGTCGTCGGCGGTGGAACCTCCGCCGTGGGTTTCCTGCTTGAGCTCGAGGAGGCGGCCGCCGAACTCACCTGGGTGAGCAGGCGCAACGTCGACTTCCTCGACGGCACAGAGCTCAACATGGAGGCGGGCACCGCCGCCGTGGCGATGCAGGATGAGGCGGCCCGAGCGGGCCGCGCGCTCCCGAGCATCGTGAGCGGTACCGGAGTTCCGCGAACGCGTCGAATTCAGGCCGGAATCGACCGGGGCGTCCTGAGCCCGAAGCAGATGTTCAGTCGCATCGAGCCCAACGGCGTCACCTGGGCCGACGGCACGTTCCGGCCCGCGGATGCGATCGTCTGGGCGACGGGGTTCCGCCCCGAGCTTCGCCATCTCGCGCCACTCAAGCTGCGGGAGAAGGCGGGCGGCATCGTCGTCGCGGGCGGCTCATCCTGGAAGGACCCGCGGGTGTTCTTCGCCGGCTACGGCCCGCAGGCCTCGACCATCGGGGCCAACCGGGCCGGTCGGCTGATCGCCCGCCAGGTCGTAGCGACGCTCAGCAAGCTCTAGCGTCCGCCGGCACCGGGAGGCATCAGTCCCGTGGTGCTTGCGTAGACGGCGATGGCGGCCGCCGCCGACCAGGCCTGCGGGCGACATGCGGCCGGGTAGGGCACGGCGCGAGCGAATCGCTCGGCGGCGTCGCCGGAGTGTAGCTCGGGCATCCGATAGTCGAAGGATGCCGCTGCCGCGAGCAGACCGTCTGCGAGCTCCGCCGCGGCCTCGGTGAAGCCGGCTGCGGTGAGGCCGCGGATCGCAATCGCGGTGTCGTGCGCCCAGACGCTTCCGCCGTGGTAGCTGAGCGGCCAGTACCCGGCGGAGTTCGTCGCCATTGTGCGAAGCCCGTAACCCGAGCTGAGCTCGGGTGACGCGAGACGCTGTGCGACCAGCGCGCTCTGCGCGTCATCGAGGAGGCCCGTGCCGAGGAGGTGACCGATATTGCTGGTGAGGCTGTCGACCGCTCGCTTGTCGGCGTCGAGTGCAATCGCCGGGTAGGCGCCATCCGGGTCGTCCACCCAGAAGGTCTCGTGGAAGCGCGTCTTGAGGCGTTCCGCCCACGCGCGCCACTCCCCGCTCGGACGTCCGAAGCGCTCGAGCAGATCGGCGCCGTGCATGGCAGCCTCGTAGGCGTACGCCTGCACCTCGCAGAGCGCGATCGGCGCGGTCGCGAGTGTCCCGTCCCGCCACTGCACCGAGTCCCCAGAATCCTTCCAGCCCTGGTTGGCCAGCCCGCGCCCGGTGGTGTCGATGTATTCGAGAAGTCCGTCGCCGTCGGCGTCGGCGAAGTCGCGCATCCACTCGAGTGCCGCGGTCAGGTTTGGCAGCAGCGCCTCGACTTCGGCGTCCGGCATCCCCCACGACGCCGCGTCATGCAGGAGGCAGATCCACAGCGGTGTCGCATCCACCGTCCCGTAGTAGAGCGGCGGGATCGAGATGCGCTGCGCCGGGAGGTTGAGCACGCCGCGGCGGAGCTCGTGCATGATCTTGCCGGGCTGCTCGGAGGTGGTGGGGTCATCGGTTGTTCCCTGCATCCCGGCAAGTACGCGGACGGTATCGGCCGCGAGCGTCCCGCCGAGCGGGGCGAGGAAGCGGGCCGCCCAGATCGAATCGCGTCCGAAGAGGGTGAAGAACCACGGCGCCCCCGCGGCCAGGAAGACCGACTCCGGATCGGCGACCGTCGTCATGCGGAGCGCGTCGAGGTCTACCAGCGCGCGAGCGACCCAGCGATCGAGTCGATCATCGCCGTGCGTCGCGCTGGGGACGGACCAGTCCGCGGCGCGCGCCGCCGGGGCGACTACGGCGCCCTCGTCGCGCGCGACGACGCTCCACCGGATCGACACGTCGCCGTCGGGCGGCACGGTCACGCTCCAGGCCAGCTCCACGCCGTTGCCGACGGGGCGAAGACGGGCGTCCGTGCGCAGCTCCGCAGTCACGGAGTCGCGGCCCCACAGCACCCGGCCGTCGCGAATCTCGAGCTCGACGGTGTCGGAGTGCAGGCCACTCTTGACCGCATCCATCCCGGCGAGGTCCGCCTCGAGCACGACGACGATTTCGGTCTCGACTTTCCGGGGCAGCCCGGACGAGACCGTGACCTCTTCGTCGACTCCGGTTGCCGTCGCACGACGGGTGTGTACGGCGCGAACGCGCGGATCGGGCGCTGCGTCATCCAGGTGCCGCAGCAGGCTGACGAACTCTGCGGTGTCCGCGCCCGGCGAGACCGTTGCGATCGGCTCACCGAGTCGACCGTCGAAGCGCACCTCGAGCCGCGACACGACCCGGGTGTCGGAGAAGTAGACGCCGTCGATGGGACTCCCCCCGATGACGCCCGCATCGCTCGACCACGCCTGGGTTGGCGCACGCAGAACGATGGTGGCCGCACTGAGAAAAGGCTGGCGTGGCGGCTCGATCTGATTCATCACTCCTTGACCGCTCCGTCACTCGTGTTCATGATTTTGCGCTGGAAGACGAAGAACAGCACGGCGACCGGAATCGTCATGATCAGCGCGGCGCCCAGCTTCAGGGGATAGCGATTGGCCTGACCGAGCTGCCCCGAGGCGAGCGACGCCACGCCCTTCGTCAGAGTTGTGAGATTGGGATCGTTGGCCGAGATGATGAACTGCGCCAACTCATTCCACGATCCCTGGAAGGACAGGATGAAGATTGTCACCAGGGCGGGCCTCGCCATCGGGAGAACCACCGACCAGAAGGTGCGGAAGGTTCCCGCGCCATCGA
This sequence comes from Actinomycetota bacterium, assembly GCA_030838475.1. Taxonomy (GTDB): domain Bacteria; phylum Actinomycetota; class Actinomycetes; order Actinomycetales; family Microbacteriaceae; genus Galbitalea. The sequence goes on from JAUZFP010000136.1 coordinate 3,506, forward strand.
TGCGGGCCTGCTCCTCGACGCTCGCCGGGATCGACTCGAAGAAGTTCTTCATGATGAAGACACCGGCGGCATCGACCAGGAGCGGGAGGATCATGCCCGGGTACGAGTTGTAGAGCCCGATGGTATTGAGCACCAGGAACTTCGGGATGAGCAGCACAACCGATGGCACGGCCATGATCGCGATCAGTCCGGCGAAGATGACTCCGCGCCCGCGGAACTGCAGGCGGGCAAGGGCGTACCCGGCGATCGAGTCAAAGAAGACCCGACCAGCCGTCACGAAGACCGTCACGATCACCGAGTTGCCGAACCAGGTCGGAAAGGCGGAGTTCACGAAGAGCTGTTGATAGGCGGCCGTGGACCAGGTCGGCGGCACCAGGGAGATCGCATTCGCCGTCGCATCCGCTTCGGTCTTGAACGAGGTGAAAATCTCGATCAGGAACGGGTAGATGTACAGGATGCCGATGACGACGAGCACCGCGTACACGATCGCGTTGCCCCACATCTGCCGCGGGGTGAGGTGTTCCCGGAATTTCCGACGCTGCGGTCGCGGCGCGACCACGACCGGTGGCACTCCGATGGTGGCGGTCATGCGTCGCCTCCGGTCGGCAGCTCCTGGGGCTTGGGTTTCAGCTGGTAGAGCCGCATGCGTCGTTTCGACACCTTTCGGTCGCGTAGGACGAAGCGCTGCAGAATCGTGAACAACACGATGATGATGAAGACCAGGAACCCGATCGCCGCGCCCTGCCCCCAGTTCTGACTCTGGAAGGCGGTCGAGTACGACAGGTACGCAGGCGAAGTCGTCGTCCCTGCGGGCCCGCCCTGCGTGCCGGTGTAGATCTGGTCAAAGATCTGCCACCCGCCGATCAACCCCAGCGTGAGCACGGTAAACAGCGTCGGGCGCAGCTGCGGCAGCGTGACAAAGCGGAAGCGCTGCCAGCCGTTGGCGCCATCCACCATTGCGGCCTCCTGCACCTCACCGCTCAGGTTCTGGAGTGCCGCGATGAAGAGCAGCATGAAAGTTCCGCTCGTGGTGAAGATGGCCATGAAGATGAGGGCCGTCATGGCGACCGATGGCCCCCCGATCCAGTCCCACCAGGACACCCCGAGGAACGAGTTCCCCGTCAGGAACACGGGTCCGCTCTTGACGCCGAGACCGGCCAGGCCATCCTGGATGATCCCGCTGGGCTCGTTGAACCAGTTCGGTCCGTTGATCCCTACCCAGGACAGCACGTTGTTGATCGCGCCCGACTGGCTGAACAGGAACAGCCACAGCACTGTGATGGCGACCGAGCTTGTCACCGACGGGAAGTAGAACGCCGTACGGAAGATGCCCCGGCCCCGCAGCACCTGGCGGTTGACCATGACGGCGAGAAATAGCGACAGGATCGTCTGGAGGGGAACGACAAGGATGACGTACCACGCGTTGTTACGCAGGGACTCCCCGAAGTTCTGCTCGGCCAGGCCGTCGCCGGCCAGGACCGAGCCGAAATTCTTCAGCCCGACGAAGTTCACCGCACTGGTGAACGGGCTCCCGTTGCCATTCCAGTCGGAGACGCTCACCCACAGCGCCATGAAGATCGGGATGACCAGAAACAGTCCGAGCAGGATCAGCGTCGGAGCGGTGAAGAGCCAGCCCGAGCGGGCCTGCCCCCGGTTGATGCCGTCGTGGTGACGGCGACCGGAGGAGGCCCGGCTCGCGAGCGTTGTCATTGTCGGCTACTGAATCGTCGCCTGGAGGTTCTTCTGTACGGCGGCCAGGATCGTTTTCGGATCACTGGTGGCCAGGGTCGCGAGCTTCGAATCGAAGTCGGTCAGAACCGCGGCCGATCCCTTCGAGGCGGGCACTCCCTGTGCGTAGGTAGCGCCGTCGAGGAACGGGACGAGCGCTGGGTTCGCTGACTTCCAGGCGGACGCGGCGGACTGGATGGACGGCAGGACGCCGAAGGCCTTCGAGAAGGCCAGCTGCTGCTTCGCCCCGGTCAGCTGCTCCACGAGCTTGAGCGCGGCGGCCTGGTTCGGGCTGTCCTTCGCGATGCCCCAGCAGTTGGAGTAGACGAGCGTGCCTTTGCCCGCGGGACCCGATGGCAGCGGAGCCACCGTGTACTTGACCGTCGGGAAGTCGGACGAGAGTTCGCCGGTCACCCAGTTGCCCTCGACCGTCATCGCGGCTTTGCCTGCACCGAGTGCCTGACCACCATCGCCCTCGCCAACGGCGGACGCGTACTTCATCACACCCTCGTTGAGGAGCTTCTTGACGAAGGTCAGCGCGGTGACGTTTGCCGAGCTATCGGCCGTTGCCTTCGAGCTGTCGGCATTCATCAGGTTGCCGCCGGCCTCGACCATGAAGGCACCCATGCGCTCGTACTGGCCGTTCATGCTGAGTCCGACTACTCCGCCGGTCGTTAGCTTCTTGGCGACCGACTCGAGCTGGTCCCACGTGGTGGGGATGTCGGCGTTGGTCAACCCCGCCGCCTGCCACAGCGACTTGTTGATGACCAGTTGCAGCGTCGAGAAGTCCTTCGGCGCGCAGTAGAACTTGCCGTTGTAGGTGAACGACTTGACGAGCGAGGGGTAGAAGTCGCTCTTGTTGGAGAGCTTGTCGCCGTAGGCCAGAAGGTCGCCGCTGCTGGCGTAACCAGCGAGCGCCCCGGTGCCGAGGTAGAACACATCGGCAGGCTTCCCCGAAGCGAATCCCTGCGCCATTTGCTGGTCGAGGTTGCTCGCCGCCAGAACCTTGGCTCCGGTGCCCGATGACTTCGACCACGAGGCAACGGCGCTGGTCACCGCGGTGGTCTCTGCCGGCCCGCTCGATCCGATGAGGACCGTGAGTGGCTTCTTGGAGGAGGTGAGCCCGGTGCCGCTTGCTGACCCACTCCCGCTGTTGAATCCGGTGCCGCACGCGGTGAGCGCTACTGCGCTCGCGAGGGCGAGTATGCCGGCTCCCAGCCAGCGATTGCGTCTTTGCATTTCTTCTCCCTGGTGCTGTTGGCAGGCCTTCGGCGCCCGCTATGATTCCCTTGGTTTGATCGTTCAAATAGTCGCTTGCAATCCGGCGTTTGATCGATCAAACTGATTCGACCATAGGCACGCCTCGGACGACCTGTCAACGGGGTGGACGTACAGGTGCGCAATCGAGCGGCGGATGATAAAAGCACCGCCGCAACCGACGAGGAGGTAGGGATGGAGCGTCTTCCCACCGTTCTCGACGTGGGTCGCGTCGCGGGTGTATCGCGCCAAACGGTGTCCAATGTCCTGAATTCTCCCGAGGTTGTGAGGCCCGACACCCGCGCCAGGGTTGAGGCGGCGATCGCCGAGCTCGGCTACCGTCCGCACGCGTCGGCTCGACGACTCCGGACGCGGCGCAGCTCGACCATCGGAATCCGGCTCGATCCGATGGCCAACGGCATCTCGGGATCGGTGCACGACCGCTTCCTGCACTCCCTGACCGAGCAGGCCGACTCGTTCGGGCTCCGGATCATGCTGTTCACGGCGCTCGACCCGCAGGACGAGATCCGGCAGATCCGGCGCATGCACGAGGGGTCGGATGTTGACGCCTTCGTCCTGACCTCGACCATGTTTGGCGACCCGCGCACCGAGTGGCTCGTGGAGCACGGTATTCCGTTCGTGACGTTCGGTCGCCCGTGGGGCATCGACGACATGAACGATCCGCTCCACCGGTGGGTGGATGTCGACGGGCACACCGGTCTCCGCCTTGCCACAGCTCATCTGCTCGCCGAGGGCGAGCGGCGCATCGCCTACCTGGGCTGGCCGAGTCCGTCCGGGACCGGCGACGACCGCAGGCGGGGATGGCGTGACGAGATGGAGCGGGCGAGCGGGCTCTCGCGAGAGGAGCTCGACCGGCTCGATCTGAGGGTGGACGACGGGGTCGCGGAGGGCCGGGAGACGGTCCGCGAGGCGATCGAGCGCGGATCCCGGTTCGATGCCATCGTGTGTGCGAGCGACTCGCTTGCACTGGGAGCCCTCCTGATGGTCGGTCCGGACATCCCGGTCATCGGATACGACAACACCCCGGTTGCACAAGCGGTGGGCATGTCGAGCGTCGAGCAGCCACTCGACGAGGTCGCCTCGGGAGTGCTCGCACTCATCATGCGACCGGAGGCGGACGTCGATGACATTGGGCACCGGCTCATCGAACCGCGGCTGGTGATTCGCCACCCGAGGCTGCGACCGGAACTCGGCTAAGTCAGGAGAGTTGCCAGCAGGTAGCCGGCAGTGGCGGCCGCGAGCCCGATCGCGATATTCAGGATGACGCTGCCCAGCGCCGTCCGAAGCTTGCGTTCCATCAGTAGCTGGATGGTCTCCACGCTCCAGGTGCTGAAGGTGGTCAGTCCGCCGGCCAGTCCGCCCAGGAGTACGAGTCGAAGGTCCGGCGAGATCGCGCCCGTCGTCGCGAGGCCCACGGCGACTCCGCCGATCGCGGAGCCGATCACGTTGACAGTGAAGACGGCCCAGGGCAGTCCACTCCTGCGGGCGTAGGCCATGCTGACCAGATAGCGCACGACGGTAGCCACACCGCCGACGACGGCCGCCGCCCAGATCACTCGTCGACCTCGATCGTCGGGGTGGCGTCCCTACGCCAGCCGATTCGGAAGCCGAGCGCCGCCGCCCCGAACCCCAGTATGAGTGTGGCGACCAGGTAGCCAAGAGCGACCGGTACCTGGTTACTCGCGGCCAGGGTCACCATCGAGACCATCACCGCCGAGAAGGTCGTGAAGCCGCCGACCAGACCCGGCCCGAGTCCAGCTCGAGCCCACACGGGCACGACGGGCCACAGTCGGGACACGAGGATCGACAGCACGAGCGAGCCGACGACGTTGATCAGCAGCGTGGAGATCGGGAACTGGTCGTCGCGATGCGGAATGATCGCATCCAACTGAAGTCGGAGCAGGGTGCCGAGCGTACCGCCGAGAAAGACCGCGAGGACGCTGCGCACGATAGCTATTTTGGCTTGATTGTCGTCGATCCGACGGGCGAACGTTCCGGTTTTTCCGCGGCACGCTTTTGTGTGGCGAGCTTCTCCGCATTACGTTTGGCGTTCGCCGACTGCTTGGCGCTCGAGAGTCGCGACGGGCGCTGTGGCGCCTTGACCTTCACCTGCTCTTCCGGTGTCGCCGGCATAGGACGCCGGAGAATCGGCCGCACCGGCTCGCCACGGCGATCCTGGCCCGGGATGGGGCGAGACCGGCGACCGTAGATCAGCTCGGACGAGTCGAGTAGCCACGGCACCAGAGCGATGACGACTCCGTGAACGAGCATGAGCTTGTGCCGGATGCGACGACCCTTGTGGTTGTGGAGGAGTGCCTCCCACCAGTGCCCGACGATGAAGAGCGGCGTGTAAATGGTGACAACTTCTGAGCCGTGTTCTTCGCGACGCGAACGGATATATTTGATCAGCGGCAGCGCGACCTCGCGGTACGGCGACTCGATGACCCGAAGGGGCACCTCGATGTTCTGCTCGAGCCACTGCTCCTGAAGCCTCTGGGTTTCCGCTTCGTCGATCGAAACGTGTACGGCTTCAACGCTTTCGTGCCGAGCCGCGATCGCGTAGTCGAGGGCCTTAAGGACCGGCTTCTGCAGCTTGCCGACGAGCACGACGGCGTGGTCGCCCTTCGCGCCGAAGACCGTGGTGGGGTCCGCCTCGATCTCCTTGTCGACGTCCCGGTAGTACCGGTTTACCCCGAACATGAGGAAGAACAGGATCGGCATCATGATGAAGACGAGATAGGCGCCGTTAAGGAACTTCGACACCGTGACGATGATAAGGACGCTCGCGGTGAAGGTCGCGCCGATCGAGTTGATCGTGAGGCTCACCCGAATCGAGCCACGATTGGGCGGATTGCCCCGCAGGAGCCTGATCCAGTGCCGGATCATGCCGGACTGCCCCAGCGTGAACGACACGAACACCCCGATGATGTACAGCTGGATGAGAGACGTGACGTTGGCCTGGAAGATCACGAGGAGCACACCGGCCGCCGCGGCGAGGATGATGACGCCGTTCGAGTAGATCAGGCGGTCGCCGCGGGTGTTGAGCGCCTTGGGTGCGTACCGGTCCTGCGCGAGCACGGAGCCGAGCAGCGGAAAGCCATTGAAGGCTGTGTTAGCCGCCAGCAAGAGCACAAGCGCGGTGGTCGCCTGGACGACAAAGAACATGATGGAGTTATCGCCAAAGGTCGAGGATGCGACCTGCGCAATGAGCGAGCGCTGCGGGACGATCAGGCAGTTCTTGAAGCCGATGAGGTCGCACGCGGAGGTCGCGTAGTGCACCTTGCTCAGCAGGGCGACGGTCACGAGCCCGATGAAGAGCACGATCGCGATGGAACCCATGAGCACGAGCGTCTTCTGCGCGTTCTGAACCTTGGGGTGGCGGAAGGCCTGCACGCCGTTGGAGACCGCCTCGACGCCGGTGAGGGCGGAGCATCCACTCGAGAACGCCCGGAGCAGAAGAAGAACGAACGCGACCTGGGCGATGCTCTCGGGCTTCACGTGATAGACCGACGACTCCGCCACCGGAGTGTGACCCGAGATCGCCTCGACGAGGGCGGTGACGATCATGACCGCGATGCTCGCAATAAAAAGATATGTGGGGGCGGCGAACGCCTTGCCGGACTCGCGAACGCCGCGAAGGTTGACGGCCATCAGGAGGACCAGGAAGAAGATGGCGACCTCGACTCGCCAAGGATTCAGGATCGGTATGGCCGAGATGATGTTGTCCACGCCGCTGGCAACCGAGACCGCGACGGTCAGAACGTAGTCGACGAGGAGCGCCGAGGCCACGATGAGACCGGCAACCTCACCGATGTTCTTGCGGGCGACCTCATAGTCGCCACCACCACTCGGGTAGGCCTTGACCAGCTGGCGATAGGACAGCACGACGACGGTCAGCAGCACGACGACCGCCGCGGCAACCCACGGCGCGAAGGCCAGAAACGCGGTTCCACCGAGCAGGAGAATCAGCAGCATTTCCTGCGGTGCGTACGCGACGGACGAGAGCGCATCGCTGGCGAAAATGGGTAAAGCGAGATATTTGGGGAGCAGCTGCCCCTCGAGTTTGTCTGACGGCAGTGGCTCGCCGATCAGCCACCGTTTAGGCGACCGGGCTTCGTTAGTCACGAGGGGCGAGCATACTCCACGCTGGAGTGCGCTCCAACTGGATCGCTGGCCCGTAAGGGTTCCGTTATGAACCGGTCTCTATCTGTCGGATTGGCGAAGCGATTCGGTCACGGCCTTGCGTACCCGTTCGAGTTCGCCCCTCAGCACCGAGATTGTCTCGGCCGCGAGGTCGCCGTGGGACATCCACTCCCGAAGCTCGGAGCGCAGTTGGTGTCGAAAGTCGGCGATCAGGATTTCCGCGTCCTGCAGGTTGGTCCGGCTCTGGACTCGGGCATCGCCGATGTCGCCGCGAATTCTCCTGCCGGCTTCCCGGGACTCGGCCTGCGCGTCGCGCGCCGCTGCCGCAAGGTCCGCCCGAAGGCTCCGCATCGCGTCGTTCACGGAGCTGCGGACCTCGTTCGCGAGCCGGCGCACGGAGTCCGTCACCTCGTCCTCGATGCCGCCGAGCTCGCTCTCGCGATCGTGGAGTTCGGCTCGTCCGACATCCGTTATCGAGTACACGGTCTTCCGGCCGTCGGCCGACTTGCTCACCAGCCCCTCTTCTTCCAGCTTGGAGAGACGGGGATAGATGGTGCCCGCACTCGGGACGTATGTTCCGCCGAACCGGTCGCCGAGCGCCTGGATGAGCTCGTAGCCGTGTTTGGGCGACTCGTCGAGGAGGCTGAGAAGGTACAGGCGGAGGTGCCCGTGACCAAAGACCGGGGTCATACCTTTGGCCCCCTGGCTCCCGCCTTGCGCTTGGCCGCCTTGGCGGCGCCGGCGTGCAGTACCGCAATGTTGCCGCTCACGGTGTTGGCACGGAAGTCCAGCCAGGAGTGCTCCAGCTTTCCGTACTTGCCGTTGTAGGTACCGCGGATGCCGGAGATTTCCGAGTCGTCGAGCTGGACCCGTCCGCCGACCGTGCTGATCCGGTAGTCGGCGGCCTGCTCACTGTCGAGCCGGGCCGTGATGTTTCCGCTGACCGTGTTGATCCGGATCTCGTCGGGGTTTCCGGAGAGGTCGAGAAAGACGTCGCTGCTAACACCATCGGCACGGAAGCGTCCGACCTCGCCGGACACGGTGATGTCACCGCTGACTGTGTGGGCATTGATCCTGCCGACGTGATTGCTCACGGCGAGCTCGCCGCTCACCGAGTTGAGGGTGATCTCGCCCCGCATGTCGTCGACGACCAGGTCACCATTCACGGTGCTGATGGTCGCGTCGGCGTGCAGTCCGCTGATGAGGCCGGTCGACGAGACAACGCCGAACTTGAGTGCGACGTCGCGCGGAACGAGGATGCTCACATCGGCGCGAGCGGAACCGGAGAAGCTACGGAACACGTCGATGAAGTTGTCCCAGCGCAGCTGCGGGTGGTCGATCTCGAGCGAGTCGCCATCGAGCGAGATTCGCAACTCCTTGCCGGACACCGAGTGCACCTCCACGCGGGTGGTGGGCTCGTCGTGCCCGACGATATCGATCTGGCCGCGAACCAGCGCGACCTTGAGGCGTCGAATCGGGCCGAGGTCGATTACCTTCGGACCCTCGATGAGCCATTTCTCTTCAGCCATTTGTTCTTCCTTTGCTCGTGGGGTCGTCCGGGGATGACCGTACTCGCGATATATCGCGTCTCGTTGTACTCACGATATATCGCGTCTGGCGTTCGTGCAAGATGAGATCCAAAAGTTCGTGTTGACATTGACGTTGCGTCAACCTCTACCGTGAATACGAACGGGAAGGGGAACGCATGGAGTGGTCAATCGTAGAGATCGCCCGGCTCGCCGGCACGACCTCGCGAACCCTGCGGCACTACGGCGACGTTGGGCTACTCGTCCCGAGCCGCGTCGGCAAGAACGGCTATCGGTACTACGACGAGCAGGCACTGGTGCGACTCCAGCGCATCCTGCTGCTTCGCGAACTTGGGCTCGGTATCCCCGCGATCGTCGAGGTCATGGACGGGCAACGTGACAGCGCCCACGCGCTCGCCATTCACCTCGAATGGCTTGCGAAGGAAAAGGAACGTCTCGATCGGCAGATCGCCAGTGTCGAGCTCACAATTCGAAATTTGGAGGGAGGGAAACAACTCATGGCAGAACAAATGTTTGACGGCTTCGACCACACGCGGTATCGGGACGAGGTCGAGGAGACGTGGGGCGCAGACGCCTACCGCAAGGGTGAGCGCTGGTGGAAGTCGAAATCGAAGGAGGAGCAGCGCGCCTACCGGGCGCAGCACGCCGAGATCGCGGCCGACTACCAGAAGGCTCGCGACGCCGGCGAGTCAGCCGAAAGCGTGAGCGTCCAGGCAATCGTTGCACGCCACGTCGACTGGCTGAACCTGACGGCCGAGATCACCGGCGGCGCCATCACCGCGCAGCGTTTGCGCGGCTACGGCGACATGTATGTCGGCGATCCGCGGTTCGCGAAGAACTACGGCGGCCTGGATGGCGCCGAGTTCGTACGCGACGCGTTTACGCACTATGCGACGAACAACCTCTAGGTCGCGGCGACCTCATCGGCCCTCGCGGCAGATGAGGTCACCGCCCCGCCCGGCACCCGTAGCCATGGAATCGTCACCCCGACCATCGGCCCGATCAGCAGGGCGAAGACGATGGTGCCCGGCCCGAAGTTGCCGCCGAGTGCCCACCCGACGAGAAGGACGGTGACCTCGATCGCGGTGCGGACGATCCAGATTCTCCAGCCGGTCCGCGCGTGGATGCCCGTCATGAGGCCATCCCGCGGTCCCGGTCCCATGCGTGCACCGATGTAGAGGCCGGTCGCCAGGGCGACAAGCACCAGGCCGATCACGAAGAACAGCAGCTGGAGCCCGAGCAGGTGCTGCTTCGGAAAGATCCACAGGCCGAGCTGTGCGCTCGGCCCGATCAGCAGCACGTTCGCGATCGTCCCGATTCCGGGGCGCTGGCGAATCGGGATCCAGCAGAGCAGGACGGCCACGCCGATGATGTTGGTCAGCAGACCGAAGTCGAGCCCGGTCTGGTGCGAGATGCCCTGCGTGAGGACGTCCCATGGGGCTACCCCGATCCCGGCCTGCACCATCAGCGAGATGCCGATCCCGTAGGCGAAGAGGCCGACGAGGAGCTGGACGATGCGGCGGGTCAGGACAAATGCGGGAGACATGCCTGTATCCAATTGCATGATTGGCCTTTTGTTATAGGGCCAATATGACTAAAGTGGCTTTATGGCGACGCTGTCGGCACGGTCCCTGAGTCAACTTCTGGGTGATTGGCGTGCGCTGGAGTCGGGGCCGGCGTATGCGGGGCTGGCCGATCGGGTTCGCCTCCTCGTGCTCGACGGTCGCATCCCACTGGGAACCCGACTTCCGGCAGAACGGGAACTGGCCGGGAGCCTCTCGCTGAGTCGAACCACCGTCACCGCCGCGTACTCACTTCTTCGTGACGCCGGATTTCTCACCAGCACCCAGGGCTCCGGCAGTGTCGCGCGTCTCCCCCATTCGGCGCCACGAGCCCCAGAGGAGGACCGCCCCGACGTGCTCGACCTCAGCAAGGCGACTCTTCCCGCCTACCCGGGCGTCGCGGGAGCAGCCGTGCGCGCCGCCGAACTGCTTCCCGCCTATCTCGGCAACAGCGGATTCGACACCGTCGGCCTTCCGGTCCTCCGGGAGGCAATTGCCGAACGCTACCGGCTTCGAGGTCTCGCCACCGATGCCGACGAAATCCTGGTCACGATCGGTGCCCAACACGCGATTGCTCTCGTCAGCCGGGTGTTGTTGTCCCGGGGGGACAACGTGCTCGTCGAGTCACCGAGCTATCCGCACGCCATCGAGGCACTGCGGGATGCGGGCGGCCGACTTCGTCAGGTCAGCGTGTCGACGGATGATGGCTGGGATGAGGGCACGCTCGAGCAGGTCCTGAGGCAATCGAATCCGACCCTGGGTTACCTCATGCCCGACTTCCACAATCCGACCGGACAGACGATGTCGGACGAGCTGCGAGAGAAGCTTGTAGGACTCGCGAGCTCGGTGGGGACGATTCTGGTCGCCGACGAAACCATGGGCGAACTGGCGATTGACGGACCGGCTCACACCCTGCCGTTTGCGGCGCACGGCGCCGCCGGCAATCGGCCGATTCTCATCGGATCGGTGGGGAAGTCGCTGTGGGGCGGACTCCGAGTGGGGTGGGTGAGAGCGGAGCGTCCGATCATCCAGCGGCTCGCTCGAGCCCGGATGGCCGGTGACCTGGGTACCCCGCTGCTGGAGCAACTCATCGTCGCCGACCTGCTCGGTGACTACGACGCCATCCTCGAGCTGCGGCGCGCACAGCTGCGCACGGGGCGCGACCACCTGAGCGCGGCGCTGGCCGAGCGACTCCCAGAGTGGGAGGTTCCGGTGCCGAGCGGTGGCCTCACCTTCTGGGTCAACCTTGGGGCTCCAATGAGCTCGCAGCTCACGCTCGCCGCCCGCAACGAGGGACTCCTCCTCGGTGCCGGTCCGCGATTCGGAACCGACGGTGCGTTCGAGCGTTTCCTGCGCATCCCGTTCTCGAATCCGGTGGGCGACCTCGATCGAGCCGTGGACGCGCTCGCTCGGGCGTGGCAGACGGTCGGTCGTTTTGCCGTCGCCGACCAGAACTATCTCGGCGCGCTGGTCTAAAAATCCCCACCCTTTGCTCAGGAACGTCCTCCCCAGGGTGTACGTGACGCTCAGCTTGGCGCTGGGATACTCGTTCCTATGCATCTCCTGTCTGTCTTCAGCCTGCGCAATCGCGCCCTCATTGCGCTCCTGACGATCGTCATCGGGGTGTTCGGGGCGATCGCGTTAACCAGCCTCAAGCAGGAACTCATCCCGTCGATCCAGCTGCCGTCGGTCTACATCGTCACGTCATACCCCGGGGCATCGCCCGCCGTGGTTAACAACGATGTGAGCACGCCGATCGAGACGGCGATCCAGGGCGTGGAGAACCTGGACAGCACGACGGCGACCTCCAACACGAACTCGTCGACGGTGACGGCGTCCTTCGCCTACGGCACCGACATCGCCACGTCGGAGCAGAAGATCCAGCTCGCCATCGACCGGATCTCGAACGGGCTCCCGGCCGACGTGACCCCGCAGGTCATCACGTTCTCGACGACGGACTTTCCGATCATCTCGATGGCGGTCACCAGCGACATGGACAAGCACGAGTTGGCCTCGAAGCTCACCAACCTGACGATCACCAACCTGAAGCAGCTCAATGGTGTCAGCAACGTCTCGCTTCTCGGTGCGGTTACGCAGCGGATCACGATCACTCCGAACGCCACCACCCTCGCGGACGACGGGCTGACGGTCCAGTCAATCAAGACCGCTCTCGGCGCCAATGGCACCCTGCTCGCGAGCGGATCGATTACGGAGAACGGCAAGACCCTCACCGTGCAGTCCGGGACGAGGATCGGCTCCGTCTCGGAGCTGGCACAGATCCCCCTCATCGGAACGACCACGACGGCGGTGCCGTCGCAGTTCCCCGGTCACAGCACGACGGTGACGACACCGAAGACCTACCTGCTCTCGGATGTCGCGTCCGTCAAGCGCGTGGATGACCCGATCACGGGAATCTCTCGAGTCAACGGCAAGCCCTCCGTGACCATCTCCATCACGAAGTCTTCCGCCGGCAACACCGTCACGGTCTCGAAGGAGGTACGCGACGCCATCCCGTCGCTCGAGAAGCAGCTCGGCAACAACACGAAGTTCACCGTCGTCACCGACCAGGCGCCCTCGATCACGACCTCGATCAACAGCCTTGCCGAGGAGGGACTGCTCGGTCTCGGCTTCGCCGTCATCATCATCCTCGTCTTCCTGTTCTCGATCCGGTCGACGCTGGTCACCGCGATCTCGATCCCCGTCTCTGTCCTGATCACATTCATCGGAATGCAGGCGTCCGGGTACACGCTCAACGTCATCACCCTCGCTGCGCTCACCATCGCGATCGGCCGGGTCGTCGACGACTCGATCGTCGTCATCGAGAACATCAAGCGACACATCGGGCTCGGCGAGGAGAAACTCCCGGCGATCCTCGCGGCGGTTCGCGAGGTCGCGACGGCCGTGACGGCATCCACCATCACCACCGTGGCCGTCTTCCTTCCCATCGCGCTGGTCGGCGGGCTCACGGGCGAGCTGTTCCGACCATTCGCCCTCACGATCACGATGGCGCTCGCCGCATCGCTGTTCGTCGCGCTGACAATCGTGCCGGTGCTGGCGTACTGGTTCCTCAGGTCACCCAACGACCCACGTCGTCAGCAGCGCCCGGCCGCGATTGCGGCCGGTGTTGGCATTGCCGTCGTGATCGTCGCGATGGTCGCGGCCGCCGTCTACCTGGCGATCACGGTGATCAACCGCTTCGGCGCGAACGCCGCCCATCCCTTCGACGGCTGGGTCCCCGTCGCGCTGTGGGCCCTGGTGCCGGTCGGCATCCTTGTCGTGCTGATTCTCCTGTACCGGCAGTTCAGGGGTCCGTTGGTCGACCCGCCCGCCGCGAGGCGCGTGGCCGTGACCAATTCGTCGACGGATGAACTGGAGCGACCGACGCGGCTGCAGGGGGCCTACCTCCCGGTCATCCGTTGGACCCTCAAATTCCCCGCCATCGTTCTGATCGGTGCCATCGTTGTCCTCGGCGGCAGCGCGCTCCTCGCCACATCGCTGAAGACCAACTTCATCGGCAACAGCGGCCAGAACACCCTGACCGTGACACAGACGCTCAACGGCTCGGCGAGTCTCGAGGCCGAGGATGCCGCATCCAAGAAGGTCGAAAGCGTACTTCGTGGTGTCAAGGGCGTCGATACGGTGCAGGTATCGCTGGGTACCGGTGGCAATTCACTGCGCGCCGCATTCTCGGGTGGCGGCTCGACGAGCTACTCCATAACCACGGACACAACCGCGGACCAGGAGGCTCTCCAGAACACGATCACCGCGAAGATGAAGGCGATCAAGAACGAGGGAACGATCGCAGTGTCCGGCGCATCGTCCGGTCTGACCTCCTCGAACATCGAGGTGGATGTAACGGCCGGAAGTGACGCGGACCTGCGCAAGGCCTCCGACGCACTCATCAAAAAGGTCGGCAAGGTCAAGGGGATCGCCAGCGTCTCAAGCAACCTCTCCGCATCGCTGCCCTACATCGCCGTTGTCATCGACCGGCAGGCTGCGGCGAACGACGGGCTCACAGAGTTCCAGGTCGGAAGTGTGGTTACCCAGGCCATGAATCCGAGTTCGAGCGGCAGCGTCGTGGTCGGCGACACCACGCTTTCGATTTACATTCGCAACACGGATGCCCCGACGACCATTGCCGCCCTGCGGAACTTCTCGATCGCGACCCCGCTGGGGACGACCGTTCCGCTCTCGGATCTCGCGAGCGTCAAGACGGTCAACGGTCCGTCGAGCATCACGACGATTAAGGGCCTGCGCAGCGCCACCATCGAGGCGGTGCCCGGCACGGACAACGTCGGTAACGCATCCGCCCTGGTGCAGACGGCCGTGGACAAGACGACGCTGCCGGCGAGCGCGACCGCAACGCTCGGTGGGTTCACGTCACAGCAGGGCGACGCGTTCAGCCAACTCGGTCTCGCGCTGCTCGCCGCCATCCTGATCGTCTACGTCGTCATGGTTGCCGCATTCAAGAGCCTGCGCCAGCCGCTCCTGCTGCTCGTGTCGATCCCCTTCGCGGCGACCGGCGGCATCATCCTGCAGGTGGTATCCGGGGTTCCACTGGGCGTGGCGTCACTCATCGGCGTTCTGATGCTGGTCGGAATTGTGGTCACGAATGCGATCGTGCTCGTCGACCTCATCAACCAGTACCGCGTGCGGGGGATGAAGGTGGGCGATGCGATCATCCACGGCGCAAGCCGTCGTTTGCGCCCGATTCTCATGACCGCGCTGGCGACCATCTTCGCGCTGCTGCCGCTCGGGTTGGGTCTCTCCGGGCACGGCGGCTTCATCTCGCAGCCGCTGGCCATCGTGGTGATCGGTGGCCTGGTTTCCTCGACCCTGCTGACCCTGATCGTGCTGCCCGTGCTCTACTACCTCGTCGAGGGGGCGAAAGAACGCAGGGAAGACCGGCGGGCGGCCGCGAAGGACGAGGCCGAGGCCGTCACGGTCTAGGGACCGCCTTCTCGTAGCAGACGCTGTTGTCGTCCCCGACGTACTTTCCGAAGTTGGGGATGAGAAGGAACCCGCTGCGCTCATACAGGCGGATGGCCGACTCCTGCAGCGGGCCGGTCTCGAGCTGGATCAGGTGGATGGCGTGCGAAGCCGCGTAGTCCTCGACGGAACGCAGCAGGTCGGCGGCGATACCTCGGCCGCGGGCGGCCGGAGGAACGAACATCCGCTTGAGTTCCGCGGTGCCGTCGCCGCGTTCGACGAGCGCCGCCATTCCCACGGCCTCGTCCCGGTCCCGAGCGACGAACACGGTGACCCCGTGACGCTCCAGTTCCTCGACGCCGAGTAGGTGACTGCTCTCGGGCGGGTACAGGGACAGGGTGAATTCGTCGCCCTGGCGCATGAGTTCGAGGAGTTCGGGCTGACGCGGCGGCTCCACGCCGATCGTCGCGCTCACGAGTTTGTTGTCGTCGCGGCCGGGTGCGCGAGCGTCGAGCGGAAGAAGTCCACGATCCGGGTTCGCAGCGCCGGGGTGAGCATGGCGATCGAGTGAAGGGTGCCGGGCATGGTCACAAACGTAACCCGGACGTGCGCCGCCTTCAGACGCGTGACGAAGTTCAGCGACTGCGACAGCGGAATCAGTTCGTTCTGTGAGTGCCCGATGAAGAAGGGCGGGTCGGATGAATCGACGTTGTCGGCGGGCGAGGCTTGCACTGCCTGGGGGCACGACGCGAACGTCGTGCAACCCAGGTAGGAGAGCACGTGGTCCTTGATCAGTGGTGCCTCCGCGCCGTTCACGGTCAGGTCGGCGGGGCCGCTCAGCTCGGCAACGGCCGCGACGCGGTGGCCCCGATCGAGCGGGCCCCTCCCGGCCGTGCCGAGGAGTGCGGCGAGGTTGCCACCGGCGGAGCCGCCGAACGCGCCGATCAGCGTCGGATCGATGTCGAACCGCTTCGCCTGGATCGGTGCACGGAGCCACTCGACCGCGCTCTCGACATCGTTGATCTCATCCGGATAGTGGTAGGTCGGCGCCAGCCGATAGTCGAGCGACGCGACGACATAGCCCGACGATGCAAGCCACTCACAGATACCGCGCCAGGCGGCCTCCGACTTGTCGCCGGTCATCCAGCTGCCCCCGTGAATCGCGACAATGGCCGGACGAGAGGATGCCGCGGCGTGGGCACCCGTCGTCGGCATGCAGATGTCCAGACGAAGCGCTACACCGCTCGCGATGCCGTAGCTGAGATCCGGAACGACGGTGATGTGCACGGGCGCGGCCAGTGCCGGCTTGGCGACAACGTGGTGCACATTCTGCGGACCGGCCGGCGTGGGCTGGGCCGCGCATCCGGCCACCACAAGCCCGGCCGCAAGAAGGGCCGCGAGAGCGACAACTCTCGCGGCCGACGACGAGACGACACGCATAGTGACGGCAACAATATGCGAATTGCCGGCGAATCGGGTAGCGTTGCGTAGTCGGCTCAAGACAGCGCGTCATTCGCGCAGGGGATTTGTCAGTCTTGCGGGCCGGTTTACCAGCGAATCCGTTGGTGATAATCACACGAATGTATGTGACGGCTCGGGTCAAGATCGCCCCGATTCCAGTGGTGCTTGTTCTTTCAATTGTTGAACACGTGCGCCGCATCGCAGTAAATGCGCCATGCACGTTGTAAATCAATATCTGAAAGTAGTCATGCCTCCCTTCAACAAGTCCGTGCCTAAGCGCGCGACCAATTCGACCTCTGGCGACCGCAAGGCCGGCAGCAAGGCCGCTGGCCACCGCGGATTCCGCGCCGCCGACAGCACCGCCGCGCCCAAGCAGCGCTGGACAACCTCAGACCGCGCGCAGCGCGCGACCGGAGCGGCCGCGTCCGGCGAGCGCAAGCCGTTCCGTGGACGCGACGCGGATGGCGGACGCCCGGCGTCCACCGACCGCCGTCCCGACTGGACCCCGCGCGAGAAGCCGGCCTACCAGCCGCGCGGTGAGCGCCCGTCTTATGGCGACCGCCCGAATCGCACCGAGCGTCCGACCAACGATCGCCCGTCGTACGGGGATCGCCCGAACCGCACGGAGCGCCCCGCGAACGATCGTCCGTCCTACGGGGATCGTCCGGCACGCACCGAGCGCCCGTCCTACGGCCACGGCGGCTCGAACAACGAGCGCCCGTCCCGTCCCGCCTACGGCGACCGCACGGAGCGCCCTTCGTACAACAGTGATCGTCCGGCTCGTACGGAGCGTCCGTCGTACAACAGTGATCGTCCGGCTCGCACGGAGCGTCCGTCGTACAACAGTGACCGTCCGGCTCGCACCGAGCGCCCGTCGTACAACAGTGACCGTCCGGCTCGCACCGAGCGCCCGTCGTACGGCGACCGTCCCGCACGACCGTCGTACAACAACGATCGCCCGGAGCGCTCCGAGCGCGCGTCCTACGGCGAGCGTCCCGCGCGCCCGTCCTACAACTCCGAGCGCCCGGCTCGTCGCGAGTTCACCTCCGATCGCGCGCCGCGCAATACCGGTGCGGAGCGTCGCGACAGCGACTTCTACCCGAACCGGGAGCACAAGGCCTTCACTCCCCAGGACGACGTCGTGCTCGAGCGCCTCGAGGCCGACGCCATTCAGGCCAAGGATGTCGAGGGCGTCACGTTCGCCGACCTCGGCCTCGGCGGCAACATCGTTCGCGAGCTCGCCGCCCTCGGCGCCGAGGCTCCGTTCCCGATTCAGGCCGCAACCATCCCGGATGTCCTGGCTGGCCGCGACGTCCTCGGGCGTGGCAAGACCGGCTCTGGCAAGACCATCGCCTTCGGTGCACCGCTCGTCGAGCGCCTCATGGAGAACAACGGCGGCAAGAACCGCCAGATGGGTCGCAAGCCACGCGCCCTCATCCTCGCCCCGACTCGCGAACTGGCGCTACAGATCGACCGCACCGTGCAGCCGATCGCCCGCAGCGTCGGACTGTTCACCACGCAGATCTACGGCGGAGTTCCGCAGTACCGCCAGGTCAGCGCGCTGCAGCGCGGCGTCGACATCATCGTCGGCACGCCGGGCCGTATCGAGGACCTCATCGAGCAGGGCAAGCTCGACCTCAGCGAGGTCACCATCACGGTGCTCGACGAGGCCGACCACATGTGCGACCTCGGCTTCCTCGAGCCGGTGCAGCGCATCCTGAACGAGACCAAGGAGGGCGGGCAGCGCCTGCTGTTCTCCGCGACTCTCGACAAGGGCGTTGCCACGCTCGTCAACGAGTACCTGACCAACCCAAGCGTCCACGAGGTCGCCGGCGAAGACCAGGCGTCGTCAACGATCGACCACCGCGTGCTGCTCATCGAGCAGCGCGACAAGCGCCGCATCATCGAGGAGCTCGCCGCGGGCGAGGGCAAGACCCTGGTCTTCACTCGTACGCGTGCCTTCGCGGAGGAGCTGTCCGACCTGCTCGAGGACGCCGGCATCCCGTCGACCTCGCTGCACGGTGACCTGAACCAGTCGCGTCGTACCCGTAACCTCCAGCTGCTCACCAGCGGGCGAGTCAAGGTGCTTGTGGCGACGGATGTCGCTGCACGCGGCATCCACGTCGACGACATCACCCTGGTGATCCAGGCGGATGCGCCCGAGGAGTACAAGACGTACCTGCATCGCTCGGGCCGCACCGGTCGCGCGGGCAAGAAGGGCACCGTCGTCACGCTCATCCCGAAGGCACGTCGTCGTCGCATGGACGAGCTGCTCGACCGGGCCGAGATCACGGCAACTGTTGACTTCGCCGCTCCCGGCGACGCCATCCTCGAGGACCTCGCCGCCCTGTAGCTGTCTGCTTGACACAAAAGGGCCGGGGACGCGACGTTCCCGGCCCTTTGTCGTGCCACGATCGATTCGTGAGCCTCTATCTCGAAGACATCGTTGTCGGAAGCCAGTACGTCACCGAGGAGGTGACGATCACGGCGGAGGAGATCATCGCCTTCGCAACCCAGTTCGATCCGCAGCCGTTCCACACGGATCCCGAGGCCGCGAAGACGAGCTTCTTCGGTGGCCTCGCGGCGAGCGGTTGGCACACCGCGGCGATCACGATGCGACTGCTTGTCACGCAGGGTCCGGAGCTCGCGGGCGGAACCATCGGCGCGGGCGGGGAACTCTCGTGGCCGAGCCCGACGCGACCCGGGGATCGACTCCACGTGCGCATCACGGTCGAGTCGGTAACGGCATCCAAATCGAACCCGAGCCGCGGCAGCACCATGCTTCGGGTGGAGACGCTCAGCAGCGACGGCGAACTGCGCCAGCTCTTCACGGTGCGCACCCTCCTGTTCGCCAGGTCGTAGGCTCGTTCACGGGTAAATCGTCAGTCTTCGACGCGAGGGATTTGTCATGCCAGCTCACATTTACAACGACATCACCGAGGTGTTCGGCAAGACGCCGCTCGTGCGGCTCAACAAGGTCACCGACGGCGCCGGCGCCACGGTTCTCGCCAAACTCGAGTTCTACAACCCGTCGGCGAGCGTCAAGGACCGGCTCGGTGTCGCCATCGTGGATGCCGCCGAGAAGTCCGGCGCACTCAAACCGGGCGGAACGATCGTGGAATCGACCAGTGGCAACACGGGAATCGCGCTCGCGATGGTGGCGGCGGCTCGCGGCTACAAGGCGATCCTCACCATGCCGGAGACCATGAGCAAGGAACGCCGAATGCTGCTGCGCGCATATGGCGCGGAGCTTGTGCTCACGCCCGGTGCCGACGGGATGCGGGGCGCCCTCGCGAAGGCGGAGGAGATCGTCGCGGAGACGCCCGGTGCGATCCTCGCCAAGCAGTTTTCGAACGAGGCCAATCCCGCGATCCACGAGGCCACGACCGGTCCGGAGATCTGGGCTGACACCGACGGAGCGGTCGACATCTTCGTCGCGGGAATCGGCACCGGCGGCACGATTACGGGCGTCGGGCACTACCTCAAGAAGCAGAAGCCGGGCGTGATCGTGGTCGCGGTCGAGCCAGCGGAATCCCCGCTCCTGAACGGCGGCGAGCCCGGCCCGCACAAGATCCAGGGCATCGGAGCGAACTTCATCCCCGACATCCTCGACCGTGACGTCTACGACGAGGTCATCGACGTCAACATTACGCAGTCCGTGGACATGGCCCGCCGGCTCGCCGTCGAGGAGGGCATCCTCGCCGGCATCTCGTCCGGCGCGACAGTGACGGCCGCCGTCGAGCTGGCACAACGACCGGAAAATGCGGGCAAGACGATCGTGGTGATTGTCGCGAGTTTCGGCGAACGCTACCTCTCGACCGTGCTCTACGAACATCTCGCCGACTAGTCGGCAGCGATGGCCCTGTTCGCCCGAACCCGCGAAGACATTGCGACGGCCAAGCGTCGCGACCCCGCGGCGCGGTACGGATTCGAGATCTGGCTGACGTACTCGGGCCTGCACGCGATCTGGGGCTATCGCTGGGCGCACCTGCTCTGGCGCCTGCGACTGCGACTCCTCGCCCGCATCCACTCGCAGCTCGTTCGTTTTCTCACCGGCGTCGAGATCCACCCGGCCGCGACGATCGGACGACGGTTCTTCATCGACCACGGGATGGGCGTGGTCATCGGCGCGACCTCCGAGATCGGGGACGATGTGATGCTCTATCACGGCGTCACGCTCGGCGGCCGAACATCCAGCAACGAGAAGCGCCATCCGACCCTCGGCGATGATGTCGTCGTCGGCACCGGTGCGGTGCTCCTCGGTCCCATTACCATCGGTGCCCACTCGATCGTGGGTGCCCAGGCGGTGGTCGTCACGGATGCGCCGCCGTACTCGGTGCTGACCGGGATCCCTGCCGTGGTCCGGCCGCGAGCGAGCACTCCGCTACCGGAACTCGATTACACCGATCCCGGTATCTACATTTGAGTATCAAAAATCCCGATAGTTGAGTAACGGGCGGGCGGCGGGCGGCCCCCGGTGGCTGCATGATGGTTCTGACCTAAGGAGCCACCATGACCAGTGCACCCGACACCGCCGCCAAACCGAAACCCAGCAAGCGACACCATTCGACCCTTCCGTCCACCATCCTCAAGGAAGCCCACACCCCGGTTGTCCTGCAGGAGGCCGAACACAGGGCTGCGAGCCTTCAGCTTCGCATCGCGGATGCGATCACGACCTTCGCCGGATCGATGCGCTTCGTCTACGCGCACATCATCATCTTCGCCGTGTGGATGATCTGGCTGGAGAAATTCCCGTGGCCGTCACTGACGCTGGTGGTATCACTCGAGGCGATCTTCCTGTCGACGTTCGTCATGATCGCCCAGAACCGGCAGGCGAGCTTCGCGCAGGCCAAGGCCGACCACGACTTCGTCTCCCAGGAGAAGGAGCTCATGACCAATACCGAGCTCACGAAGGAGATCCACCGGCTCACGACCGAACTGCACGGGCGCCTCATGACCGAGGCTAAGAAATAGCAGCTAGTACTTCTCGATCACCTTCTCGAGCGCGGGCAGCGCCGCCTCGATTGCGTCCAGGTCTGCAGGACTGAGGCCACCCAGCAGTTCGGCGACCACTTTGGCGCGCGCGGCGCGTGCCCGAAGAATGGCGTCGGCGCCCGCGTCCGTGACCTGGATTCGAAACGCGCGCCCGTCATCCGGATCGACGGTTCGGCCGACGAGCCCGCGGGTCTCGAGTTCGGCGACGATGCGGGTCGCACCGGGCGCGGAGACACCTTCGAGCTGCGCGAGCTCGGCGAGCCGCAGTGGGCCGCGTTTCGCGACCACGGCCAGAGCGGTCAGCAGCCCGTGACTGAGACCGCCCGGAGCCAGCGCCAGCCGCCGGTTCAGCCGTCCGACGACGAGCGCGAGTCGCGCGGGAACGGAGTCGGGCGCGATCTCACTCATCGCTCGTCAGCCTAGACGTCGCTGAGTTCGGCGCTCGTCGGTGTCTTCTCGCTGACCGTCTTCACCTGCACCGTGTCGACGTGCATGTACTTGCCCCCGGCGAGAACGGATGCCGCGGCGCCGATGATGGACAGGATCGCGGCGGTCACGAACACGATGACCAGGCCGGAGTGGAACGGCTGCGAGATCAACGCCGGGAAGAAGGACTTCCCGGTGAGAGCCGACAGGTCGGCGGGAGACAACGACGCCGGATTAACCCCGACCTCCTTGAGGAGGGCGTTGATCGGGTTGTAGCCGAGGAACGCAGCGAACAGGTTGCCAACGGGTGGAGACGCGGCCGCGGCGGTCGCCGCCTGCTGCGAGACGCCGTGCGCCGTCAGACCCTTGAAGAGGGCGCTCGGCAGCGTGGCAGCCAGGCCAGCGATCATGAGCGAAAAGAAGACACCGATTGACAGCGAGTTACCCGCGTTCTGGAACGTGCCGGTCATGCCCGAGGCTGCCCCTCGCGACCTCGCCGAGACCGAGTTCATGATGGATGTTCGGTTGGGCGCTGCGAACATTCCGGAACCAATGCCGTTCAGGAAGGTGATGATTGCGAAGGCCCAGTAGTTGAAGTTCACGGGAATGAGCAGCAGCGCGATGAACGTCGCCGCGACGATCAGGAGGCCCGTCGTCGCGAAGGTGCGTTGGCCGAAACGATCGGACAGGGATCCGGAAATCGGCCCGGACACCAGGAATCCGATCGTCAGAGGCAGGAGGTAGATACCCGCCCAGAACGGAGTGCTCTCGTACGAGTATCCGTGCAGCGGAAGCCAGATACCCTGCAGCCAGATGATCAGCATGAACTGCAGGCCACCGCGACCGACCGAGGCGACGAGGCCGGCGATGTTTCCCCAGGCGAACGCTCGAATCTTGAAGAGATGCATGTCGAACATGGGCTGCTTGACGCGCAACTCGAGCAGCACGAAGAACACCAGCAGCACGACCCCGCCGACGATGGCTCCGATCACCCAGGGGTTGCCCCAGCCCTGGCTGCTGTGGCCGTAGGGCTGGATGCCGTAGGTGATGCCCGCGAGTAGGGCGGTCAGACCGACGCCGAAGATGATGTTCCCGGGCCAGTCGATCTTTCCGCCGGGATCGCGCGAGCTGGTCTCGTGGAGCGAGACGTACGCCCAGACGGTGCCGATGAGGCCGAACGGGACGCTCACGATGAACACCAGGTGCCAGTCGACCGAGGCGAGGATGCCGCCGACGATCAGGCCGAGGAACGTTCCGGCAATCGCCGCGACCTGGTTCAGGCCGATCGCGAACCCTCTGCGGTCGGCCGGGAAGGCGTCGGTGAGGATGGCCGTCGAGTTCGCGAACAGCATCGAGCCACCGACCGCCTGGACCACGCGCCACAGGATGAGCCAGAGCGCGCCACCGCCCGCGGTCAGCGGGTCGAGCGAGAGGGCGATCGCGGCGAGGGTGAAGATGACGAAGCCGAGGTTGTAGATCCTGACTCGGCCAAAGATGTCACCGAGTCGTCCGAAGCTCACGACGAGCACCGCGGTCACGAGGATGTAGCCCATCAGCATCCAGAGCAGGTAGCTCGTGTTTGCCGGGTCGAGCGGGTTGATCTTGATGCCCTTGAAGATCGAGGGCAGGGAAATTAGGACGATGGAACCGTTGATGGTCGCCATCAGAATGCCGAGCGTTGTGTTGCTCAGCGCGATCCACTTGTAGCGCGGGTGATCCTTGTGAAACGCGCCCTTGCGGGCAGCTTTCTCAGCCACGAAAGAGGCCTCCAGTTTAGTGAGGCGTCGTCATCGGCCGCCGGGGAATTAGTTGCTGTGTGTTAACTATATACCCGGTCAGTCGACGGCCAGCAGCGCTCCAGCGGCGATGGCGAGAGCGAGGCCGAAGTACTGGACGAGCGCGATCCGTTCCTTAAGGACGATCGCGGCGAGGATGATCGTGCCGGCCGGATACAACGCGGTCAGGACCGCGATGACCGTGAGATCGCCGAGCCGGATGCCGAGCAGCAGCCCGCAGTTCGCGACCGCATCCACGATTCCGCAGGCAATTGCGAGACGGATGCCCGGGCGCCAGCCCCCCGTCGTCGACGTCGCGCCACGGCGTCGCGCGACCAGTGCGATCACGCCAATTGCGGCAAACATGATCGTCGTATTGACCGCGCGATTGGCAATAAGCGGAACCAGTCCCGAGTTCTTCGGAGTCAGGTCGATGAGCACGAGGAAGAGCCCGATGAAGACTCCGCTGAGGGCGGCCATCGCCAGTCCACGCACGGTCGGTCGCACCGCGCGCGCGTCTCGCACGAACCCGACGAAGACGACGGCAACGAGCGCGAGACCGATCGCGACATAGCCGAGGCCCCCGAAGTGATCGTGGCGGACAAGGATGCCAATGCCCGCGGGAACGATCGCCGACACGACGGCGGTGACGGGCGACAGGATGCTCATCGGGCCGATCGCCAGGCAGGCGTAGAGGAGCGAGATGGCGAGGGCCCCGCTGACACCGGATAGCCCGCCGAACAGGAGGGCGCTCGCCGACCAGTGCCCACCAACGAGCGGGTAGGCGACCAGCAACAGGAGCAGCCCAACGGCGGCAGCGATCGCGGTTACCCGAATCGAACTGATTCGCTTCGATGCGAGTCCGCCGAGAAAGTCGGCCGAGCCGAAGACGAGCGCACTCGACATCCCGATGAGCACGACGAGGGGGAGCACCCCATAACGGTACTGGGTTGCCGATTGCCGATACGCACAGCCGGCGAGGGGGTCGATCCCGGCCGCTTTGTAGCTCCTGGCTCAAGGATTGGTCGATGTTCGTGAGGATGCCTACCGTTGAATGAATTCGGTCCCTGAGACAAGTCGAAGGGCCAGCAAGGAGTTGGACCAATGGTTGACGTCGCACCCCGCGAAAAGATCACACGCGAGCCGCGCACCCTCAGTGTGGAGGCGGAGGTCGACGCGCAACTGGCGAGAACCGGTTCCGACGCATCCGTGGACGTTGCCAGCCTGGGCGAGCAGCTGTTGGGAACCTGGGCGGACATCCGTCGCAGTGCGCGCGAAATGGCCAAGGATCCGGCCCTCCATAACGTCCCCGGCGAGAGCCTCGCGGAGCAGCGTGCCCGCGCTCGCGGCCAGCTCCAGCTCCTCGTTGACCGCGGAGCGGTGCATCGCGCGTTCCCCAAGTACCTGGGCGGCGGAGAGGATAACGGCGGCAACATCACGGGCTTCGAGGAGCTCGTCGCCGCCGACCCGTCGCTGCAGATCAAGTCCGGCGTGCAGTGGGGGCTCTTCGCGTCCGCCGTCCTTCAGCTCGGTACCGAGGAGCACCACCGCAGATTCCTGCCAGACATCATGAGCCTCAAGGTTCCTGGCGCGTTTGCCATGACGGAGACGGGACACGGGTCGGATGTCGCATCCATCGCCACGACGGCCACCTATGACGTGGAGCGCCAGGAGTTCGTCATCAACACCCCGTTCCGTGCGGCGTGGAAGGACTACCTCGGCAACGCCGGGCAGGACGGCACCGCGGCGACTGTGTTCGCGCAGTTGATCACGAACGGCGTCAACCACGGCGTGCACTGCTTCTACGTTCCGATCCGCGATGAGCAGGGCGACTTCCTGCCCGGCATCGGCGGCGAGGACGACGGGCTCAAGGGCGGGCTCAACGGCATCGATAACGGCCGACTCCACTTCACCAATGTGCGGGTGCCGCGGACCAACCTGCTCAACAAGTACGGCGACGTCGCCGAGGACGGCTCGTATTCGAGCGCCATCGACAGTCCAGGCCGTCGCTTCTTCACCATGGTCGGCACGCTCGTACAGGGTCGGGTCTCGCTCGATGGCGCGGCGACCGCGGTCTCGGCCATGGCGCTCACGATCGCGATCACCTACGGCAACCAGCGCCGCCAGTTCGCGGGTCCGGGCGACGAGGAGCAGGTCATCCTCGACTACGGCCGTCACCAGCGTCGCCTGATCCCGCGTCTCGCCACCGCCTACGCGATGAACTTCGCGCACGACGAGTTCCTGGTGAAGTTCGATGCCGTCTTCAGCGGCGCCGCAAACACGGACTCCGACCGCGAAGATCTCGAGACCCTCGCCGCCTCGCTCAAGCCGCTCTCCACCTGGGCCGCCCTCGACATCCTGCAGGAGGCGCGCGAGGCGTGCGGCGGGGCCGGATTCCTGACCGAGAACCGGCTCACTGGGCTTCGCGCCGACCTCGACATCTACGTCACCTTCGAGGGCGACAACAACATCCTGCTCCAGCTCGTCGCGAAGCGCCTGCTGTCGGACTACGCCGCCCAGTTCAAGGGCGCGGACAGTGCGGCGCTCGCTCGGTTCGCCGTGGCCCAGACGGCCGCGAAGGCCTATCACGGTGCTGGGCTCCGCACCCTGGGCCAGCGGGTTCGGGACTTCGGTTCGACGGCGCGCAGTATTCAGGAGCTTCGCGACGCCGAGACGCAGCGCCAACTGCTCACGGATCGGGTTGCGAGCATGGTCGCCGAGCTGGCCGCCCGGCTGCGCCCCGCGTCGAAGCTGTCGAAGAAGGCCGCAGCCGACCTCTTCAACTCGCAGCAGAACGAGCTCATCGAGGCCGCCCGTGCGCACGCCGAACTCCTGCAGTGGGAGGCGTTCACTCGCGCCCTCGACGAGGTGACACACGACGGCACGCGCCAGGTGCTCACCCGGCTGCGCGACATCTTCGGCCTCGGCCTGCTCGAGAAGCACCTGTCCTGGTACCTCATCAACGGGCGGATGTCGCCCCAGCGCGCCCAGGCCGTCACCGCCTATCTCGATCGGCTCATCGCGCGGGTTCGTCCGCACGCCCAGGACCTCGTGGATGCGTTCGGCTACGGCCCGGAGCACCTGCGTGCCAACATCGCGACCGGTGCGGAGGCGATTCGCCAGGACGAAGCGCGTGCGTACTACCGCGAGCAGCGCGCATCCGGAACCGCGCCCACCATGGAGAAGTCCCTCAAGGCGAAGAAGCGTTAGCGGGCGCGCGTGAAACAGTCGGTCGAAGTGGAAGTGCTCGCGTAACTTCGGAAGAATCGCAACACGCCGTGCCAGATGGGTCCACAGTTCGGCGCGTCTCCATTGTTCCGATTTTAGGTAAACAGTCGGTGGCATCGTGCCCCGCGAGTAACTTGTTGGCATGACCTTCCAGGCGTACATCGACACGATCAAAGCCAAGACCGGAATGGACCCGGGGGACTTCCAGAAGATCGCGGCCGAGAAGGGTCTGCTCGCCGGCGACATCAAGGCCGGCCCCATCCAGAAATGGTTGAAGGACGACTACGACCTCGGACCGGGTCACTCCATGGCGTTGATCTCTGTGTTCCGGGAGACTCTTCTTCCGCAGCCGAGCAAGGAGGAGGCGATCGACAGATTCTTCCTCGGACCGAAGGCCGTCTGGCAGCTGACGTGGGACGAGCTGATGTCGAAGGTCATGAAGTTCGGAACGGGTGTTGCGCTGCAGCCGACGGACACCTACATCGGTATCGTCCGGGCGGGCAAGAAGTTCGCGATCGTCGCGACGACCGCGACGCGAATGGATGTCGGACTGAAGCTCAAGGGCGAACCGGTCACCGACCGCCTCGCGGCATCCGGCAACTGGAACGCCATGTGCACTCACCGGGTCCAGCTCTTCGATGGCGCCGAGCTGGATGACCAACTCCTCGGCTGGCTCCGAGAGGCCTACGACCGCGTCGGGTAGCTGTGGATAACTTTTGGTCTGATTGACCAAACTCTGCGACAATGAGGCTATGAGTAGTTCGGTCGTGAGCCAGACGACCGTGAGTTTGTACGAGGCGAAGACACACCTCTCCGAGTTCGGCGATCGCGCCGCCGCGGGAGAGGAATTCGTCGTGACCAAGCACGGAAAACCCACCTTCCGCATCGTGCCGGTGGAACCGAAGAAGCGTAGGCCGTTGCCCGGTTCCGTTGACCTTGGACCGAATCGCGAGCAGTGGACAGCGCTCGCGAACATCGACTGGTTTGCACCCGAGGAAGAGATCGAACGGCTGTTCGGCACGCGCGAATGAGCCGACTGCTGCTTGATACCCATGTGTTTCTCTGGTGGGCAAAGGCAAGTCCGAATATCCGTGCCGGATGGGTAGAGGCGATCCTCGACGATTCCAACAGCATCCATGTGAGCGCGGTAACGGCCTGGGAGGTCGAAACGAAGAAGCGCATCAAGAAGCTTGACTTCAACGACGATGTCGGTCGGGTGGTGGCCGAGTTCGGATTCGAGGCGCTGTCGGTAACCCTGGATCACGCATCAGTCGCCGGGGCGCTCGATTGGGACCATCGGGACCCCTTTGACCGGATGCTCGTCGCGCAGGCGTTGAGCAATGACATGGTGCTCCTGTCGGCCGACGACGCAATGAAGTCGGCACCCGGCGTTAGGGTGCTCTGACACCATGACGACTATCGACACCGCACCCGCCGCGAGCACCGACGCGCTCGAGATCCTGCACCGGGTGTTCGGGTACGACTCCTTCCGCGGTCAGCAGGCGGAGATCATCCAGCAGGTCATCGGCGGCGGCGACGCACTCGTTCTCATGCCGACCGGCGGCGGTAAGTCGCTGTGCTACCAGATTCCCGCGCTCGTTCGTCCGGGTACCGGAGTCGTGATTTCGCCGCTGATCGCGCTCATGCAGGACCAGGTGGATGCGCTGTCTGCACTCGGGGTGCGCGCGGCGTTCCTTAACTCCACGCAGGACGGCACGGAGCGCCTCCGCGTCGAGGCCGCGTTTCTCGCCGGTCAACTCGACCTCCTCTACCTCGCGCCCGAGCGGCTGCGCATGGACTCCACCGGCGATCTGCTCGACCGAGCCAACATCGCCCTGTTTGCGATCGACGAGGCGCACTGCGTCTCGCAGTGGGGCCACGACTTCCGCCCGGACTACCTGCAGCTCTCGGTACTGCACGAGCGCTGGCCATCGGTGCCCCGAATCGCGCTCACCGCGACGGCGACCGAGCAGACCCACACGGAGATCGTCCGTCGGCTCGACCTGGGCGGCTCGGCGCAGTTTGTCTCCAGCTTCGACCGGCCCAACATCCAGTACCGCATCGAGCCCAAGAACCAGCCGCTGCAGCAGCTGCTCACCCTGATCCGAAGCGAGCATGCCGGGGACGCCGGCATTGTGTACTGCCTGTCGCGCGCATCCGTCGAGAAGACAGCAGAGTTCCTGGTGGAGAACGGGATCCCGGCCCTCCCCTACCACGCGGGGCTCGACTCGTCCGTTCGAGCGCGCAACCAGTCACGCTTCCTTCGTGAAGACGGCATCGTCATGGTCGCGACCATCGCCTTCGGCATGGGAATCGATAAGCCGGATGTGCGTTTCGTCGCGCACCTCGACCTGCCCAAGAGCGTTGAGGGGTACTACCAGGAGACCGGTCGCGCCGGTCGCGACGGGCTGCCCTCGACAGCCTGGCTCGCCTACGGACTGCAGGATGTCGTGCAGCAGCGGCGAATGATCGACTCATCCGAGGGGGATCGTGCCCATCGGATGCGCCTCTCGCAGCACCTGGACGCAATGCTTGCGCTCTGCGAGACGCTCGAATGCCGACGCGTGCAGCTCCTCGCCTACTTCGGCGAGACGTCGACCGCGTGCGGCAACTGCGACACCTGCCTCAACCCACCCGAGGGGTGGGACGGCACCATTCCGGCGCAAAAACTGCTGTCCACCGTCGTCAGGCTGCAGCGCGAACGCAACCAGAAGTTTGGCGCGCAGCACATCATCGACATCCTTCTCGGCAAGCGCAACGCGCGCATCGAACAGCAGGGCCACGACTCGATCTCGACCTTCGGCATTGGCGGTGAACTCGGCGAGCAGGAGTGGCGCGGGGTGGTGCGGCAGCTCCTCGCCCAGGGTCTTCTCGGGGTCAACTCGGACGGCTACGGAACCCTCGTGCTCACGGAAGCGAGCGGTGGCGTACTCGACGGATCTCGTCGGGTCAGCCTTCGGCGCGAGCCCGAACGCAAGCCGAAGTCGGCAAAGAAGACGGCAATCGCTGCGACCGTTCCGGTGGAGGCGGCACCGCTGTTTGAGAAGCTTCGCGAGTGGCGGGCTGGCGTGGCCCGCGAACAATCCGTGCCCGCGTACATCATCTTCGGCGACGCGACCCTGCGGGGCATTGCACTCTCGAAGCCGCAGACCCTCGACCAGCTCGGGGAGATCAGCGGCGTAGGCGAGAAGAAGCTCGAGGCTTACGGCACCGCCCTGCTCGAAATCGTCGCGGCCGACTGACCGCGTCGGCCGGTGGCGCGCGCGAAATAACTCCGACTACCTGAATTTACAAGTCCTAACTTCACTCAGGTTCGCAAGTTATCGTCATATCGTGGCGAAGACAGGTACGTCTAGGGCAGTGCGTTGGCAGGATGTGCCGCCCCCGGGCATTGGCATGGCGGACTGGCGGCACCCGATCGAATCGGCTGCGCCATCCCGACAGACGCCGACGATGGTGCAGGCGATCATCGGGATTGTTGTCTTCAGCGTTATCGCCGGCATCCTGTGCACAGTCGCCATCACGCCCCCGCTCGCCATGGCAGGCATCACCGTCGGCCAGAGCGCAGGGATCTTCCAGAGCCTGCCCGGGGCGATTGAGATTGGCCAACTTCCTCAGCGGAACCGCATCTTCGCGAACGGTCCGTCCGGACCGGTGCAGATCGCCACCGTGTACGACCAGAATCGCGAGGCAGACGCCTGGGACAAGATCTCGCCGTACCTGAAGGCGGCAGCCGTCGATGGGGAAGATAAGAACTATTACTCGCACGGCGGCGTGGACGTGTCCGCCATCGTGCGTGCCGCCGCGACGAACGTCGGGAGCGGTTCCGTTCAGAGCGGAGCGTCGACCATCGCGATGCAGGTCGTCCGCAACATCCAGACCCAGGATGCGCTGCAACTGAAGACGGTCGCCGAACGAAAGGCCGCCTACAAGGCGGCCACGGCCGACACGGTGCCCCGAAAACTCAAGGAAATGCGACTCGCGATTGCGATCGAGAAGGAATACTCGAAACAGCAAATTCTCAACGCGTACCTGAACATCGCAAACTTCGGCGGAAACAACTACGGCGTCGAGGCGGCGGCACAGGCATATTTCTCCACCACCGCGCTCAAGGTCACGCCCGCTCAGGCCGCGAGTCTGATCGCCATCGTGCAGGATCCCTCCGTGCGCTCACTCGGCAGCAAGGCGAACTACGCCGCCAACGAAGATCGCCGGAACTTCATCCTCGGCCAGATGTACTCCGCCGGCGACATCACGAAGGCACAGTATGTCGAGGCGAAGGCCACGCCGGTCGATGCCAAGTTCCTGCAGCCATCGGTCGTCCAGAGCGGCTGCCTCGCGGCCGCCGTCTCCTACCGCTGGATCTGCGACTACACCGTGAACGACGTCGACAACCTCACCCAGCTGGGCAAGACGAAGGCGGCCCGACGGGCGTCATGGGCCATCGGCGGATACGACGTGTACACGACATTCAGCACGCAGATGCAGGATGCCGCAACCAGCATTCTCAGCTCGCTCGTGCCCGCAACCGAAACCCGGTTCAATCTCGGCGGAGCGGTGACGACGGTGGAACCGGGCTCCGGCAAGATCCTCGTCATGGCCGAGAACAAGACCTATGACGACACCCTGAACGGCGGCGGCTACACGTCGACCGCGGTGAACTTCAACGTCGATCGCGACAACGGGGGCTCAAGCGGGTTCCAGCCCGGTTCAGAGTACAAGCTGTTCACGCTGCTCGATTGGCTCATGACGGGGCACAAACTCACCGACTCGTTCAACGCGAGCGTCCGGTCCATCCCGATGTCCAGCTTCACGGCATGTGGTCAGAAGCTGGGCGGGCCGCCGTATACCTTCAAGAACGACCAGAACGAGCAGGGGTCGACGACGATCCTCTCGGCGACCGCGCGATCGATCAACTCCGTCTTCCTGCAGATGGCGTCGAAGCTCGACCTGTGTGACATCCGTGACGTCGCGCAATCTCTCGGTGTCCACAACGCGACCGGCCAACCGCTGAGCGTTCTTCCGTCCTGCGTCATCGGAGGATGCGAGAACACGCTCGCGCCGGAGACGCTCGCGGCCGCATTCGCCGCGGTCGCCGACCAGGGCGTCTACTGTTCAGCCGTCGCGGTCGAGAAGCTCATCGGCCCGAACGGCAAGGATCTCGGACCACAAAACGCGAACTGCCACCAGGCCATCCCGGCGAATATCGCGAACACGGCGGCACTCGCGCTTCAGGGCGTCATGAAGGGCGGAACCGGATCGTCTGCGAACCCGAACGACGGCACGGCGTTCCTCGGCAAGACCGGTACGACGAACAACTCACTCCACACCTGGATCGTCGCGTCCTCGACCAAGGCCGCGACGGCCGTCTGGATCGGAAACATCTCGGGCTCGCAGCAGCTGCGGAAAATCTCCGTCGGGGGCACCCAGGCAGCGCTTCTGCGTCACAAGGTGTTTCGCGCCGTGATGACGAACGTTGATCGGTATCTGGGCCCGGCCCCGGCGTTCGCGCCCCCTGATCCTTCGCTCGTGAAGGGCGGAAAGGCGATCGGGAGTCCTGCGGGTTCCACCGGGGTACCGACACCTGCCCCTGCTCCGCCAAGCGTGCCGGTCCCGGACCCGACACCGACACCGTAGAGCGGCCGTTAGTACCCGACGACGATTGCTCGTTTGCGGCCCCGGATACTTCGGGTTGTATCGCAGCGGCAGGGTGTCGCCAACGCTGTACCCGCCGCCGGTGCGCCCGACATGGATCCAGCGGTCGACTCCCATGTCATCCGTGAACTTGAGTGTCAATCGCTGGTGCTGGACGTAGTTGACCATCCCGTCGACGCCCGCGGCCGTCACCGTGGCTGTGGTGTCGACACCGTTTGCATTGGTTTCCTTTGCGTTGACGTCGCGCATCGCGTAGAGGACGACGAGAAAGATCGCGACGGCATAGATAACTCCCACCACGATCAGGCTGTTGCGGATGTCGGTGGCGTTTTTCTCGTTGAACACGAGCCCCGAGGTCAGCACCAGGAAAAGCCCGCCGACATAGGCGACCACGTACGCGGCGATTGCCAGCGGACTGCGCTTCCCGGGGACGTAGTAGGCGAGCAGGCCGGCGCCGACCGACACGAAGAGGAAGATCAGGAACGGTCCCACCCCGTTCTGCGCGGCGGCCGGAAAGTTCCAGTCGTAGATCGCGATCACTGGCCCGCATAACACGCCGATCGCGATCCCGACTAGGGCGACAGGTCGGAGGACGGCACCGACTCGGGCGGCGCGGGCATCGGGGTCAGTTGTCGACATTCGCCCATGATAAGGACTTTCAGTTGCCCTCGGCATGGCGAATCTGGGCCGCGCCATCCTCGGGGTCGAGGTCCGCTGTGAGGAAGGCGCCGCTGGTCGGAAGGCTCAGGTGAATCTCGGTGAGTTCCATGAGCTCGACCTCGCCGTGGGCGAGGGTGAAGTCGAGCATGTGACCGCCTCGAGTTCGCGTGCTGTCGAGAAAATGCAGATGATATCCGGCGACGCCGATGCTGTGCTCGAACTCGGGTGTACGAAATCCGACCAGGGTGCCCTCGACCCCGCGAAGTTCAATCTCGGTTTCGTTCCTGCTCGCTTCCTCGAGCGATGGATAGGGCTTCGTCTGCGCGCTGACCGTTCGCGTCGTGATGCTCGAGAATCGTCCGGCAATGCGGACGGCGATCGTGATATTCGCGCTTCGACCGGCCTCATCGATCCGACGTGAGAGGTCCGCGCGCGTTGTCGGATCCTCGACGGTGAACCGATGCGCCGCGGTGAAACGGGTGACGGCGGCGAACGGTGTGTGATTGCTTGCGTCGGCGACTTCGGCACTGCCATCCGAGCGGATGTGATAGCAACTGCCGTCCAGGACGACCATCTCACCGTCGAGGGCGTTGAACGTTCCGAGGCCGAAGTCCCCGCGCTTCAGGAGTTCGCCGACGGACTCGTCGCCGTCGAAAATTCCGGCGAGGAGGGCGCCGATGGTCGAGCGCTGAAAGAGTGTTGCCATGCGCCAAGCATGCCGTGCGCACGGGGCGCGGTGTTTACGCGGCGGCCGCGCGCAGGAGTTCGGGGGTCCAACGCTCGCGCCACTTGGCGGACGACGCGGGTTCATCCGCAGCCCCGTCGAGAAGGTAGATGCCCTGGCAGGGAACGGTTGCGCCGATCTCGACGAGAACCGGCTTGAGCAGCAGGTCCGGCGCCATGGCGTGGCCCGGTCCGGCGCCCAGCATGAGCGGCACCGCGACGGACCCGGCAAGCCCGGTCGCGGTCTCGAACTGGTCGAGGAAGAGCTTGAGCACTCCCGTGTAACTGCCCTTGTAGGTCGGCGAGGCGAAGATCAGGAGATCGCTGGACTTCGCGGTGGCAACCGCTTCCGCAACGGCCGGATCACCCCAGCCGAGCAGCCCCGGCCCCAGCGCGATGACATCGATGACGTTGTCCGGGGCCTTCCCCGTGATGAGCTCGGCAAGTCTTACACCCGCGGCGAGGGTGCGCGACAGCGGCTTCGGATTGCCGGCAATGACGGTGGTGATCACGGATGACACGCTACCGAATGGTTCCACCCCATCCGCAACTGTGTCGAATTGGGACGCCCTCAGTCGAGATTGCGCTCGAGCCGTTCCGCGGGGAGACGCTGGAGGTGACTCGCTCGGTATGAGCGCCGACGACGGAACAGCCAGATCACGTCGCGGCCGAACGACTCGATCAGGAGCAGCAGGGCGACGCCCAGAGCAATCTGCCCGATCGGCGGGGAAACCCAACCCGTCGCGGCGAGAGTGAGAGCGATACCGGCCACCGCCGTGACGATCTTGCGCCAGTAGCGGGGTGGCAGTTGGCCACGCAGCCACGGCAGCACCCACCCGGCCGCGACAAAGGCGTAGCGCATCAGCCCGATCGCGACAATCCACCAGCCGAGGCCGCGGGCGTCGAAGACGCTCAGCGCCAGCATCAGGTAGGCGTCCACCTCCATGTCGAAGCGGGCACCGAGCGGGCTCTCCGCCCCGAAGCGTCGAGCGAGCCAGCCATCGACACCGTCAAGCAGAAGCGCCACAACGGCCAGGCCGATCAGCAACGGCAGGGGGACGGGCTGCGTGAAGGATGTCACCACGAGCGAGGTGACCAACCCGACGAGCAGCGATCTGGTGGCAGTGGCAGCGTTGGCCGCCCCGAGGCGGGTCATCCCCCGGCGAGCGATTCCCACCGAGAGAAGCAGGGTAGACGCGAGAACGTAGGCCACCCCGGCAAGCAATCCGGCGAGCGATAGCGGTGTCAGCACGAGCATCGCGATCAGTGCGGCGACGCCGATCGCCCCCCACAACCACGGGAGGAGTTGAACCTTTGCCATGTCGCCTCCGTTTAACCAGTATGGCCTCCGCAGTCGAAACGTCCCCCGACCTCCGTTTGCCGACCACTCGCGACGGCGCCAGCGCGTTCTGGGCGACCGGTCCCGGCGCTGGCGAGCTGCGACCGCAGTCTCTCGCGGTGCCGGGCTCCGGCGAGGTTTTGGTGCGCACCATATACACGGGGGTGAGTCGGGGCACGGAGGGTCTCGTCGTGCGCGGCGAAGTTCCGGAGTCGGAGTGGACGCGGATGCGCTCACCGTTCCAGGATGGCGAATTCCCGTTCCCCGTGAAGTACGGCTACCTCAACGTCGGTGTGGTCGAGGAAGGACCGACCGCGCTCGTCGGGCGCACCGTGTTTACGCTGTTCCCCCACCAGTCCGCCTTCGTCGTTCCCGAGGATGCCGTCGTCCCTGTGCCGGTCGGGGTTCCACCGCGTCGTGCGGTCCTCGCCGGTGCCGTTGAGACTGCGGTGAACGTGTTGTGGGATGCCGCGCCGCGGCTGGGTGACGCCATCGCCGTCGTGGGGGCCGGGATGATCGGAGCCGCCATCGCCCGGCTGGCGGCGCAGGTCCCGGGCGTCGAGGTCACCCTCATCGATATCGATCCCGCAAAGCAGGCGCTGGCCGGCGAGCTCGGGGTGCGATTCACGCATCCCGCGAACACGGGTTCCGTCTACGACATCGTCATCGAAGCCAGCGGAACGGCCGACGGACTCGCGGTTGCGCTGCGGATCGCCGCAACCGACGGCGAGGTGGTGGTCGCCAGTTGGTACGGGAGCAAACCGGTGCAGGTCGAACTCGGCGCCGACTTCCACTCCCGCCGGCTCACCCTGCGCGCGAGCCAGGTGGGCGAGGTCGCACAGGCGCGACGGAACCGGCGCACCCGGCGCCAAAGGCTGGAGCTGGCGTTGCGACTGCTTGAAGACGAGGCCTTTGACAGCCTGCTCGGCGGCAACTCCGGCTGGACCGAACTGCCGGCCGTCATGGCCGCGCTCGCCGAGGGCAGCCTCGGCGGCCTTTGTCACACCATCAACTGGAGCAGGTCATGACCTTTGCCGTAACCGTCCGCGACCACATCATGATCGCCCACAGCCTGCAGGGGGAGGTCTTTGGACCCGCCCAGAGGCTGCACGGCGCGACCTACATCGTCGATGCCTCGTTCGAGGCGGACACTCTCGACTCCAATGGCATCGTCATCGACATCGGAGTTGCCGCCGCCGCCCTGCAGGAGATCACCGCGTCCCTCTCCTACCGGAACCTGGATGACGAACCCGATCTCACCGGCGTCAACACCACGACAGAACGGCTTTGCCAACTGATCGGTGACCGTCTCGCGACTATGGCCGGCGAGGCCCGGTTTGCGCCGGCGCACCTCACCGCCCTCGCGGTCACACTCCACGAGTCACACATCGCCTGGGCGTCGTATCGGGTCACGCTGTGACGCGGAAGCGCGACGTCTGGTTTGTCCTGCCGGACGGAATCGACGATCCCGAGCGCGTCAGCGGGGGAAACATCTACGATCGCCAACTGCGGCAGGGGCTGGCCGCACGCGGCTGGATGCTGCGAATGGCTCCCGTCGCCGACGGGGCTTCGGCCTCCGCAGCCATCGCCGCCGTAGCTTCGGACGGGATCGTCCTCGTCGACGGGCTCGTCGCCGGATGGGCACCCGACGCGGTCGAGGCGGCGTCGACCCGCATCCCCGTGGTGATCATCGCGCACATGATCAGTTCCAGCATCCCGGGCGCAATCGACGATCTGGTGAACTCCGAAACCCGGGCGCTGCGCTCCGCCAGCATGGTCATTGCGACGAGCGAGTGGACCGCGGGTGAGCTTGTTCGGCTGGGCATCGTCGACGGTGACCGGGTGACTGTCGCACAGCCCGGTTCCCGCGAAGCCACACGCCTCACCGGAGCCGATCATCGCGCGCTGCTCTGCGTCGGCGCGATCGCACCACACAAGGGTCAGGATATTCTCCTGGTGGCGCTGGGTCTCCTCGCCGACTATCCGTGGGGATGCACACTGGTCGGATCCCACCTGGTCGACCCCGATTATGCCGCCCGGATCACGGCGGTCGCGTCCGAGTTCGGCGACCGCATCCGAATGCCAGGCGTGCTGCACGGAGCCGCCCTCGATCGTGCGTACCAGCGAGCCGGACTGCTCGTGGCGCCGTCGCGAGCAGAAAGCTTCGGCATGGCTGTAGCGGACGCGCGCAGCCGGGGCCTTCCGGTGCTCGCGAGCGACGTCGGGGGAATCCCTGAGGCAATTGCGGGTGGAGGAGCGTTGTTCGTGCCGCCCGACGACCCGTTCGCGCTCGCCGACGCGCTGGGCAGGTGGTTCACCGAACCCACCCTCCGTTCTCGCCTGCAGCATCAGGCCGAACTGGGAAGCCTGACGGTCCCACGGTGGGCCGACACCGTCGATCGGGTCGACCGCGTGCTGGAGACGATATGAGCGCGTTGCCGCAGGTCGCGCCGGCATGGCTGCTGGTTCGTGCCGAGGTTGACGACCGGTCGCGTTCTGCCGAACTGGCGCGGGACGCCGCCGCGCTGCTGCCCGCCGGTCGGCAGGTCGTCCATGACCTTGGCAGCGGCTCGGGTGCCATGATGCGGTGGCTTGCGCCGCTGCTGAGCGGACCGCAACGCTGGGTTCTTCACGACGCGGACGCCGGCATCCTCGGGCATCGCGATCCCCGTCCCATCGTCGACGCGGCCGGACTGCCCGTGGTCTGCAGGACCAGCGTGGAGGAGCTCGAGGACCTGGACCCCTCGACTCTTGCTGGCGCGACCCTCGTCGTCGCATCGGCCTTGCTCGACGTCATCACCGCACGCGAGGCCGGGATCATCGTCGACGCGTGCGTCGAGATCGGCGCGCCCGTGCTCTTCAGTCTTACGGTTGCGGGTCGCGTCGACCTCGACCCGCCCGACCCGGCGGACCAGCTCTTCGCGAACGCGTTCAACGCGCACCAGCGCCGAAACGTCCGCGGGCGTTCGCTTCTCGGACCCGACGCGGTCGGAGTTGTTGGCCACCTGTTTGCGACCGCCGGATGGCGAGTACGAACGGCGAGCACCCCGTGGACGCTGACGCCGGCCGACAGCGCACTGATCGCGGAGTGGTTCGACGGGTGGCTCGACGCGGCCGTCGAACAGCAGCCCGAGCTGGGTGGACTCGCGGGCGACTATCGCGCGCGACGCCGGGATCAGTTGGCATCGGGCGAACTATGCGTCGTCGTTCACCACGAGGATGTGCTCGCATGGCGGGCCTGAGGTCGATATCCCCACGCGTGCGGCGATGGGTGCGGATCGCGGCCGGTGTGATTGTGATCGTCGCCATTGTGGCAACGGTCGGTGCGGGGCCGTTCATCCATGGGCTGACCTCGGTGTCGCCGCTGCCGGTCCTCGCCGCCGTCCTGTTGACGGGGATCGCGACCGCCTCGGCGGCGTGGCGCTGGAGAGTGGTCGCGGCCGGACTCGGCCTCGAACTGTCCTGGCGGGGTGCGTTTGCCGCCTACTATCGCTCCCAGTTTCTAAACACGGTGCTGCCCGGTGGTGTGGTTGGAGACATCCATCGCGCCTACCAACACGGGCTACGGTCTGGCGACATCGCCCTCGCGGCTCGCGCCGTCGTCACCGAGCGGGTCGCCGGTCAGGTGGTCCAGTTCGCGCTCACCGCGGTCGTCCTCGCGTCGCTCGGCCTGACCTCGCAGTTTCACGGCCTCGGGTGGATCATCGGGGGCGTCGCGGCGATCGTTGTGATCGCCGTCGCGATCGTGGCGATATCCCCTCGGGGACGCCTATTCCTCCGTCGCGAGCTTGGGATGCTCCGCCAGCTGTTCCGCGATCCCGGCAGATCCGCGCAGATTGTCGCGTCCTCGATCGTTGTGGTGGCGTCGCACACGATGGTGTTCGTCGTCGCCTGCCTCGCGACCGGCGTTCACGCATCCCCCGCCGAGCTGGTCGCGCTCGCCTTGGTCGTGTTGTCGGCCGCTGCTCTGCCCGTCAATGTGG
This sequence comes from Actinomycetota bacterium, assembly GCA_030838475.1. Classification (GTDB taxonomy): domain Bacteria; phylum Actinomycetota; class Actinomycetes; order Actinomycetales; family Microbacteriaceae; genus Galbitalea. The sequence goes on from JAUZFP010000136.1 coordinate 42,938, forward strand.
GCGGCTGGGGTCCGCGCGAGGGCGCCGCCGCATCGGCGTTCGCCGTCGTTGGCCTTGGCGCGGGCGCGGGAGTGGCCGCATCCGCCGCGTTCGGCCTGCTCGCAACCATCGCACTACTGCCCGGCGCGGCCGTTCTCCTTGCGGACCGCATCCAGGTCGCCCGCCCACGGCGCATGCCTGCGCAGCCGTCCGAAGAACAGATCACCGAACACCTGATTGAAGAGGTCAACGCATGAGCGACCGTCCGTACGTCACCCTGAGCTGCGCAATGTCGATCGACGGTTACCTCGACACTTCCGGACCGGAACGGCTCGTACTTTCCAACGCCGCCGACCTGGACCGAGTCGACCTGGTGCGATCCGAAAACGATGCCATCCTGGTCGGCGCATCCACCGTACGGCGCGACAATCCGCGCCTGTTGGTGCGCAGCGAACACAGGCAGGCGGCTCGCGCCGCAGCGGGGCTGCCCAGTTCGCCCATCAAGGTGACGGTGACCTCAAGCGGTGATCTCGACCCCGATGCATCCTTCTTCACGACGGGGGATGTCCAGAAGATCGTGTACACACCGATCGGGCGCGCTCGCCGCCTCACCGACCGGCTCCGGGGGATTGCCACGGTGGTCGGACTGCCCGACCGCGTGACGATGGGTGCGCTGCTGGAGGACCTCGTCACCCGCCGAGGCGTTCACCGACTCATGGTTGAGGGTGGCGGCAGCATCCTCACCCAGTTCCTCGCCGACGATCTCGCCGACGAGCTTCACCTCGTCATCGCCCCGATCCTCGTCGGCGAGTCTCGGGCGCCGCGGGTTGTGACACCCGCGGCCTTCCCGTGGTCCGCATCGCACCGGGCGACTCTCGCGGGGGTGCGGCAGATCGACGATGTCGTGCTGCTGCGCTATGCGCTCTCCGATCGATTCGATCCGTACCAGCGCGACGAGACGGTGGAGGACATCCTCGACACCACCCGCCAGGAGACCCGATGAGCCTGCGAAAGGCCTGGCGAGGCACGCCATCGCTCGTGGTGGCGCTGGTCCTGATGGTCGTCGTACCGCTCATCCCGGGCGTCACCGCGAGCGGATCCACCCTGGCTCTGCTGCGAATCCCGATTGAATCCCTGATCGTCGTCGTACTGCTTGCGCTGATTCCGTGGCGACCGCTGCGCATCGTCGTCTCGGCGATCTTTGGGCTCTTCGTGGCATTCGCGCTCGCCCTCGCCGGACTGGATGCCGCCTTCGAATACGCTCTCGACATCCACTTCGACCCGACAGACTGGCCGCAGGTTGGCGACGGGTACGGCGTCGTGCGGGATTCCATCGGCTCGACGGCGGCGATTCTCGTGCTGATCCTGCTCGCTATCGTCGCTGCCGGAACCATTCTTGGCATGGCGTGGGCGGCCCTGCGGGTGGATGCCGCCGTTCGACGCAACCGGACCAGGGGCGGAGTCTTCGCAGGCGCAGCGGTCGCAGTCTGGGTCGTCGCATTGCTCGTGGGAGCCCAGCTCGTCGCCGGCCAGCCGGTCGCCGCATCCGCCTCGATCGGTGCGATCACGTCGGCCTCGAGCCGTGCGACGTCGTCACTCACCGCGCAGCAGAAGCTCCCCGAGGAGGTCAAGACCGACCCATACGCCAAGGTTCCGACCTCGGACCTGCTCACTTCGCTGCGCGGCAAGGATGTCGTCATCGCGTTCGTCGAGAGCTACGGCCAGGTTGCGGTGCAGGGCACCAGTTTCTCGGGCGGCGTTGACAAAGTCTTGGCTCAGGGCCAATCGCAACTGACGGCAGACGGATACAGCGACCAGAGCGCGTGGCTCACCTCGCCGACCTTCGGCGGCCTCAGTTGGCTCGCGCACTCGACGCTCCAGACCGGGCTGTGGGTGAACAAGGCGCCGATCTACAGCGACGTCATCCGCAGCAAACGATTCACCCTCAGTGACGCTTTCGGCCAGGCCGGCTGGCGCACCGTGAGCGATGTCCCCTCGGACACCCAGCCGTGGAGCTTCGGCACGTCGTTCTACCACTACGACACCCTCTACAACGCCAACAACGTCGGCTATGCGGGTCCGAAATTTGGCTACGCCCAGGTGCCGGACCAGTACACGTGGCAGTACTTCTACGACCACGAACTGGCCGGCCCGCACCAGCCAGTGATGGCCGAGATCGACTTCGTTTCTTCTCACACCCCCTGGGCGCCGCTGCCTCAGATGGTGCCATGGTCCGCGGTCGGCAACGGGTCGGTCTATGACCCGCAACCTGCCGAGAGCGAGTCATCCGACACCGTGTGGGAGCATCCAGCAACGGTGCAGCAGTTCTACGGGCAGTCTGTGCAGTACTCGCTGAACGCGATGTTCTCGTTCCTGCACACCTACAACGACCCGAACCTGGTGGTGATCATGCTCGG
>JAUZFP010000029.1 GCA_030838475.1 Actinomycetota bacterium
CCATGCAATCACCCGCCGCCGACGGCCGTCCATCCCCCTCTGATTTCCGTAAGGATTGGGTCTGCCCATAGGGTTTCTTCAGTGACAGACAACGTCAAGACTTCCGACTGGTGGCGCAGCGCGACCATCTACCAGATCTACCCTCGATCGTTCGCCGACTCCAACGGCGACGGGCTCGGTGATCTCCCCGGCATCACCCAGCGACTCCCCGAGCTAGAGAGCCTCTTCCTCGACGCGATCTGGTTGTCGCCCTTCTTCACATCCCCGCAGAAGGACGCCGGATACGACGTCGCCGACTACTGCGATGTCGACCCGCGGTTCGGCACGCTCGGCGACTTCGACGATCTCCTGGCCGAATCCCACCGGCTCGGGATGCGCGTACTTATCGACCTCGTCCCCAACCACACGTCCGACCAGCACGAATGGTTCACCGCCGCGGTTGCCGCCGGACCGGGCAGCGAGGAGCGCACGCACTACCTGTTCCGCGACGGCAAGGGAGCGACCGGCGAGCTTCCGCCGAACAACTGGCTGTCCGTCTTCGGCGGCTCAGCATGGGAGCGACTGACCGCCCCCGACGGAACACCGGAGCAGTGGTACCTGCACATCTTCGACGTCTCGCAGCCCGACCTGGACTGGACCAGCGAGTGGGTGCGCGAACAGTTCCGCGAGATTCTCCGCTTCTGGCTCCGGCGCGGCGTCGACGGCTTCCGCGTGGATGTTGCCCACGGGCTCGCCAAGAAGGAAGGCCTGCCCGACTTCACACCGCCAGCCGACCCGAGCTCGGTGGCGACGGTCGAATACCCGTACTGGGCCCAACCCGGCGTGCACGAGATCTACCGGGACTGGCACACGGTGCTGCAGGAATTCGGCCCCGATCGCGTGCTCTGCGCCGAGGCCTGGGTCGAACCGCTGAGCGACCTCGCTAACTGGGTGCGCCCTGACGAGATGCAGCAGGCGTTCAACTTCACCTTCCTGGAGGCCAAGTGGTCGGCACCCGCGATCAGGACGGCCATCGAGACGTCGATCGAGGCATTCGACGCGGTGGGAGCGGTGGCGACCTGGGTGCTCTCCAACCACGACGTCCTGCGCCACGCCAGCCGACTCGGCATGAACCCGCCTCCGCCGCAAGGCACCGGCGTCGGCCCACGCACCGAACCGAAACCGGACGAGGCGCTGGGCCTTCGACGCGCCCGCGCCGAGACGCTGATGATGCTCGCCCTCCCGGGTGGCGCCTACCTCTACCAGGGCGAGGAGCTCGGACTCCCCGAGGACACCGAGATTCCCGACTCCGCCCGGCAGGATCCGAGCTTCTTCCGCCAGCACTCTCCCCTCCACTATGGTCGCGACGGATGCCGGGTCCCGATTCCCTGGGAGGCGGATGCGCCTGGCTACGGGTTCTCGCCGAACGGAGCGTCGTGGCTCCCGCAGCCGAAGAGCTGGGCGCGATTCGCTCGCGACCAGCAGCCGGCACCCCAGGAGGCGCACGAGTACGCCACCAACACGCACACCCTCTCGCTGTACCGGCGCGCGCTCGAGCTGCGCCGCATCAACCAGTTCGGCCTCGGCACACTAACCTGGCTGGACGGTTACGGCGACGACGCTCTCGCGTTCACGGTTGAGGCGATTCGCACGATCACCGTCATCTCGAACCTCGGAACGAAGCCGCTCCGCCTCCCCGCGGGCAAGCCGTTGGTGTTCAGCGAGCGGCCATGGCTCGATCGACCACTCGACGAACTGCCGCCCAATACGACCATCTGGATGACCGACGCCGACTGAGGCCGACGCGGCTAGGGCGCGGTGTTGGCCTTGAGCCAGACGAACGAGTCGATCGGAATTCCGTTGACGTCGATCTCGAAGTCGAGGTGCGGACCGGTGGACTCACCGGTGGATCCGGTCAAGCCGACGACCTGACCCTCCTTGACGACATCACCAACCTGCATCACCTCGGAGCCGGCCCGCATGTGGCCGTAGATGCTCGTGAAGGCGTGCCCGTTGATGACATGGGAAATCGCGACGTGCTGTCCGAGCGAACCCGACTTCTCGCTGATGGTGACAGTGCCCGCAGCGACCGCGTAGATCGGGGCACCATCCCCGGTCTCGAAGTCCGTTCCCTTGTGGAACGTCGAGCAGCCCTTGCACGGGGCGGGACGGTATCCGAAGTGGTCCCCGAGCGGAACCGCGCTGTTGAACGGCCAGCGGATGATGCCCGAGTTGTTCACCGTGTAGTCGAGGCCGCCGACCTCCATCGAGTACAGTTCCTTGGCCGACAGGGCTGCGACGGAGTCGCGGGAGATCGTGGCTTCCTGGCCGGCGGTCGCCGTCACGTGTTGACCGTTGATCGTCGAGGGTGCCTTGCTCGTCTTCGCCGCCGGGGCAGTTGCTGACGCGGAGGAGAAGAGAAGTGGCGATCCCGCCGTCGCAATGGCGAATGCCGCCGCGAGCGAAAGCGCGACCACTGACACCAGGAATTTCGCGATCCGCTTGCCGACTGGTTTCTTCGGCGGCCGCGTGCTGCCGGCCGTGCGTGATTCGGGCTTGCTCGAAACCGAGGACTTGACGGCCTTGCGAAGGCGACGGTCCGCTTCGGCTCGCTTGCGAGCGGCCCGTCGAGATCGACCGGTCGACCGTTCGCGGAGGTCTCGTCGTCTGACGGGTGATGTGCCGAGCCCAAGCTGGTCGAACGGGTCGAGATTCGACAACCAGGGCTCCTTCCGTGGCGCGGGCCGCGGGACGCGGCTGGCGGGCTGGGACGGTCCATTCGCACGCGACAAATAATCACGAACGGGTAACGGACCTCAAAAGCCTAGCCTCGGATGCAGTTTCGGCCAAGTCACCAGTTCGGGCGACTCGAAATTCTTGCGCGAATTCGGTCCGGGAGACCTCGAGTCCTCGATTGTATACAAGGTAAAGTACGGCCATGCGCGCAAGCGAGTCGGCCTACCAGTTGTTGCGGGACGAGATCATCCAGTGGAAGCTCGAGCCCGGAACTCCCCTCGGCGAGGTCGAAACCTCGCAGCGCCTTGGCGTCTCCCGCACCCCGCTGCGCGAAGCACTCTCGCGGCTCATCGCGGAGGGACTGGTACGTACGGGCCCCGGCCGGACGGCGGTCGTCACCAGCCTGTCCCGCCGCGACATCGTCGAGCTGTTCGAACTGCGCGAGGCGCTCGAGACCCAGGCGGCACGGCTCGCGGCACGGCGCAGGGATGCGACTGTCTTCGAGGCGCTGCGCGAAGACTTCGTCGGCGGCGACCAAGACGGTGATCGCGCACCCGCGGAGGAACGCCCGTACGACCTCGCCGACGCACTCGATGTCGCAATCGATGAAGCCGCCGCCAGCGTCTACCTGCAGGGCGCGCTGCGCGACCTGCGTGGTCACCTCGCGAGAGTGAGACGCAGCGCACACTCGAATGCTGATCGCCTGAGCCGCGCAACCAGCGAACACATCCTGATCGTGGATGCGATCCTCGCGCAGGACGAGGCGCTCGCCGCATCCGCAACCGCCGTTCACCTGCACAACAGCCTCGCGAACGTCCTCGCGTCGCTGCCAGAGGATACGTAACCTCACCCAATAGGGGGGACAAACAGAGCGTTCTGTCGCGCGTTTCCGCGGATCCCCGCCCTACCACCCCCGAGTGGGGGATTTCGCGCGCGCGTGAATACGAAAAGGCTGTAACCGACCCAGAAACCCGAACGTTTTTACCAATACCCACCTCGTCCCCACGAGGAATTGAACCCGCCCTTACCCGCGTCGCTCTGTCGGTAGACACGTCTCGAATTACGTGCGCACCCGGAGGCGCTTCAGATATGACAGATCAGGGAACACGGCGCGAAGGCTGGTACGCCGATCCGCTCGGCCAGGCCGACCTCCGCTGGTGGGATAGCCGGAACTGGACCACGGAGGTCACGTCGGCCAGCGCCGAGGGTTCACGACCCAACTCCGCTCCGCGTGCGCCGCTGCAGTGGGCCGGGGATGAGGCGCCCCCACCACTGGCGGCTGGTGCTGCGAACCGCGTTTCGCCACCCATGCCACAGCCCACCGCTGATCCAAAACTCGCGCTCGGAGCGAAGTCCGCTACGGCTCAGACCGAGCCCGACGACGCCATCCCGAACGGCCCGGACTGGAGCGAGCTCATGCGCGCCCTCCTGACCGCCGGCGACAATATTGTGACAGCGACCGCTGCCGGAATTCCGACGATCACCATCGACATGGCCCAACGAACCTACTGGTGGGACTTGTCGCTGGACAGCTTCCCCGCTCATCCGGTCGATCTGGTCGTGAACGCCGCGCCGCGCGGGAGCGCATCAACCCCTGCGGTAGCCGGGCGCTACATCGAACCACTGCTTTGGCGCGTCGGAGTAGGTGCGGAAGCGCTGGCCACCCGGGTCGACCCTTCGCTGCGCTACAAGCTGCGTCGCTGGCCCGACCTCGCATCGATGCCCCACACGGCCGACCAGCTTCACGCAATCAAGGTCCTCGCGAACGCACAGCTCACTCCGACCGAACTCGGAGCGATTGCCGATATCGGCGAGACGGCGGCGCGCGGTCTCATAGGCACCTTCACGCTCATGGCCTTGCTCGACTCGGTGAAGGATCCTGCCGCCACTCGCTAGAGCTGGCTCGTTCACGGTTCTCGACGGCGATTCGTTCGCCGAAGGTATACAAACACGCCACTCTGGGCTTGCTTTGGCCTAATATGGTGTCTGTTGTATACATTTGCCCGCTACGGCGAAGACTTCGATAGGACACCGCAATGAAGCTCCATCCCGTCCGCATGTACCGCAGCGACGAGAACCTCGCGCGGGAAGACCAGCTGGCCTGGAAGCTCGCCGCCGTCGCCTCCGAGCAGTTGGACCCGACGGACGCGGTGATCGACATGGTCGTCAACCGCGTCATCGACAACGCCAGCGTGGCGACCGCGTCTCTTCGCCGCGGACCGATCATCGCGTCGCGGTCGCAGGCAGCAGCGCATCCGGTCTCCAGGGGCGGGTCCGGATCGACGGTCTTCGGCAGCGCGGAGCTGACCAGCCCGGAGTGGGCGGCGTGGGCGAATGGCGTTGCGGTGCGTGAGCTGGACTACCACGACACGTTCCTCGCCGCGGAGTATTCGCACCCCGGCGATAACATCCCTCCGATCCTCGCCGTCGCACAGCACACCGGCAAGTCCGGAACCGAGCTCGTGAGGGGAATCGTCACGGGCTACGAGCTGCAGATCGATCTCGCCAAGGCGATCAGTCTGCACGCCCACAAGATCGATCACGTCGCCCACCTCGGGCCGAGCGCTGCGGCGGGAATCGGAACGATCCTCGGCCTACCAACCGAGATCATCTTCCAGTCCATCGGGCAGGCGCTGCACACCACGACGGCCACGCGCCAGTCGCGCAAGGGCGAGATCTCCACCTGGAAGTCTCACGCACCGGCCTTCGCGGGCAAGATGGCGGTCGAATCGGTCGACCGTGCGATGCGCGGCCAAACCAGTCCAACTCCGATCTACGAGGGCGAGGACGGCGTCATCGCGTGGCTGCTCGACGGACCGAACGCCCACTACGAGGTTTCGCTGCCCGAACGCGGCGAGGCGAGGCTCGCGATCCTCGACAGCTACACCAAGGAGCATTCGGCCGAATACCAGGCCCAGGCCTGGATCGACCTCGCGCGCCGGATGGGCAACGAGAACCCGGCACTTCGGGATCCGAGGAATATCCAGCGGATCGTGCTGCACACCAGCCACCACACCCACAACGTGATCGGGTCGGGCGCGAACGACCCGCAGAAGTACGACCCGAAAGCCAGCCGCGAGACGCTCGACCATTCGGTCCCGTACATCTTCGCGGTGGCGCTTCAGGATGGCGAATGGGACCACAACATTTCGTACTCCTCCGAGCGTGCCGGTCGCCCCGACACGGTCGAGCTCTGGCAAAAGATCTCGACCGCCGAGGACCCCGAGTGGACTCGTCGTTACCACTCGCTCGACCCGAAGGAGAAGGCGTTCGGTGGCCGGATCGAAATCGACCTCGCCGACGGCAGTCGCGTCGTCGACGAGATCGCGGTTGCGGATGCGCATCCGCTCGGCGCGCGCCCGTTCGCTCGACCGCAGTACATCCAGAAGTTCCGCACCCTCGCCGAGGGTGTGCTGCCCGCCGCTGAGATTGAGCGCTTCCTCGACGTCGCGCAGCGACTGCCAGAGCTGAAGGCGAACGAACTCGGCGGCCTCAACGTCGTCACCGACCTGTCCGACATCACGAATCCGAAGGGGATCTTCTGATGCTGTATTCACGCGTTCCGGCGGCCGAGAAGCGTGCCGCCTTCCGGAAGCAACTGGCCAGCGGCAAGCTCCTCCGATTCCCTGGCGCCTTCAATCCGCTCAGCGCCCCGCTCATCCAGGAGAAGGGCTTCGAGGGTGTCTACATCTCCGGTGCCGTGATCGCGGCCGACCTGGGCCTGCCCGATATCGGATTGACCACCCTCACCGAGGTCGCAACACGCGGCGGCCAGATCGCACGGATGACCGACCTGCCGACCCTCATCGACGCGGACACCGGATTCGGCGAGCCCATGAACGTCGCCCGCACCGTGCAGACCCTCGAGGATGCCGGCGTCGCCGGGCTCCACATCGAGGACCAGGTCAACCCGAAGCGTTGCGGCCACCTGGATGGCAAGGCCGTCGTCGACTCCGACACGGCGATCAAACGCATCCGCGCAGCGGCGGACGCCCGCCGCGATCCCAACCTACTCATTATGGCGCGCACCGACATCCGCGCCATCGAGGGGCTGCAGGCGGCCATCGACCGTGCGAAGGCCCTGGTGGATGCCGGCGCGGACGCGATCTTCCCGGAGGCAATGAAGGACCTCTCAGAGTTCGAGGCCGTACGCAAGGCAATCGACGTGCCGATGCTCGCCAACATGACCGAGTTTGGCAAGAGCGAACTCTTCACGACCGAACAGCTCGAGGGCGTCGGGGTCAACATCGTCATCTATCCGGTGTCGCTGTTGCGTCTGGCAATGGGCGCCGCCGAGCGCGGCCTCGACACCCTGGTGGCCGAGGGCTCCCTGAATAGCGAGGTACCCAACATGCAGACCCGTGCGCGCCTCTACGAGCTCAACGACTACGCGGGATACAACAGTTTCGATGAGTCCGTTTTCAACTTCACGTTGTAAGACTGGATTCAAGGAAACCTGAGGGAGTGAGCATGCTCGAGGACAAAGAGATCTACAAGGGTCTCGCCGGTGTACCGGTCGACTACACCGCGGTGTCGAAGGTCAATCCGGACACCAACTCGCTGCTGTACCGCGGCTACCCGGTGCAGGAGCTGGCAGCCGGCAAGTCGTTCGAAGAGGTCGCCTACCTGCTCTGGAACGGCGAGCTGCCCACGCCCGCCCAGCTGGCCGACTTCGAGCAGCTCGAGCGGTCGCAGCGTGCGCTCGACGCGAACGTGAGGCGGGTCATCGACGACCTTCCGCTGACCGCGCATCCGATGGACATCGTGCGGACGGCCGTCAGCGTGATCGGCGCGGACGACCCCGATGCCGAGGACTCGAGCGTCGCATCCAACGCCGCCAAGTCGATCGCGCTGCTCGCGAAGTTGCCGGCGATCGTCGCGTACGACCAACGCCGCCGCCGCGAGCAGGACCTCATCCCGCCCCGCGACGACCTCGGATATTCGGCGAACTTCCTCTACATGACCTTCGGCGAGGTGCCAAGCGACGTGGTCGTCGACGCGTTCGACGTGTCGATGATCCTGTACGCGGAGCACTCGTTCAACGCATCCACCTTCACGGCCCGAGTCGTCACGAGCACGCTGTCCGACCTGTACTCGGCCGTCGTGGCCGCGATCGGTGCGCTCAAGGGACCACTGCACGGCGGCGCGAACGAGGCCGTCATGCATACCTTCGACGAGATCAAGACGGCAGACAACGCGGATGCCTGGCTTACGCAGGCACTCGCCGACAAGCGCAAGATCATGGGCTTCGGACACCGCGTCTACAAGAACGGCGACTCCCGAGTGCCAACCATGGAGGCCGCGCTCAAGACGCTCGTCGTGGAATACGACCGCCAGGACCTGCTCGACCTCTACGACGCCCTCAATGCAGCGATGCAGTCGCGGAAGGCAATTAAGCCCAACCTCGATTACCCGAGCGGTCCGGCCTACAGCCTCATCGGCTTCGACACCAACATGTTCACGCCGATATTCGTCGCCTCCAGAATCACCGGCTGGACCGCCCACATCGCGGAGCAGTTGGCATCCAACGCGCTCATCCGGCCACTGTCCGTGTACAACGGGGTCGAGGAGCGGCACGTTGGCGGTGGCGAGGGTTGAGTTCGGTAATTCCCGACGGTTACGAACGCCTTCTCATCGAGCCCTTCTACGGGTCGCTGGGGACGATCAGGCCAGACAACACCGTGCAGGTCAGTCCGATGTGGTTCCTCTACGACGGCGACACGATTCGCTTCACGCACACGACCAAACGCGCAAAGTATCGCAATCTGCAAGCCAACCCGTCGATGAGTCTCGCGGTGTTCGACCCCGAGGAAGAGTACTCATACATCGAAGTGCGCGGACGGTTGCTCGAGGTGATTCCTGATCCGACCGGAGCGTTCTACGTCGTGCTCGGGAAGCGCTACGGCAACCCGGACCAGAAGCCGCCGCGGGACTCCCTCGACCGCGTCATCCTGGTCATGAGCATCGAGCACACCGCGCACCAGTAGGCGCTCGAGATTAGCCGAGCGATTGCCGAATCGACTCGAGGATAGTTTCGCGGTCGGCCTCGGGGTCGAATACCGCCACGAGCACGCCCTCTCTCCGCCGCTGGTCGCGCGTGGGTGCAAACGCCCTGACCAGTGCTCGCAACTGCGCGCGCAACTCCGGCGCCAGATCGGCTGCCGGGGCGAGCAGCCAGCGACGCAGAATCGCGTTGTGAAGCGCGACGGCGGCCGAGGAGAACGCGACGCTCACGTATTCGCGGTCGGCCGTGGCCGCCAGCGAAGCACGGAGGTACCGGGTGAACGCGCGCTCGTAGCGGTGCGACGTGATGAGTTCCCGATCGCGCAGCGCGGGCACGTCGTGCAATAGCGCGAAGCGCGCTACCGAAACCTCGCGGCGGTCGACGTGGTGGTCGAACACGAGTCGGCCCGCGGCGCAGACGGCCTCGAGCGGCGGTAGCGGCGAGGTCGCGAGATACGTCTCGACCTGGTCAAGGAGCAGGTCGTGGTCCGCGAAGACGACTTCTTCCTTCGATCCGAATCGGCGAAAAAACGTACTCCGACTAAGCGCTACGGCATCCGCAAGATCATCCACCGTGGTCGCGTCGTAACCCCTCCGCGTGAAGACCTCGATCGCGGCGGCCATCGGATCGTTCGTGCTGACGTCCACGGTTTCAGTGATCATGTCGGGTACTCCCAATGTGTTCGCTGTGAAACTCAGAATCACTTGTTGAAACTCAGTGTCACTCGATACAGTGAGCCTAGCGATCCGCAATCGAATTGGAAACATCGCCAGGAGCATCCGTGACCGACACCCTGCAGCGTCCCGCCGCCATCGACCGCAGCGTGCCCGCAATTCTCGAGGCCGCCGAGATCGTCATCGCCCGACTCGGGCTGGAGCAGCTCTCGCTCGCCCAGATCGCCCGGGTGTCGCTCATCCCGCTCGCACGCATCTACCAGTACTTCGCCGACCGGAACGCGGTGCTTGGCGCACTGAGCGCGCGCGAGCTAAACCGGCTGTCCGGTTCGATCGGCACCCGCGCTGCCTGGAGCGGTGCGATGGATGCCGACGAGCGCGTCGATCACGTGATCGAGCGCTTCGCCGGATTCCTCGACAACACGTCAGCCGCGTACCTCGTGCTGTGCGGACCATTCGACGAAGCGAGCACCGAGCCACGGCTCGATGCCGTCCATCGCCTCGGACTCGCGCTGTACAACGCGCTCGGCGGCGCCGGCAGTGACGATCATCCGTATCGCACCGGCGAGTCTCTCGACTACGCGGCCGAGCTCGTCTTCGCGTGCTTCCGCCGGTCGCTCCAACTCGACGGGCGAATCACCCCGACCGCGGTGCACATGGCGCAGCACGCGGCGCGCTCGTTCGTCGCGGACCCCGCGACAAAATAGGGTCGCCGCGACTGTTACGGTCGCTGAGTGGATAACCAGGCGACGAGCAGTGCCACTCGCCTCGGCGCAAGCGGACTCGTCGTTCTCGGCCTCGTCTGCCAGGAGCTCGGCGCCGCGATCGCGATCACGCTGTTCCCCCAGGTTGGCGCGAACGGGATGGTGCTGCTGCGGCTGGCGTTCTCCGCGGCCATCCTGCTACTGATTTTCCGCCCGTCACTTCGCGGGCGCTCGCGCGGCGACTGGCTGACCGTGATCGGCTTCGGCCTCGTGCTCGCGACCATGAACGCGTTCTTCTACGAATCGCTTCTCAGCGTGCCGCTCGGCGCCGCCGTCACGATCGAGCTCATGGGGCCGCTCATCCTGTCCGTCGTGATCAGTCGCCGACCCTCTGCCTGGCTCTGGGCGGCCCTGGCGCTCGCCGGCGTCGTGCTCCTTGGCTGGACCGGCGTCGAGGGGCGGCTCAACCTGATTGGCGCGTTGTTCGCCGCGGCGGCGGGCGGAATGTGGGTGTGTTACATCCTGCTGTCGGCGCGAACCGGACGACACTTCTCCCGCCTGGACGGACTCGCCATCGCGATGGTGGTGGGAGCGGTCGCCATCGCCCCGATCGGCATCCTCACCGCCGGCTCCGCGTTACTGAAACCGGCAGACCTCGGTCTCGGCCTGACGGTCGCGGTCTTGTCATCCGCGGTGCCGTACGGTCTCGAACTCATCTCTCTGCGGCGGCTCCCGGCGGCGACATTCTCGATCCTCCTCAGCCTCGCGCCCGCGATCGCGGCGGTCGCCGGATTCCTCGTGCTCCGGCAGCAGCTCACACTCCTCGGCTCGGTCGGCATCGGATGCGTGGTCGTGGCCAGCAGCGGGGCGGTCGTCGCGGCGGCGCGACGAACCGAACCGCCGACCGCCCCGAACCTTTAGAGCCTGATCTCCTGAAGCTCCCAGCTGTTGCCGTCCGGATCGCTGAAGAACGCCGATCGAACGCCTCCGCCGTAGTCGTTCACGTCAGAAACGTCCACGCCATCGCCGACCAGTGTCTCGCGGACCGCGTCGAGATCGTCGACCACCATATGGATGCCCAGGACGGGTGGCGACTGTGGATCGAGCATCCCCGTGCCAAATCCGATCGAACACGCCGACCCAGGCGGCGTGAGTTGAACGACCCGCATCCCGTTGCCTGGCTCGACGTCGTGATCGAGCACGAAGCCGACCTGATCGGAGTAGAAGGCCTTCGTTCGATCGACATCGGTCGACGGGAGAAGGATCAGTTCAATGCGCATGTCCATGCGCACAGTCTCACGTGGACGGAACGATCGGCCGGAGTGCCTCACCGTTGACGCCGACGATCAGCGCGACAACCTCGCGCAGGCGCACGCCCAGCGGCGCGTCCGATTCGCTCTCATCCTGCATGACTCTGCCCAGAGCGACGAGAACGAGGGTGACGGCCAGCTCGGCCTGCTCCTGACTGCTGGCGCGCTCGGCGGCGAGCGCGACGAACTTGCCGCGAACTTCGAGCATCATCTGCGACATGGTCGCGAGTAGCTCGGGACGACGAACGAGCAGGAGCTTCATGGTCGCGTGGCTTGGTCCCTGCTCGGCACTCTCGCCGATGACGTCGCAGAGAGCTGCGACGAGTCCACCCCGGGCGGTACGAAAGCGAGCCTGAACCTCCGGTCCGATCGCGGAGCCGGACAGTTGAAGGGCGGCCGCCCCCTTTGAGGAGAAGTAGTTGAAGAAGGTGCGGGGAGAGA
>JAUZFP010000055.1 GCA_030838475.1 Actinomycetota bacterium
ACCGTAACGTGAGGCTCGATCGCACGGTCGAGGCCTGCCAGAAGAGCGAAACGCTGACAAGGTGTTCCATCGAACCGCGGGGAAGATGCCACCGTATGTCGTCAGCTGCCGAGCAGAAGCTCCACAGCGCGGCCCGGCTCAGGGCCAAGATCGCGCTTGCCCGAGCAGCCTTCACGCCAGCGAGGGCATCGCAGCCACCACCCGTGCTCTGAGCGGCTTAGCAGCATCACTGTTTCGCAGTTGGGGCACAACTCGGCACTTCGAACTGCCTCGAGCCGACGAAATAGTGCGCGACCGTCCACGAGCTCAACTCCGATCTCGCGAGCCTCGGCAATCGCCTGCTCAGAGAAGCTCGACAGCGTCACGAGCGTTCCGGAGGCGCCGGAAAGGCCTTCGCGCATCAACGTGCCGGCTAGCTTGCGCACCTCGTTGACACCGACCGCCCAAGACTCCCACCGCTTGCACTGCACGAGCCGTGTCTGCTCGTCGCGGACCACCCGCAGGTCTATGTTGCCGTCTGGCTCCCCGTCGCGTCCGGTCTCTGTGACCTGCCAGCCCTCACGGCGCATTAGCTCTCCCACGAGCCACTCGAACTCGCTCGAGGAGAGCAGTCGCAGATCGGTCGTCCAGTCGACGAGATACCGCCGCGCAGAGGCTTGGAGGATCGAGAGCGACCAGGCGAGGATGACCACGAAACCCAGCAGAACACCCATGACGTTCAGTGCGACGAGTATCGAGCGGCTGGCGTCGATACTTAGCGGCAGGACGAGGCCGATCCCGGAGTACAGCACTGCGGCTAGCGCGAGCGGCTTCCATACGCCGAGTCGCGCGACGCCTCGGGTCAGCCAGTCGTCGAGCGCCGTAATAGTGGGACGGTGCCTCGTGCGCGTCGGATAGCCGGTGGTGCCCATGCCTAAGGAGTTATCGACCGCGGCGCGATGTCGCTGGAGAGCCGCCGAGGACGCACCGCTTGACAGATGCGATCTTCGGAGCGATGGCCGACAACAGCTCCTGGAGATCAGGAACCTGTCGTTCTCGGAGCTCAAGGGCAGGGGCGCACCGGGGCGTCTGTAGCGATCAAGCGAACGTATGTCCGGGGAACAAAACGGGGAACAAAATGAGCAAAACCGGGGAGAACCGAGGAGCAGAAAACCCAATGAATTCGGGGGTTTGTGACCCAGAGATACCCCGTTTTTCTAGCTGGGGGCCGGGCGGTCGCAGGTTCAAATCCTGTCTCCCCGATAACTAAAGAGGGCTTTCTAGAGCCAGACACGGCAGTTATGGCCCCGTGCCACGGGAACCTCGGTAACTGTGGGCTGGCGGCCGAATAAGCTCTTCCCCGTGCGATTCGCGATCTCGATCCCGCAGTACGCTCGCGAAAGTCGCTTCGATGAGCGGGCCTTCCGCTCCCACCTTCGCCAGGTCGAGGATTTCGGGGTGTTCGAGAGCGGCTGGGTGCAGGAGCAGGTGATCGGCGCCGCCGGTGTCCTGGGGGCACTTCAGACGCTCACCTACGCCGCGGCGTGCACCGAACGGCTGCGGCTTGGCTGCGCCGTCTTCGTCCTGCCACTGCACAACCCGCTGCACCTCGCGAAGGCGATCAGCTCGCTGGACTGCCTCAGTCATGGCCGCGTCGAGGTGGGCGTCGCCACTGGCGGCCGGGAGCGACCGTTCGCCGCCTTCGGCGTCGACCCTGACAAGCCCGTCGCGCGCTTCAACGAGTCGCTTGCGCTGATGAAGAGCTGCTGGACCGACTCGCAGATCGACTTCGAGGGGCGCTTCTGGACGCTCCACGGAGCCACGATGGAGCCGAAGCCCGTGCAGAAGCCGCACCCGCCGGTGTGGTTCGGCGGAAATGCGCCCGCCGGGATGCGCCGCGCCGCGCGGTACGGCAACGGGTTCATGGGCGCGGGGTCCCAGACGACCAGCAGATACGCCGAGCAGGTCGCAATGGTGAAGGATGAGCTGGCCCTGCTGAACCGCGATCCCGAGACGTTCCGGTTCGGCAAGCGTGTCTACGTCCATGTCGAGGACGACCCGACGGTTGCCAGAACGCGGCTCGACGACGCGCTCAGACATCACTACGGCGGCGGCGACTGGGCCGAGCACATGCTTGCCGGCACCGCGGAGGAGTGCGTCGCAGGTATCCGTGCGGTTGCGGACGCCGGCGCCGAGCTGATCCTGCTGAATCCGCTCGTGGACGATCAGCGCCAGCTGGAGCGGCTCGCGGGTGAAGTGATCCCTGCCTTGACGTAGGCATTCGCCCCGCCCGGAGGGCGGCGCGCAGGGAACGCTCGGCAAAGCCCGAATCGTTGACAGTGCCTAGTCAAGATCCCGAGCGTCCTACGCCGCAGACGCAGCCGCGTCCTCGTCGATCCGTCGGTGAAGCGCTCGTGCCGTGCCGGCAAGGATCTCGTCGGAGAGCTCCGGATCCTCAACGGCGCGCGCCATCGACAGCGCCCCGACCAGCGCCGAGAGCATCATCACCGCCTCGTCTCGCTTCGCATCCGTCCCGGGGCGTCGGATGAGACCCACGAGGCGGTCGATGTAGCGCTGAACCTGCCGCCCGTACGCGCCGCGCGCTCGAGAGCCAGACCTCGAGACGTCCGCTGGCAGCGCCGCCACGCCGCAGCCCACCTCCGGGTTGTCCCGGTGAGCCTTGCTCACGTAACCGTCGATCACCCTTGCGAGCGCCGCTGGGTCGGCCTCCTCGCCGGCTTCGG
>JAUZFP010000078.1 GCA_030838475.1 Actinomycetota bacterium
CGACCCACGAATTCGGGTGGCAGTATGAGCTCGCAAATTCCGCCACCCGGACGCGGTGGATCTTCAATTGACGACAACCCGTCCGAGTCCGAACCGCCGCTCGGCTCCGGTGATGCCGAGATCTCGCTCGCTGACGGAACGGAGCTTCCCGAGGAGCAGGACGGGAACGACTCCGCGGTCCGGGTCGATCGAGCAGAAAATGCCATCGAGCTGAAGGAGGTCGAGGGCAGGAGCCAGGGCGCCATCGTTATGCGCCGGTTCCTTCGTCACCGCGGTGCGATGATCTCCCTTGCGATCCTGGTATTCATCATCCTGATCTCCCTGTCGTCTGAGGGCCTCGACCTTCTCGGGATTCGGGTGCACGGCTGGTGGAAGTGGACCTGGACCGACCTCGCGAGCATTCAGAACGCCGGACGCCCGACACTGAGCCTCATCCCGGAGTGGCTCGGCGGCGCGGGCATTCGCTGGGGCGATCACCCGTTCGGTCAGGACTCTCTCGGCCGTGACGTCTTCGCGGAGGTCATGCGCGGGACGCAGCAGTCACTCATGATCGTGTTTGTTGTGGGCATCGTCTCGACGTTCGTGGGCGTTGTCATCGGCGCGATTGCCGGGTATTTCCGCGGCTGGGTCGACTCCGTGCTCATGCGCCTGACCGACGTCGTGCTCATCATTCCGCTGATCGTCCTCACGGCGACGCTGGCCCACAAGTACAACTCGAATGGCTCGTTCGTACTGGCAATTGTGCTCGCACTCGCCTCGTGGCCGCAGTTGGCCCGACTCGTCCGAGCCGACGTGCTGGGCTTGCGGGAGCGGGAATTTGTCGACGCTGCTCGGGTTGCCGGCGCATCCAGCGGTCGAATCATGTTCGTGCACATCCTGCCGAACGCGATCGGCGTAATCCTCGTCAACACCACGTTGCTCATGGCCGCGACGATCCTGACCGAGGCCGCTCTCGGCTTCCTCGGATTCGGCGTTCAACCGCCGGATGTCTCACTCGGCTCGATCGTTTTCCAGTACGAGAACGCGTTCGCCACGCGCCCGTGGCTGTTCTTCTCGCCGACGATTTTCGTCGTGATCATCGCGCTGACCGTCAACTTCATTGGTGACGGACTTCGGGATGCCTTCGACCCTCGCCAAAAGCGCGCCCTCAACAAGGCCGCGCGCAAGTCGGCATCGGCGGCCCGTGCGAAGGTGGCCGGAAGGTGACCTTGCTAGGCCGGTACGAGAGCCAGAACAAGCGCGGAGGCCACCACGAGGCCGATCAGCGTTGCGGTCTCGCGACGCAGCCAGCGCGTCACCACGCCCGTGCCCTCGACTACTCCGCTGTCGAGGTAGCCGGCGTCGCGCAACTGCTCCCAATAGCGGCGAACGTACAACGCGGCGAGGCCCGAATCGGTCTGCGGGATGTCACCGGGTCGAATGCCTCCCATGGCGAAGGACGATTCCGGCAGGTCGGCCAGCTCGGTGCGGGTCGCTCGCAGGGCCGCGAACCTGCTGGGGGCCGGAGCCGACCAGGCAACGATCTTCCCGGCGGGCGTCTGCAGCGTGAGAGCGAACCTCGTGTCGATGGTTTGGATCGCCGGCCAGCTGATGTCGTTGGTGCGCAACAGGTTGCGCACCGTCACCCCGGATGGAGCAATGGTGACGCTCGGGGACCACATCAGGAGCCACACCCCAAAGCCGCCGAGCAGGATGAGCGGAGTATCGCGCAGCAGCGAGTTCGGGTTCAGCTCAACGATCAGGCTGACCATGAACGCGACGAGAATCGCCCACACCACGATGACCAGCACCCTGCCGAACCGGGACCGCAGCGTCGTCGAGTCGGAAGTCACTTTCAGCGGCTTGTTCTGGGGACCCGTCACCACTCCATGCTCGCAGACAATCGCGCACTCGGCGCTGTAACAACGAAAGAACGCACCCTATGACTCCCGCAACCACTCCCGCAAACGCCAAGGCGTCCGCGAAGATCGTCGGAGACAACCCCATCCTTGAAGTAAAGGGTCTGGGCGTCGACTTTTGGGTCGACGGCACGTGGTACCCCGCCGCGATCGATATGGACTACGACGTTCACCCGGGTGAAGTCCTCGCCATCGTCGGCGAATCCGGCTCGGGGAAGAGTTCGAGTTCGATGGCGCTTCTCGGCCTACTGCCGTCCAACGCTCGCGTGAACGGCAGTATCAAGCTGAAGGGTCGCGAGATCACAACGCTGAGCGACCGCCAGCTGCGCATGATTCGCGGTCGCGATGTCGCGGTCATCTTCCAGGAGCCTATGACGGCACTGAACCCGGTGTACACGGTCGGGTTCCAGATCGTCGAGGTGCTGCGCCTGCACATGAACATGAGCCCGGATGACGCGAAGGCTCGCGCCATCGAGCTGCTCACCATGGTCGAAATGCCTCAGCCCGAGGTCGCGTTTAACAAGTACCCGCACCAGTTCTCCGGCGGCCAGCGCCAGCGCGCCATGATCGCCATGGCGATCTCATGCGACCCGGTGCTGCTGATCGCCGACGAGCCGACGACAGCTCTCGACGTGACGGTACAGGCCGAGATCCTCGACCTCATGCGCAACCTGCGCAAGCGTCTCAACAGCGCGATCGTTCTGATCACTCACGACATGGGTGTCGTGGCCGACCTCGCCGACAAGATCATCGTCATGAAAGATGGCCTGATTGTGGAGTCCGCGCCGATCCAGAAGCTGTTCGACAAGCCGGAGCACCCGTACACGCGCGAGCTTCTCGCCGCGGTTCCCCGTCTTGGGGGCGCGGAGGCTGTCCCGACCGAGGCCCTCGTGAAGGCGGAGAAGACCCACGCCGAGCCGGTGCTGTCGCTCAAGGATGTCGCGATCGAGTACCCGAAGAACGGTCGCATCCCCGCCTTCAGGGCGGTCGATGGCGTGTCGCTCGACATCTTCCCGGGTGAGGTCGTTGGACTGGTCGGTGAGTCCGGATCGGGCAAGACGACGATCGGTCGCGCCGCGGTCGGACTCCTTCCCGTGGTCGAGGGTTCGCTCACGGTCAACGGGAAGGAACTGTCCGAGGCGAGCCCGAAGGAACTGCGCGAGATCCGAAAGCAGATCGGAATCGTGTTCCAGGATCCCGGATCCTCGCTGAACCCGCGTTTCCCGATCGGCCAGTGCATCGGCGAACCGCTGTTCCTCGCCAAGGTCGCCAAGGGCGCAGAACTCGACCGACGCGTCGAAGCACTGCTCGACCAGGTCGAGCTTCCCCGGTCGTTCCGCAACCGGTACCCGCACGAGCTCTCGGGCGGCCAGCGGCAGCGGGTCGGAATTGCGAGGGCGCTTGCGCTCAGCCCGTCCCTGTTTGTTGCAGATGAGCCAACCAGCGCACTCGACGTATCCGTGCAGGCCCGCTTCCTCGAGTTGCTGATCGAACTCCAGCAGCAGCTCCAGTTCGCCTGCCTGTTCGTCAGCCACGACCTCGCGGTCGTTGATGTGCTCGTGCACCGGATTGCGGTCATGCACAACGGCAAGCTGGTCGAGGTGGGCACGCGCGATGAGATCTTGCGTAACCCGAAGGACGAGTACACGCGGAGCCTGATCTCCGCCGTGCCGATCCCGGACCCGGCGCAGCAGCGGGAGCGTCGCGAGAGCAGAATGGCGAGCCGTACCGCGTAGGAGTGCCGCTGGACGGTCTTTTTCGGTCTGTCCGATAGACTTACCTCAGCAGGACTGCATGGTTGCGGTTTTGCGCGCCCAGACTTCTCTTCCGACGGTAGCTTTCGAGCGCCTTCCCAGGCCCTGCGTTGCTGTCAAAGATGCGCCTCACTAAATCCAAGGAAAAAACTGATGGCTATTGCCACTCGAAACGACCTGCGCAACGTCGCTATCGTCGCGCACGTCGACCACGGCAAGACGACTCTCGTCGACGCCATGCTTCGCCAGACGAACTCGTTTGCCGCCCACGCGCACCTCGAAGAGCGTGCCATGGACTCGAACGACCTCGAGCGCGAAAAGGGCATCACCATCCTGGCCAAGAACACGGCCGTCTCGTATGAGGGCATTCACGCCACCGACGGTCCGGTCACGATCAACGTCATCGATACCCCCGGCCACGCCGATTTCGGCGGCGAGGTCGAGCGCGGGCTGTCCATGGTCGATGGCGTCGTGCTGCTCGTTGACGCGAGCGAGGGTCCGCTCCCGCAGACTCGCTTCGTGCTCCGTAAGGCGCTTGAGGCGAAGCTCCCGGTCATCCTGCTCGTCAACAAGACGGACCGGCCGGATGCCCGCATCGACGAGGTTGTCACCGAGTCGCAGGACCTCCTGCTCGGTCTGGCCTCCGACATGGCGGACGACGTCCCCGACCTGGACATCGACTCGATCCTCGACGTTCCCGTGGTTTACGCGTCCGGGCGCAACGGTGCCGCGAGCTGGAACAAGCCCGAAAACGGCACGCTCCCCGACAATGCGGACCTCGAGCCGCTGTTCGACGCCATCCTGAAGCACATTCCGGCGCCCACCTACGACCCGGAGCACCCCCTCCAGGCGCACGTCACCAACCTCGACGCGTCCCCGTTCCTCGGCCGTCTCGCCCTCCTGCGTGTCTTCAACGGCACGATCAAGAAGGGCCAGACCGTTGCCTGGGTCAAGCACGACGGCAGCGTCAGCAATGTGCGCGTCACCGAGTTGCTGATCACCAAGGCTCTCGACCGGTTCCCGACCGACTCGGCGGGCCCCGGCGATATCGTCGCCGTCGCAGGATTCGAGGACATCACCATCGGTGAGACTCTCGCCGACCCCAACGACGTTCGCCCGCTCCCGACCATCACGGTCGATGACCCGGCGATCTCCATGACCATCGGCACCAACACCAGCCCGATGATCGGCAAGGTCAAGGGTCACAAGTTGACTGCCCGCATGGTTAAGGACCGTCTCGATCGCGAACTCGTCGGTAACGTCTCGATCAAGCTCGTCGACATCGGTCGTCCGGATGCCTGGGAGATCCAGGGTCGTGGAGAACTCGCTCTGGCCATCCTCGTCGAGCAGATGCGTCGCGAGGGTTTCGAGCTCACCGTCGGCAAGCCGCAGGTTGTGACCAAGCGCGTCGACGGCAAGCTCCACGAGCCCTTCGAGCACCTCACCATTGACGCGCCCGAGGAGCACCTCGGTGCGATCACGCAGCTGCTTGCCGCTCGCAAGGGCCGCATGGAGTCGATGAGTAACCACGGCACCGGCTGGGTGCGCATGGAGTTCATCGTTCCTTCGCGTGGCCTCATCGGCTTCCGCACCGAGTTCCTGACCATCACCCGTGGCTCGGGCATCGCGAACGCCGTCTCGCACGGCTACGAGGCGTGGGCCGGAGAAATCACGACCAGAACGAACGGCTCGATTGTGGCCGACCGATCTGGCGTCGCAACCCCGTTTGCCATGACGGCCCTGCAGGAACGCATGTCGTTCTTCGTGGAGCCGACCCAGGAGGTCTACGAGGGCATGGTGATCGGCGAGAACTCGCGCGCCGACGACATGGACGTCAACGTGACCAAAGAGAAGCAGCTGACGAACATGCGCCAGTCCACCTCCGACGTGTTCGAGCGGATGACGCCATCCCGCAAGCTCACTCTCGAGGAGTGCCTCGAATTCGCCCGCGAGGACGAGTGCGTCGAGGTAACTCCCGAGTTCGTGCGCATCCGCAAGGTGGAGCTCGACGCCAACGCGCGTGCGCGCGCTACATCCAGACTGAAGAAGCAGAACGCCTAGTTTCCGCGCTTTCTGTCGCTCTCCCTATGGATGGGCTGTGGACGAACTAAGCACTCTTTGCTCATTGTGGCGCGTTTCTGCCCACAACTAAGCTGTGGCGCAAGTTCCCGCACCCCCTTCAGTCACGGAGAAAAACTAATGAGCACCATGCGTCGTCGAATTGCAATTCCTCTCGCGCTTGTTCTGGCGGTTTCCTCGGTTCCGGTGCTTACCGGATGCTTCGGCAACCCCCTGCAGAGCGCCGTCAACGCCGCCACGGGTGGCAAAGTCAACGTTGGCGGCGGCGGTTTGCTGCCCGCCGACTTCCCGAAGTCCGTTCCGACCTACTCGGGCAAGGTCATCTCGGGTCTGGGTCTCGGCAGTGGCAAGAAGGAAATCTGGAACGTCACGATCGAGATTCCCGGCAGCGACTCGAGCGGCAAGATCAAGGACCAGCTGACAGGCGCCGGATTCAAAGTTCAGGAGGCGGGCACGAGCGACGCAGGCGACAGCCTTGTCGCGACGAGCAAGGACTACGGAGTCCTGGTGGTGACGTCGAAGGACACGACGAAGGGCTACTGGATCGCCAACTACACGGTGACGCCGGCCGACGACTCCAGCAACTAACTAGTTCAGTCGAACAGTTCGGCCGCGATATAGCTGCCTGTTCGCGGTCCCCGCGGGACCGCGAACAGCGCAGAACCGATGTGCTTGATGTACTCGTTGAGGCGATCGGATGAGCCCAGCTTCGTCTGGAGCCTGATGAAGTGATCTGGGTCGTTCATGAAGGCGACGAACAGCAGCCCGGCGTCGATCTGGCCGACACCGTCGATGCCCTCGGTGTAGTTGTATGAGCGGCGGTGGATCTTGATTCCACCGTTGTTCTCGTGAGCCGCGAGGGCCACGTGTGAGGTCGCGGGGATGATCGGGTCGCCGGCCGCACTCTTCTTCGAGAAGTCCGGCGCATCGAACTCGCCGTGCCCGGTCAGCGGAGCACCCTCGAGCTTGGTGCGCCCGAAGACCTGCTCCTGGTCGCTGATTCGGTCGGTATCCCAGGTCTCGATGTTCTGGTGGATCTTGCGGGCGACGAGATACGTGCCGCCGTTCATCCAACTCTGCCTCTGGTTCTTCAGCCACACCCAGCGGTCGAAATCGGCATCGGACACGATGTTGCGCGTGCCGTCCTTGAAGCCGAGCAGATTGCGCGGCGTCTGCTGGCTCGGGCCTGCGGATGCGCGGCCGAAGCCGGTCACTGTCCAGCGGGTCGTCGCCGTTCCCCTCGCCATCCGGCTCAGATTGCGAATCGCGTGGTACGCCACCTGGGGGTCGTCCGCGCACGCAGAGAGGCATAGGTCGCCACCGGTGAATTCCTTCTGAAGCTGATCGCTGGGCAGGTGGGGGAGCTGCTTCAGCAGCCCGGGCTTCTTGCTCGCCAGCCCGAATCGGGAGTCGAACAGTCCGGGGCCGAGACCCACCGTCACCGTCAGGCCCTGGGCGCCGAGGTCGAGCGCCTCGCCCGAATCCTGGGCGACCGCCTCAGGGCCGGGTGGCGCGGGGTTGCCGATCGGCTGGCCCTTCGTCATCTGGGCTATTGCGGCGGTCCAGCGGGCGAGGAGCACCTGCACCTCGCCGCGGCTGGAGGCGGTGAGGTCGTAGGTCATCAGCACGGAGTACTTCTGCGGCTCAGTCTGAATTCCGCCCTGATGCGCCTGGTCGAAGTATGGATAGACGATGTCGGCGGTCGCCGCAGTCTCCGAACCGGTTGCGCGCGCGAGGGCGAAGCCACCCGCGGCGCCCGCCGCTCCGCCGACGATCAGACCACTGGCGGCCAGTCCGCCTGCACCGAGGAAGAAGCCACGCCTCGAGAGTCCCGGCGACTCCTCGTCGCCGCCCGCGATTGTCTCGTCTGCCACGGTTACGCTGTCGCGACCTTTGCCGCGATCGTGGCCAGGCTTTCGTGCAGCGCCTCGACCGACGCCGACAGCCCGGGACCATCCGAGGCGCGAATCGCCGACGTATAACTCACGTAGCCTCCCAGCGCGGTCGGGTCCTTGTACTTATCCAGAAGGGTATTCACCGCGCCGAACTGCGTCACGATTTCCTTGGTGAGACTCGGGTCGATCTTCGTCAGACCCGGCTCCAGATAGGCGAACGCCTGCTGGGCTCCCTCGACATTGGCGGCGAAGTCGACCAGGTCGACGTGGCTGTATGCCTCCTCCTCGCCGGTGATCTTGTTCGACTGAACCTCCTCGAGCAGGTCGGATGCGCCGTTCGCGAGGTCCTCGGGCTTGTAGGTCAGCGACTTCGTCAACGCGTCGAGCCTCTGAACGTTCGTTGCCAGCTCCGCGGTGAGTTGCTTCGTGCTCGTGGTGATCGTCTTTGCCTCGAAGAGGTCCCGCTCGACCGCGTGGAATCCGTGCCAGCCGACGGCGGGATCGAGGTTGGACGCCCGCATGTCGATCAGGTAGTCGAGGTTGCCTGCGTTATCGGTCGCGCCGAATCCGGGGAGGATGAACCCGTCGACGTCGGATTCGACTCGCTCGTAGTACGGACGCGCGAGCGCGTACGCCTTCTGCGCACCGGCGATGTCACCGGCGTCGACCGCGGTCTTCAGGGAGTTTGTCGCGGAAATCATGTTCGTGACCTCCTGCGTGACGTAGGCGGCGTAGCCCTTGATGCCGGACGCAAGGGCACCCGTCACACTGTTTGCGACGGTGGCGGTTTTTCCGGTGACGGTGAAGCTCGTCAGTTGCTTCTCGGCTCCCGGGCAGAAGACCTGGTACTTTCCGCCGGTCAGGGTGACCGTGAAGGACACGGCGCCGAGCCCGGGAGCGAGGTTCTCCTTTTCGCCGAGAATGCGCTCAGCACTCAGCAGCTCCACCTCGGAGATGGCAGTCGAACTCTCGTTCTTGACGGTGAACGTCACCGGGCCGGCCTTCGCCGTCGCGCTGCTCAGCGTGCAGACATCCGATCCGCCCTTGTTCGCGAGGGTGATCGAGACCTGGGAGGCGCCGTGAGCGACGGATGCGACACTGCCGCTCGTGCTGGATCCGCCGGTCGCGCAGGCGCTCACCGTAAGGGCGAGTGCGACTGCTGCGGCGAGAAGCGCTGACGAGCGTGCGAGGGCGGAGCGATTCATGCGTAGGTTTCCTTGACACTTTCCTGGGGACGGCGGGCACTCGCCCTGGGGCGCGAACGGAGAACACAAAAGACGAGGACCAGTGCGGCGAGCAGCAGGGCGATCGGGAGCCAGAGCTTCCAGAGCAGCAGTTCGGAACCGGATGCTCGGGAATCATTGATCCTGGCGACGATAGCGGTTCGGTCAACCGCGGACATCCGCCACGAGCCGCCCTGGGCGCTGTCCGGGGAGATCGTGCGCGTCGCCGTGAGCCCGCCGCCCGTGAGAGTCGCGATCGTGGTGGAGGCGCGCTGGGCGTCGAGTATCCCGCCGTGATAGATCCACACCGATGTCGTCGACGTGGTGGCCCAGTCGGCGTGAAAAGGCCCGGGGTTCTGGGACGCGTTGATGCCGATCGGCACGCGACCGCCGCCCAGTGCAATGAGCTGTTCGAGCGTCAACGTCGAGGGCCGACCCGGCGTTGGCGCACTCGTCCTGGTGGTGACGACCCGCGACGCGATCCCCTCCCGGATCGTTGGCGTCGAGGTGCGGAGCGACGCCGGCGCGCGCACCGCCGTCCCGGCAATGGTTGCGGTCGCGGGTGGCTCGTAACTCGGCAGAGTCACGGTGATGGCGAGTACCGCCGCGGCCAGGACGAGCGCTCCGGCGATCGCGAGCCGCATCGTGGCCAGTGCCCTTCCGGCGGGTCGACGCGACGGCGGCCAGAGCAGGAACAACATGGTAGGGACGAGGTAGGCGAACCACCCCAGCACCTCGATCAGTCGCGGGTCCGCCGGGATGCCGAGCACACCGGTGAGTAGCGCCGCCTGCACCGATCCCGTTGGGGCGAGCCAGGACAGGTTCACGGTGGCCTGCTGGCCGATCTGAATCCAGCCGGCCTCGTGCGCGGTGCGGAGTGCGGTTAACACGAGACCAGCAGCGACGAGCACGAGGAAGATGCCCGTGATCTGGAAGAAGCGGGCGAGGCTAAAGCGAACTCCGCCGCGGAAGATCCCAATGCCGATACCAACGGCAATGGCTATCCCAATGACAGCGCCCGCGCCGGCCCCGACAAAACTGGTTGACGACTCGAAGGCGGCAAGGAGAAATACGGAGGTCTCGAAGCCCTCCTTCAGGACGGCGAGAAATGCCATCCCGGCGAGTGCCCAGGCCGTCCCGTCGCGGAGCGCGGCGGCCGCATGCTGCTCCAGCTCCGCACGCATGTTGCGGGCGTGGAGGCTCATCCAACCGATCATCCCCGTGACCGCGGCCACCGCGACGATCCCGATGACCGTCTCCATCCCCTCCTGCTGCGCCTGCGGCAGGCTCGCGGAGACCAGCTGCAGGGTCACGCCAACGGCGATGCTCAGCGCGACAGCGATTCCGACGCCGATCCACATCGGGCGCAGGGGCTTGCCTGTGCGCCGGAGGAATGCGGCGATGATACCGACGATCAGCGACGCCTCGAGCCCCTCGCGGAGGCCGATCACAAGTGTTGCAAGCATGGATTTCTCTGGACGAGTCGAAGCTCACCGCTCGACGGGCGGGAGAAGGTCAGGGTTGGTAAGGCTAACCTTACCTAGGCAACCCTAACCAGACTCGCAACTTCTGTCCAATAGTGTGATGGGACACTCAGGAAGTCAGGAGCAAGGCGATGCCGGACTCAGAACGCGTGCTGTTCGTGCACGCGCACCCCGACGACGAAACCATCGATACGGGCGGGACCATTGCCACGCTGGTCGATCGCGGGGCGTGGGTGACGGTGGTGACCTGCACCCGAGGCGAACGAGGAGAAGTACTTCCCGCAGATCTGCAGGGCGCGCTCGCGTCGCCCGACACGCTTGCGAAACTTCGAGAGAGCGAACTCGCGAAGGCGATGGGGATTCTCGGGGTAACCGACCACCGGTATCTGGGAGATGAGACCGCGCACGCGACCGGACGCGCGACGCGGATCTACCGGGACTCGGGCATGCGTTGGGGTGCCACCGGCGCTGAGGCGACCGACGAGGTCGATCCGACGTCCCTTGCTGGCGCCGAATTCCGCGACGTCGCCGCCGATATTGCTGCCGTCATCCTCGATGTTCGGCCCGACGCGGTGGTCAGCTACGACGCGGACGGGGGCTATGGTCATCCGGATCATCTCCGGGTCCGGGATGCCGCGCTGAGTGCCGCACAGGTTCACGGGGTTCCGTACTACGCCATTGATGCGAGTGGCACGATCGACGTGGACGTCTCCGCCGTTCTCGGCCGTAAGCGCGCCGCGCTCGGCGCCTACCGAAGCCAGCTCGCCCTCGACGACGAGGAAATGGTCTATCCGGGCGGTCAACGCCAGCCGGTCACGAGCGTCGAGAAGTACTCGTACGTGGCAGACCTCGTCAATGCTCCCATCCCGTTCTCCGAACAACATCCCGCTGCTCGGTTCGTGGCGGCCGTGCTCGGCGGCGTCATCGGTGTCGCGATCGGCGCCCTTCTCACCGTCTACAACCAGTTCACTGTGCGGATAGCGAATCAGGACATCTGGGTCGGTGCCATCGCGGCGGCGGCGATTGTGGCCGCGATGCTCGTCGGATTCCGACTCGCGTTCGGTACCCGGATTGTTCCCGCGTTTGCGGCCGCTGGGGTGATCGTGGTCGTCGCACTGTTCTCCCTGCCGACCGGCCGAGGATCCCAGCTGATCGAACAAACGGGACCCGGCCTGCTCTGGCAGATTGCCCCGATCGTTCTTGGCATAGTCGTGATTGCGTGGCCGCAGGCGGTGCGACGCGGGCCGGGTAAGATTGAAAAGCGAAAGCCGGAACTCGTCGGTTTCGTGAAAGGACCCTAAGCACTCGTGACGTACGTCATTGCCCTTCCGTGCGTCGATCTCAAGGATCGTGCGTGCATTGACGAGTGTCCCGTCGACTGCATCTACGAGGGTGATCGGATGCTGTACATCCACCCCGACGAGTGCGTCGACTGCGGCGCCTGTGAACCCGTGTGCCCGGTCGAGGCGATCTACTACGAGGACGACGTGCCCGACAAGTGGGCCGACTACTACAAGGCGAACGTCGAGTTCTTCGACGACCTCGGTTCTCCGGGCGGAGCGGCCAAGGTTGGCGTGATCCACAAGGACCACCCGCTCGTTTCGGCGCTCCCACCCCAGCCCGTCGGCTAGGCACGTGGCGCTCACGCTCCCTGACTTTCCGTGGGACACCATCGCCGAGTTCGCCGACCGAGCTCGCGCGCATCCCGACGGCATAGTGGACCTGTCGGTGGGCTCGCCGGTCGACCCCACGCCCGCGTTCATCCGTGAGGCGCTCGCGGCGGCAACGGATGCGCATTCGTATCCTCAGACGGCGGGCAGCGTTCCGCTCCGCGAGGCGATCGTCGCCTGGTACGCCCGTCGCCGTGGCGTCGAACTGACTGTCGCGAACGTCCTTCCGACCATCGGCTCCAAGGAACTCGTCTCCCTTCTTCCGCTGCTGCTCGGTCTGGGCGAGGGCGACGTCGTCGTTCAGCCCACTCTCGCCTACCCGACGTACGCGATCGGTGCGGCGCTCGTCGGCGCGACCGTCCTCTCCTCGGACGACCCCGCGGCGTGGCCGTCAACCACCCGGCTCATCTGGCTCAACTCCCCGAGCAATCCCGACGGACGAGTGCGCTCCGTCGACTCACTTCGTGCCGCCGTTGTTCGTGCGCGCGAACTGGGTGCCGTGATCGTGAACGACGAGTGCTACGCGGAGCTGAACTGGACCAGCGAATCGGGGGCAACATACGCTGCGACCCCGTCGATTCTCGACCCGTACGTTCTACAGGGTTCGCGCGACCACGTCCTGTCGGTTTACTCGCTCAGCAAACAGTCCAACCTGGCCGGCTACCGTGCCGGGTTTGTCGCGGGGTCCAGCGACCTGATCGACGAGATCCTTGCCGTGCGTAAACACATCGGGCTGATGCCTCCCGCGCCGGTCCAGGCGGCGATGGTCGCCGCGCTTGGCAACGACGAGCATGTAGTCGCCCAACGAGCGATCTATCGAGCTCGTCGCGGGCGGCTCATGACCGCACTTTTGGCCGCCGGCTTCACCATTGACGCGAGTGACGCCGGCCTCTACCTCTGGGCAACCCGCGGCGAGGACGCGCTCGAGACGATTTCGTGGCTCGCCGATCGCGGCATCCTTGCGGCTCCCGGCTCGTTTTACGGCGACGATCCGGCCATCCACGTGCGTCTCGCGCTCACCGCGACGGACGCCGATATCGCGCGCGCCGCGGACCGACTGGCCGCCGTCGTTTAGGCACATCCTCTAACGAACGGCGGCAGGGTTTGGCGGATGCAACGGTTCACCTCACGGCCAATTAGGCTGTATGCGTGAGTGACGCTGCAGGCGAGAACGAGGAAACGGCCACCCTTCAGTTTCCTGGGGGATCGGCCGAGTTTCCTGTTGTGCCCGCGGTCGACGGTCGCAGCGCAATCGATATTTCGACACTGAGCAAGCAGACCGGGTTGAACACCCTCGACGCCGGATTCGTCAACACGGCCGCCACGAAGAGCGCCATCACCTACATCGATGGCGACGCCGGCATCCTCCGCTACCGCGGGTATGCGATCGAGGATGTCGCCTCCAATTCGACCTACCTCGAGGTCGCGTGGCTGCTCATCTACGGCAACCTTCCGTCCGAGTCGGAGCTCGCCGCATTCGACGACAACGTGCGTCGGCACACGCTGCTGCACGAGGACATGCGCCACCTGTTCGACGCGCTCCCACACAACGCACACCCGATGTCCGTGCTCTCCAGCGCCGTCTCGGCCCTCTCGACCTACTACCAGGACTCGCTCAACGTTCACGATCCGGAGCAGGTCGAGATCTCGACCATTCGGTTGCTCGCCAAGCTGCCCGTCATCGCCGCCTACGCGCATAAGAAGAGCCTCGGACAGGCGTTCCTCTACCCGGACAACAGCCTGAGCTTCGTCGACAACTTCCTGAAGCTCAACTTCGGCACCATGGCCGAGCCGTACGTCGTGAACCCCGTCGTGAGCAAGGCGCTCGAACGGCTCCTGATTCTGCACGAGGATCACGAGCAGAACGCATCCACCTCGACGGTTCGCCTCGTCGGATCGACCGAGGCCAACATCTTCGCCTCCATCTCTGCCGGCATCAACGCGCTCTACGGTCCCCTTCACGGTGGCGCCAACGAGGCCGTGCTCAAGATGCTCGGCGAGATCAAGGACTCCGGTGAGTCGGTCGACACCTTCGTGACCCGGGTCAAAAACAAGGAGGAGGGTGTCCGGCTCATGGGCTTCGGACACCGCGTCTATAAGAACTTCGATCCGCGCGCCAAGCTGGTCAAGGAGAGCGCCGACGAGGTGCTCGAGGCCCTCGGCGTCCAGGACCCCCTGCTCGACATCGCGAAGGAGCTCGAGGCTGTCGCTCTCGCCGACGACTACTTCATCGAACGCAAGCTGTACCCGAACGTCGACTTCTACACCGGTGTCATCTACAAGGCGATGGGCTTCCCGTCGCGCATGTTTACGCCGCTGTTTGCCATCGGTCGCCTGCCCGGCTGGATCGCGCACTGGCGCGAGATGAACGCGGACCCGAACACCAAGATCGGTCGCCCGCAGCAGCTCTACGTCGGCGAGCCGCACCGCGCCTGGCCCGAGCGCTAGCTCTAGGCCGGTCCGCGAAGGCGGGCGAATGCGGCTAAAGCGGGCGTGCGCGCGCGCCCGGATGCGCCGAACTAGTCCGTATCGGGGCTCCGAGCGTCAACTGGCGAACGAGATCGCGTAGATAGATACGGCCGAATAGTCCACGAACTCGAATACGTTCGGGCTCGTACACAAGACTTGCAGCGATGAGGCCACGGCGAGCGACGTGACCTGCGTGCCGGCGAAGAGAGAATTCGACCCGGGACTGAGGACAGTGGGCGTTCCCAGAATGAGGACATTGCCCGTGGTGATGTTGGCCAGCTCGCAGCTGACGGTGACACCGATGAATTGGGTCGTTAGTTGCATGCTGAACCCGATCAGCGCGGGGCCGGCAGGAATGGGCCCGAAAAGGGTCGCGATCGGGGAAGAGGTGCTTGGCTGCACCAGAAAGGTCCCGTCGGCAGGGGTGGCGCTGAAGGTGGGTGCAGATGCGCCGGCAGCGCCGGGGATTCCCTGAGCGCCGGGATCCCCCTGAATTCCCGTGTCGCCCTGTGGGCCGGGCGCGCCATTAGTTCCGTTGGTGCCACCGGTTCCGTTGATTCCGTTCGTACCGTTGACCCCACTGGCACCGGTATCGCCCTTCGGGCCGTTCGCGGGACCCGTGGCGCCCTTTGCTCCGGTTGCTCCGGTTGCTCCGGTTGCTCCGGCGGCGCCGGGGGAACCATCTTTGCCCGTGGAACCATCAGCTCCATCGGCGCCGTTCTTGCCGCTCGGCCCCGTGGCTGAGTGCGACGAATGTGCGGCGAGTACGACGGAACTTATTCCCCAGGCAGCACCGGACGAGAGTATGACGCAAACAACGATCGCCAGAGCTAGCGACGCGTACAAACGGGTGGCGGACAACAATGCTCCTCGGTTGGGCGGGTACGAGAAGTATCACAGATAGCGCGTCCGCCACCGTGCGAACCGGTCAGGGGTGCAGTTCCGGGTTGAGGTGGATCCCCTCGCCGGCGCGAGCGACGACCTCGACAGCTCCCGTGAGTGAGTTGCGGCGGAAGAGCAGGCCGGGCACACCACTCAGTTCGATGGCCTTGACGGTCCGAGGGTCGTTGCCGAGCACGTTGACTTTCGTGCCCGCCGTCACGTAGAGCCCGGCCTCGACGACGCTGTCGTCGCCGATGGAGATCCCGACACCCGAGTTGGCTCCGAGAAGTACCCGCTCGCCGATGACGACGCGCTGGGTGCCACCGCCGGACAGCGTTCCCATGATGGATGCTCCGCCGCCGATGTCGGAGCCGTCGCCGACGACGACACCCTGCGAGATGCGGCCCTCGACCATGGAGACGCCGAGCGTCCCAGCATTGAAGTTGACGTAGCCCTCGTGCATGATCGTCGTCCCCGGCGACACGTACGCGCCGAGGCGGACTCGTGCGGTATCCGCGATGCGGATGCGCGGAGGGACCACGTAGTCGATCATCCGCGGAAACCGGTCGAAGCTGTGCGCCGCGATGCCGGCGCGTTGCAGGGACGGGCGCAGCTTCTCGAAATCGGTCGGATGCACGGGGCCGGCGTTGGTCCAGGCGACGATCGGCAGGAGAGCGAAGATGCCATCCAGGTTGATGGTGTTCGGCGCGACCAGCAGGTGGGACAGCAGATGGAGCCGGAGGTAGGCATCCGAGGTTGATGCGGGAGGTGCATCCAGATCGATGTCGATCGTGACGAAGTCGAGTCGCACGTTGCGACGGGGGTCCGCACCGATCGCGTCCTCGAACGCGGCGGGCGCGATGTGCGGATCCGTGCCGCGGGGGATCGGCCCGAGTTTCGGGTCCGGGTACCAGGTGTCGAGCACCGTTCCGTCCCCGGAAATCGTGGCGAGGCCGTAGCCCCAGGCGGCGCGAGAAGTCATGTCCCCAGCGTACCGAGAGGCGCTTGAGGTTCGCGCCGGGACCGTCGCCTACAATTGCCGGGTGACGCACACAGCCGCGACCTCGCTCGACCTGTCGGCGTCCTCAATCGATCTGACCCGCGCGCTCTGCGACATCGAATCCGTCTCTGGGAACGAGAAAGCGATCGCCGACGCGGTCGAAGCATCCCTCAGGGATGCCGCCCATCTCGAGCTCTTCCGCGACGGGGACGCGATAGTTGCCCGAACCAACCTGGGCCGCGGGCGCCGGGTTCTCATTGCCGGGCATCTCGATACCGTCCCGATCAACCACAACCTGCCCACGAAAATCGTCGGCGACGAACTCTGGGGTCGTGGCACCGTCGACATGAAGGCGGGCGTCGCAGTACAACTGAAGCTTGCCGCCGAGCTGACGAACCCGATCGTCGATATCACCTGGATTTGGTACGACCACGAAGAGATCTCCGAGGAGCTCAACGGGCTCGGACGCGTGTCGCGCAACCGCCCCGACCTGCTCGAGGGAGACTTTGCGATTCTCGGCGAACCAACCGCGGGAATCATCGAGGGTGGATGCAACGGAACGGTGCGGGTCGAGGTGCGCGCCTTCGGCAAACGTGCCCACTCGGCGCGGGCGTGGACCGGACACAACGCCATCCACGATCTCGCGCCCATCCTCGCCGCGCTGGCCGACTACTCGCCGCGTGAAGTGGAGGTCGACGGCCTCCTCTACAAGGAGGGCGTCAACGCGGTCGGCATCACGGGTGGTGTCGCAGGCAATGTCGTCCCCGACGAAGCCATGGTCCACATCAACTACCGCTTCGCGCCGAATCGGACCGGCGCCGAAGCCGTCGAGCACCTGCGCGAATTGTTTGCGGGATTCGATCTGAAGGTCGTCGATCTCGCCGAGGGCGCGAGGCCCGGCCTGGATGCGCCGCTTGCGATGGAGTTCGTCGCTGCGGTGGGCGGGACACCGCTCCCGAAATACGGCTGGACAGACGTGGCGCGCTTCTCCGCGCTCGGAATTCCCGCCGTCAACTTCGGTCCAGGGGATGCCCTGCTCGCGCACGCCGACGACGAGCACGTTCCGGTCGAACAGATTACGGCGTGCGAGAACGCCCTCCGCGCCTGGCTCAATGGCTGACACTCTCACGCACGAGACGGCCCCGGAGAGCCCGACCCTTCGCGATCGGTACCGGGTCACGCCCTGGTGGGTGAAGGTACTGGTGATCTTCGTCGCATCGCGGATCGTGACGACGATCATCCTTCTGGTCTTCGCCTGGCTGCAGCAGGCCAACCCGTGGACGGGTGCACACCCGGACTACTTCTCGTTTGCGGAGATCTGGGACGGCACCTGGTACCACATCGTCGCGACCAGCGGCTACCCGGCGGTGCTCCCGCACGACTCCGCCGGTCACGTCGCCCAGAACACCTGGGCGTTCCTGCCCGTGTATCCGTTCCTGTGCGGGGCGATCTCGTTTGCCACCGGCCTCCCGTTCAATGTTGTGGGCGTCTTCGTTTCGGTGGGGTTCGCTGCTGGCACCGCGCTGGTGTTCTACAAGATGCTGGAACCCAAGCTGGGCGCATCCACGGCACTGTTCTCGGTTGTGCTGTTCTGTTTCGCGCCACTCTCGCCGATCCTGCAGGTCGACTACGCGGAATCGATGCAGCTGTTCTTCCTGGCCTGCGCCCTGCTGTATCTGCTTCGACGCAACTACTGGATGATGCTGCCGTTTGTCGCCTTCATGTCATTCACGAAGCCGACCGGGCTCGCCTTCGCGCTTGCGATGGTGCTCCACGTGATCACGCGCATCATCGCGCGACACTACGACCCGTTCCCACTGCGCGAGGTCGTCGCGGCCGTCTCCGCCACGGTCGCGAGTGGGCTGCTCGGCTACGCCTGGCCGTTCATCGCCGGCGTAGTGACGGGAGTGCCCGACGCGTACACGGCGACGGAGCTGTCGTGGCGCGCGCCATACGTGGGATGGGGCGGGCTGGTTCCGTTTGAGCCGTGGGTCCAGGGTGCGAAGTGGTGGATGGATCGGATCGGTGCATCCAATCCGCAGGTCATTGGCGTAGTCCTGCTGTTGCTCGCGATCAGCTTGTTCGCGGCCATCCTGTTCACGCGGCCGGTCAAGCGCCTCGGCGTCGACCTGCGACTCTGGATCGCCAGCTGGACCACCTACCTGCTCGCGGTGTTCTTCCCGCAGTCCAGCGTGTTCCGTCTCTTCGTCCCGATCTTCCCGATCCTCGGGGTGGTCGCCCAGCCGAAGTCACTGGTGTATCGGATCGGCATCGTTCTGCTCTTTGTCGCGGGACAGATCGGGTGGGTCTACATCGCCTACTGGTCCGACGGATACGACTGGACGCCCCCGTAACCCGCCCCCGTGCGTGCGCACGTTTTCTGTATGTCTGCGAAATAAGGGATAATAGTGAGGTATCCATTTGAAAGGGGACTACTCATGGCAGCCATGAAGCCGAGGACCGGAGACGGCCCAATGGAGGCTGTCAAAGAGGGTCGCCTCATCATCGTGCGGGTTCCGCTCGAGGGTGGAGGACGCCTCGTTGTGTCAGTGAATGACGCAGAGGCGAA
>JAUZFP010000091.1 GCA_030838475.1 Actinomycetota bacterium
CGGCATCGTTAGCTACGAGTCGGTGCTGCTGGGGCTCAAGGCGCAGGGCGAGCCGCTCACGATCATCCGGCCGACGGATGGAGTGGTCACGAGCGACTACCCGCTCACCCTCCTCTCGTCGGCCGAGTCGTCCAAGCGCCCGCTGTTCACCAAGCTCACAAACTGGCTGACGACACCGAAGATCCAGAAGGAGATCGTCGACCAGACCCATCGCCGTCCAGGGGTCCCCGGGATTTCGACGGGCACCACCTTCCCGAGCGGCGTACTGTTCGAGACACCGTTTCCCAACACGCTGGACGTCGCCAACACTCTGATCACCACCTACCTCGACAGCGCTCGAGCGCCGGCGCAGACGGTGTTCCTGCTCGACACGTCCGGTTCGATGGAGGGCAGCCGGCTCCAATCGCTGCAGGACGCACTGAAGAACCTCGCGGGCGCCAGTACGACCACTTCCGGCGGTTTCGCGGAGTTCCGGAACCGTGAGCGGGTCTCGTTCATCCCGTTCAATACGGATCCCGAGACCGCGACGACGATCAGCATCCCCGACTCGGACGCGGCGAAAAATGAAGCGTTCGACCAGATTCGTTCCTTCGCGGATAACCTGCAGGCCGACGGCAACACGTCGATCTACTCGTCGCTCAAGAAGGCGTACGGAATTGCCGTGAAGGATCTGAGCGCTCGCCCGGATACCTTTGTCTCCGTGGTGCTGATGACCGACGGCGAGAACAACAGCGGCATCTCCGCGTCGCAGTTCAAGTCGTATTACACCGGTCTCGGCGCGCAGGGAAAGGCGATTCCCGCGTTCGTCGTCCTGTTCGGCGACGGCGATAAGACGGCGCTCACCGACATTGCGACCTTTACGGGCGGCCAGGTCTTCGATGCTCGCAACGGTGACCTGACTGCCGCGTTCCAGGCGATCCGTGGCTACCAGTAGCGGCGGCGGGTTCTGGTCGTCGCGCCTCGGCCGATGGCTGGAATCCGGTAAGAACATCGTTGGCAGCGGGCTCGCGGTCATCGCGATCATCCTCGAGGTGACGGTCGGGCTCGGTGCGTTCTGGTCGGTCATCGTCATCGCGGCCTATGGCGTCGGCGCCCTGCTCTGGCCACGGGACCGGCTGAACCTGACGCTCGCGCTCGGCGAGAGCGCATCGCAGGATGACCTCAGGGCCCAGCTGGGCGCGCTGCGCAAGACCATGAACACGCAGGCGGGTCGACTCGGGGCGGATGTGGTGAAACCGCTCGGCGACCTGCTCGACGTGCTCGACGAGATCGTCTCGAAATGGGACGACCTGGTGGTGGCTCCCGACCAGAGCCACGTCGTGCAGCAGATGATCCTCGACTACCTGCCGACCTCCCTGCAGACCTACCTGAACATCCCGGCCACGTTCGCGCTCACCGCCCGCGTCGCCGGAAAGAAGAGCGCGCACGACGAGCTCCTGGACCAGCTGACACTGCTCATGACGGAGGCGACGAAGATCCGCGCCGCCGTGTACTCGAAGGATCTCGACGCCCTCGGCGACCAGAGTCGCTTCCTGCAGGACAAGTTCGGCAAGTCCTCGCTCGACCTGCCCTAGACAGTCGGTCTAACTTCGGGCCGGTCGCGCTGGTCGCGCGATGTAGCGCGGCACATACCGCATCAGGAGTCCCGCTCCGATGAGGCCGAGGAGTCCCATCACGCCGCTCGCGATCGCAATCGTCGCGATCCCGGTGAGCAGCGACACGAGCAGTGGCGCCGCCGCGCTTCCCACGTCTCCCGTGAATCGCCACGCACCGAGGAATGGTGCGGGGTTGCTCTTGTCCGCGAGATCCGAGCCGAGGGTCATGAGGATGCCGCTGCCTACCCCGTTGGCGAGCGACATGAACATCGCGATGGTGACAAACCAGACGAACCTCTCCGGCAGTCCGAAACTGATCGCGAGGAGAAGATGGGCGATTCCCAGCCCGACCATGGACGGCAGGGCGCTCGCGAGTCTGCCCCAGCGGTCCATGATCCAGCCGCTGGTATAGAAGAGCGCGAAGTCGATGCCGCCCGCGATCCCGATGATCACGGCGGTGTTCGAGTCACTGACCGCGATGCTGACCGCCCAGAGCGGCAGGATGACCTGGCGACTGGCGCGGAGGGCACCGATTAGACCGGCACCCGTGCCGAGCTTCGTCAGCACGCCCCGATTCGCCCAAATCGTCTTGAACAGTCCGCGCGCCTCGTCGGCGACCTCCTGGCGACCGGCATCCAGTTTCGCGGCGGCCGTGTGAGCGTCACGCGCGGCACCGAGAGCGGCGGACGGATCGGCAACGATCAGCAGCACAATCGCGGCGCCGAGACAGCCGACGATGTCGACCCAGAACACGGCGGCGGTGCTGCCCGTCAGTGCGATGACCGCCGCCGCGATAAATGGACCGACGAAGTATCCGGCCCTGAACGTGCCGCCCAGTGTGGACAGCGCGCGGGCCCGGACGCGTTGCGGTACGAAACTCGTCATGAAGGCGTGACGGGCGAGCGCGAACACGGCGGTCGAGAGTCCGACCAGAAAGATGCCCAGCCCGAGCACCAGGGGATTCGGCGCGAAGGCCGCAATCGCGAGGCCGATCACCGCGACGAACGCTCCGCCGATCATGGCCGTGCGCTCGCCGATCCGGGCGACCAGCCAGCCGCTCGGGATGTCTCCGAAGACCTCGCCGACCATGATCATCGAGGCGATGAGTCCCGCGATCGCGAGCGTCGCGCCGAGGCTGTGGGCGACCGTCGGAATGATCGGGATGATCGCGCCCTCGCCCGTCGAGAACAGCAGCGTGGGAAGGAAAGCCGGGAGTGCGATCGACCTCCACGTGAACGGGAGTTCGTCGGTGCTCATCGTTACCTAACTTTACCCGTCGCTCGCGAGGAGTCGGTACGCCATCTCGGGTCGAGCTTGTCGAGACCCCGGTAGGCTGGACGCCGATATGGACGAGCTCGATTTCTCCGCGGATATTGCCGCGCTCCGCTCGACCTTCGCGGACATCCGTTCCGTCATCGGCATCGAACGGCTTCAAGCCGACATCGCGAGCCTGAGCGAGCAGGCGGGCGCGCCCGACCTGTGGGACGACACCGAGAAGGCTCAGAAGATTACGAGCGCGCTCAGCCACCGGCAGTCCGAGCTGGCCAGGATCGACAGCATCCAGCTCCGCCTCGATGACCTCGAGGTGATGGTGGAGCTCGCCAACTCCGAGTCGGATGCCGAGGCCGCGGCAGAGGCGCGGGCCGAGCTCGTGAGCATCCAAAAGCTCCTCGGCGACCTCGAGGTGCAGACCCTCCTCAACGGTGAGTTCGACGACCATCCTGCTGTCATCACGATTCGTGCGGGAGCCGGCGGCGTGGATGCGTCGGACTTCGCCGACATGCTGTTCCGGATGTACGTGCGCTGGGCGGAGCAGCACAAGTTCGCGGTCACCATCATGGACACCAGCTACGCGGAGGAGGCGGGCATCAAGTCGGCGACCTTCGAGATCGACGCCCCATACGCCTTCGGCACACTCAGCGTCGAGGCCGGCACGCATCGCCTCGTTCGAATGAGCCCCTTCAACTCGGCGGGCAAGCGCCAGACCAGCTTCGCCGCCGTCGAGGTTATCCCGCTGATTGAAGCGGCCGGCGAGATCGACATTCCGGAGGGCGACATCCGCGTGGATGTCTTCCGCTCCAGCGGTCCGGGCGGCCAGTCGGTTAATACGACCGACTCCGCGGTTCGACTCACTCACATCCCGACGGGCACCGTCGTGTCGATGCAGAACGAGAAGAGCCAGATCCAGAACCGTGCCGCCGCCCTGCGCGTGCTGCAGTCTCGACTGCTTCTGCTCCAGCGTGAGCAGGAGGCGGCGCAGAAGAAAGAACTCGCCGGCGTCATCACCGCGAGCTGGGGCGACCAGATCCGCAGCTACGTGCTCGCGCCCTACCAAATGGTGAAAGACCTGCGCACCGAGTACGAGGTCAACAACCCGACGGATGTCTTCGACGGCAACCTCGATGGCTTCATCAACGCCGGGATCAAGTGGCGCAAGAGCGCCAAGGAGTAGCAGAGTGGAAGCATGCTTTCACTCGGCTCGACAGTGATCGGTGTGCAGGATGTCCCGCGAGCGACAAAGTTCTGGAGCGAAGCGCTCGACTTCTCCCCGACCTCGCCCGGCGACGACACGTGGATCATCCTGCAGGCTAAGGATGGGTCCCGTAAACGCATTTCGCTAGCGCTCTCGGAGACGCCGGTGCAGACGCATCCGCGCATCCACCTCGACCTGTATGCGCCCGGCGACAAGATGATCGAGGTCGAACGGCTGAAGGCACTCGGCGCGCAGGAGGTCGATTGGGACCTGTACGGCGACGAGGCCGACTTCTACGTGCTGGCCGACACCGAGGGAAATCGATTCTGTGTCATCGACGGCGTGGAGAAGTCCGAAAGCTGAGCATCACCGCCTCAGAGAACGATAAGTGGGCGAGTCGCGACGGGGGAGTGGCAGGGCCTTCCTTAGGGTGTAAACGTCATGATTCGGTTTGATGCAGTATCAAAGTCGTACCCAGGAACTTCTCGACCGGCGCTGAACGGCGTGACGCTTGAGGTGCTCAAGGGGGAGTTCGTCTTTCTCGTCGGCGCCTCGGGCTCGGGCAAGTCGAGTTTCCTGCGGTTGATCCTCAACGAGGACCGACCAACCAAGGGGAACATCCACGTGCTCGGCCAGCACGTCAACACCATGCCATCGCGCAAGGTGCCGTACTTCCGTCGCAATCTCGGTGTCGTCTTCCAGGACTTCCGGCTGCTGCCACAGAAGACGGTCTTCGACAACGTCGCCTTCAGCCTCCAGGTGATCGGCAAGAGCAAGGGATTCATCCAGGAGGCGGTGCCCGACACGCTCAAGATGGTGGGGCTCGGCGGCAAGACCGCGCGGTTCCCGCACGAACTCTCCGGCGGTGAGCAGCAACGTGTCGCGATCGCGCGCGCGATCGTCAACAAGCCAGCCATCCTGCTCGCCGACGAGCCGACCGGAAACCTGGACCCCGCCACATCCGCGGGCATCATGACCCTGCTCGAGCGAATCAATATGGGCGGCACGACCGTGCTCATGGCGACGCACGATGCCGGCATCGTCAACCAGATGAAGCGCCGGGTCATCGAGTTGATCAGCGGCCAGATCGTTCGGGATGAACGGGGCGGCGGCTACCAGACGACGACCATCCCGATCCAACACTTCGGCGGAGACGAACTCCCCGACACCCAGGTGCGCAGCGCATGAGGTTCGGGCTCGTACTCAGCGAAGCCGCCGAGGGGCTTCGCCGCAACGTGGCGATGGTCATTTCGGTCATCCTCGTCACCTTCATCTCGCTCACGTTCGTCGGCGCTGCCATCCTCATGCAGATGCAGATCGGCCAGATGAAGGGGTACTGGTACGACCGCGCGCAGGTCGCCATCTACTTCTGCAACGGCTTCGATGACACGGGCAACTGCAGCGGGTCGGATGCGACCGCCGCCGAGATCGCTGCCGTCAAGAAGCAACTCGATTCGCCGACGCTCAAGCCGTACATCAAGCACGTCTCGATCGAGACCCAGGCGGAGGCGTTCAAGAACTTCAAGGCGCAGTTCCCGGGTAGCCCACTGCTGACCTTCACGACTCCGGCAACGCTCAACGAGAGCTACCGGGTCAACATGAAGGACCCGAACCAGGCCGAGATCATCATCGAGTCGACGAGTTCACTCGCGGGTGTTCAGGATGTCGAGGACCAGCGAGCCTACCTCGACCAGATCTTCGCCGTGCTCAACGCGGCCAGCTTCACCGCCATCGGTCTCGCCGCGCTCATGCTGATTGCCGCCGTCCTGCTGATTGCGACGACGATCCGGCTCAGCGCGTTCAGTCGACGGCGCGAGATCGGGATCATGCGACTCGTGGGCGCGTCCAACCGGTATATCCAGACCCCGTTCGTGCTGGAGGGTGTCTTCGCCGCGTTCATCGGATCGCTGCTCGCGGGCGGCGCGATCGTGGCGATCGTGCAGTTCTTCGTCACGGACTACCTGGGCTCGGCTGCGGTGCTCGGCTCATCCACGACCCTGATCGGACCGGCGGATGCGTGGATCGTCGTCCCGATCCTCATCGTGTTGGGCGCGCTGCTGGCATCCTTGTCCGCGAGCGCGGCGATCTCGCGTTACCTCAAGGTCTAGCTCCTTCCCCAAACGCGTGAGGTGAGGCAGATCGACCTTCCCACGCGCGATAAAGGTCGATCTGCCTCACCTCACGGGTTGCCGTTAGACTGGTGGGCTGTCTGACGCAGGGTCATACGCGCAAAAACAGGAGTTATCGTGCCAAGGGAACGTGGCGAGAAGGTTGTCGCCACCAATCGCAAAGCCCGCCACGACTACACCATCGAAGATACCTATGAGGCCGGACTGGTCCTCACGGGGACCGAGGTGAAGTCGCTGCGGGCCGGTCGTGCATCCCTCGTGGACGGCTACGCGTTCGTCGAGTTCGGCGAGGCCTGGCTGGATGCGGTGCATATTCCCGAATACAACGAGGGCACCTGGAACAACCACCCCCCGCGTCGCAAGCGCAAGCTCCTGCTGCACAAGCAGCAGATTCTGAAGATCCACAACAAGGTCAAGGAGGGTGGGTACACGCTCGTCCCGCTCCGCCTCTACTTTTTGGATGGCCGGGCGAAGGTCGAGATCGCCGTCGCCAAGGGCAAGAAGGAATACGACAAGCGGCAGACCCTGCGCGAGCGCCAGGATAAGCGTGAGGCGGACCGCGCGATCGGCACGAAGCGCAACCTCGGCGACTAGCTGACTCGGCGATTTCGCCCGTTTGGGACGTTTTCGCCCGGGCGCGCAGGCGATATTGTCCCAAACGGCGGAGTTTGCGACCTGA
Organism: Actinomycetota bacterium; assembly: GCA_030838475.1. Classification (GTDB taxonomy): domain Bacteria; phylum Actinomycetota; class Actinomycetes; order Actinomycetales; family Microbacteriaceae; genus Galbitalea. Next base: position 6,877 of record JAUZFP010000091.1, read on the forward strand.
GCTGGTCGTTGACCGCCTCAATCAGCGGCCACGCCTCATCGAACGGCAGGTCGGGGATCGTGTAACGGTGGCGGCCCGCGGCCGTCGTGGCGATCACCGTCGCAAGGCCGGCTCGCCTCTGGAACAGGCTGCGACGGATGGTCCAGCCGATGATCCCCTCCGTGGCCAGAACGAAACGCTTGCGGTCGAGCGAACCGCTGCGGCCGATCACCCAGCCGGGCAGGAGCGCGTGCCCGAGTCCGCGGTAGCGGTCCCAGGCGAGGAACGCCGACCACGGCACAATCACGACAAAAGCCCACCAGACGGCGGGGGTCACATCGCCGAGCAGTTGCGCGGCGAGAGCGATGATAGCGATCACTCCGGCGAACGTCGCCGCTCGGGTATAGCGGCGACGATGCGCTCGGCGCCCGTGCGGCACCAGGCTTTCGGTCAGCGCGGTCTCGACGCCGACGATTTCGGAAGCGATGCGTACCGCCTCGTCGCGCGGGCCGGGCGGCGACAACAGGGCCACGCCGCCGCGCTGACGACCGAGCCCCGTCATGATGGCGTGGGTCCACGCCCCGCCCACCGCGCGGAGGGAGAGCGGCTCCGACAGAAGGATGCCCCGCAGGCGTCGCTCGTCGAGCGTGATCTGCCTGGTGTGCAGCAGCCCGTGGGTGATGTGTAGCGTGGACTGGTCGATCCGGCTGATCGCGAACCCCGAATAGCTGAGCAGGTAGCGGACCACCGCGACAATCGACGCGGCGACGATCAGGATGCAGGACGCCCAGACCACCAGGGTGAGGGTCGGTAGGTGCTCGACCTGCGACAGTCCCTGCTTTACAACCGGCAGCCGGGTCAGGAGCCCGTTCTCGAAGAACTGGGTCTGCAGCACGAAGAAGACGACGACGACGATCGAGCTGACACCGCTCAGGGTGAACGGCGCGTAGCGAACCCACGACGGTTTCCACCGGCTGAAGTTGTGCCCGGCCGACTCGGGGTCATCGGTGTCGTCGGACGCATCCGACCGCACGACGACGTTCCGTGGCACATGACTGAGCATCTCGCCGCGGAACGCCGGGACATCCTCGGTGCGCATCGCGTTGAACTCGGGGTTGTCGGTGCCGTGCGAGGCGCCGGTTCCGACCTTGACAACGGAGAGACCGAAGATGCGATGCAGGATCGTCGAGTCGACATCGACGCTGCGGATTCGGTCGCGCGGAACCGAGAGCAGCTGACGATTCAGGATGCCGCGCTTGATCTGCACGTGCGAATCGGTGATCCGGTAGGTCGTCGTTACCCAGCGCAGGACCCCGATCACGATGCCGTAGCCCGAGAGCACGTACACCCACCACGGTTCGCCGCCCACCGATCCGGCGATGAGTGCGAGCACGATGATCGGCAGGTAGCGGATCAGTTCGCGGAGCGGATGCACAAACAGCATCCGCGGGTTGAGGCGGATCCAAGGGAGTCCCGTATCGTTCGCCGGCTCCGAGTCGTCCGCCGGTTCGGACGTCACGTGGCGTCTCCCGCGTTCTGCTGCGCGATGGCCGCGAGTTTCGCAACAACCTCCTCGGCGACGGCATCGTCGAGCGCGTGGATCGTCAGCGCCCCGGCGGAGGACGCTGTTGTGATCTTCACGGTCGTCAGCCCCATGATTCGTGAAAGGAACCCTCGCCGAGAGTCAACGGTCTGCAGCCGCGAGATTGGGGCGACCCTGGTCTCCTGGGTCAGCCATCCCGAGCGCACGAAGATCGCGTCATCCGTGATCTCCCAGCGGTGCACGCTGTACCGCCAGCGCGGCATGATCGCGGCGTGGATGATCGCGGCAACGACCGTGAGGGCGAGCCCGCCGAGGTGGATCGGATCGGTCCAGTAGTTGCCGACCAACATCCACAGCACCTGGAGTGCGGCGAACACCGTCCAGCCGATGATGGCGTCGAGTGTCCAGAATCGAACGGCCCGCCGACTGGGTCGACCTACCGGGTCGTGGATCATGGCGGCAATGCCGGCGGTGACAGTCATGAGTTTCCCCTCCGATCGGACGATCGTCTCTCAGTGTCCATCTTTGACCCGGCTGCTGTCATCACACTGTCACTCGCTGTCAGCCTTTTGGGCAGGAAATGCTCACCTTGCCATGGGTGTTGTATTCTGTAGGGCTGCGTGTGAGACGCGCAGGTTTGACAACTCAACAGCGTGCGATAGCGACCCACCTTCTCATTACGAGTGAGATGCGTGAGCATGGGGATGATCGGTTTCGACATTGCCTGCAAAACTGCGAGAAGCGGGTCGAGGATGCAGGGTTATCTCGTTAACGCCACCTGCAAAATATAAGTGCCAATAAATCACGCACTGAGTTCGCCCT
>JAUZFP010000135.1 GCA_030838475.1 Actinomycetota bacterium
TGGGAGGCGCTGCGCGATGTCGGCGCGTTGCAAAGGCTCGCCGAAGGCTTCGTCGTCGACGCGACAATGGAAGGCAATGCCCGCGTCGTCGCGTTCGGCACCGGCATGGTCGTGCGGGAGGACATCGTTTCGGTTGATAATGCAGCCCGCCGAGTCGTCTGGGCGATCGTCGGCCAGCAGTTCCACCATTACAACGGTGCGGCGCAGGTCTTCGACGACGACGGCGGCGCCCGCTTCGTCTGGACAACCGACCTGTTGCCTGACGGGCTCGCGGGCAACGTCGAAGCGATGATGGACGCCGGCATCGGCGCGATCAAGAAGACGATCGAGAGCGGATGAGAATTTCCCGCTTACTGGCGGTCGTCGAGCCAGTTGGCAATGGCGGCCACCGCGTCGCGATAGAAGATTGCGTACGGGCGATCCGCGACATATCCGATGTGCGGGGTAGCGAGCACGTTGTCGAGGGTCCGCAGCGGGTGCCCGAGGGGCAGCGGCTCCGTGTTGAATACGTCAAGTGCCGCTCCCCCAATCGACCGCGACCGAAGAGCGTCGACCAATGCCGACTCATCGACAATCGGGCCACGAGAAGTGTTGACCAGCAACGTGGTTGGTTTCATTGCCGCTAACTCGGCCGCCCCGACCAAGTTTCGTGAGCGCTCACTCAGCTTCAGGTGGATGGTCAGTACGTCCGACGTGCTGAACAGTTCATCCTTGCCGACGTAACGGGCACCTGCCTCCGCCGCCGCGTCCTCGGTGAGGTTCTGACTCCACGCGATGACGTTCATGCCGAAGGCGTTGCCAATTCGGGCGATTCGTTTACCGATGTGGCCAAGTCCCAAGACGCCAAGCACACGTCCGGCCAACTCGCTGCCGACGGATATCTGCCACTTGCCGCCGCGCACAGCCATGTTCTCGATGACGATGTTGCGTTCGGCGGACAGGATCAGCGCCCACGTCAACTCCACCGTCGAGGCGATCGTGCCGCCTGTTGTTCCGACGTGAATACCATGGTCCGCTGCGGCCGCCATGTCGATCGACGCGTTGAAAGGCCCGGTGGAGGCAATCATCTTCAGGCGCGGAAGCTGCTCGATGATCGCCCGCGGAAGCGGCGTTCGTTCCCGCATCACGAACACGATGTCGAACCCTGCCAGCCGATCGACCAGGACATTGGGGTCGGCGATGTGATCGTTGAAGACGGTGATGTCTGCGCGTTCGGCGACGGGGGTCCAGTCCGCCATTTCGAGAGCGACATTCTGGTAGTCGTCGAGGATCGCCACTTTAAGGCGCGCGGTCACGGCTGCGAAATCTCCTGGATCGCAGCGAGAGTGATCGGATCGACAATGCAGGTGAAGTGGTTGCTCTCCGGCGTATTCACCACGCGAACCGCCGGGTTCGTCGCTGCGAGCGCCTCGATCGCGCGGTCGGGGACAATGAGCGCACCGTTGAGTGGCTTGATGGCCCGCACCACTACGGTCGGCATGGTGAGGGCGCGCCAATGGTCGCTCCAGTCGCGCGGCCACTCCTGATAGAGGTCCTCTTCGGCGGCGGCCCGCGAGGTCGTCGGGCTCCACGAGCCGTCGGGGAGCTGTTCGAGTTCGTAGGTGTAGCAGGCGTCCCAGAACGGCGACCAGGGATTGATCACGCCACCATCGCGAATCGTCTGGAGATAGGCGTCCGGCGTCGGCACGACGGCGTCGAGGCGATTCAGACCGGCGCGGATCGGCGCCAATGCCGCCGCGTCCGCCGGCCCGGTGTGATCGATCAGCGTGACGGTGCGCAGGCGATCCCCGTCGCGGAGTGCAACCCGCATGGAGATCAGGGCGCCGAGCGACCAACCGACGAGGTCGAATTCGGCCGCGCGGAGGGCGGTCGCGACGCCGAGGACGTCGCGGGCGTGATTTTCCAGCCCGTACGTGCCAGGCGGCGTGACCTCGCTGCGGCCACGGCCGCGAAGGTCGATCGCAACGACCTGGCAGTCGTTGCCGGCCAGGCGCTGAGCGAGGTCGGTGAAGCTGCAGAGGTTCGCGGAGAGGCCGTGGACGCACAGGAGCAGCGGCGCGCCATCGGCACCCCACCGTCGGGCCCGGATCCGCCCGGAGGGCAGCTGCACGTCGACGTCCACCGGGCGGACTCTACGCGGGCCCACTAGGTGTCGAGCTCGCTGACGAACTCGCCGCCGGTCATGGGCAGGGAGAACATCGGATAGTCGTACTTGAGCGCGTTCTCGTGCTCCTCAACCGATGTCGCGGCGACGCAGTCGCTCAGGGTGATGACCCGGTAGCCGTTCTCGTAGGCACTTCGAATGGTTGACTCGACGCAGCAGTTGGTGAGGAATCCGCCGAGGGCGACGGTCGAAATTCCCTTGCTGCGCAGGATGAAGTCGAGGTTGGTGCTGGCGAAGGCATCCAGGCCGCGCTTTCCCTCGATCACGATGTCGCCGGCAGCCGGCGTCAGCTCGTCAATGATCTGCGCCCCCCACGAACCTTTGACGAATGCCTGGCCGTCGACGACACCCTTGAGAATGCCGTACGGCCGGTTGGTGAGCTCGCCATAGCCCTCGGTGAAGGCAATCGGGGCCGTGCATGATCGTCGCCCCGGCATTCCGCGCCGCTTTCACGACTACTCCCGTATGGGCGAGCATGTCAGTCCCGTCCATCACCTCCGAGACCGCCTCGTGCAACGCACCGCCCTGGGTGGTGAAGTCGTTCTGGTACTCGATCAGCACGACGGCTGTGGTCTTGGGGTCGATGGCCATGACCGCAGGCTAACCCTCGATCGCCGGCCCCGGAAGTGGCGTTCCACCGCCTCGGCCTGCGCGTTGGCGCGGGTCGCAAGCCCGGGAGATCAACGCCGTTCGTGACCGGGATACGTTGGTAGAGCCATTAGCGAAACGAGCTCGAAGAGAGGTCAACGATGGACGAGCAACGGCCGCCGTTTCCGCCCTTCGATATCGATAGCGCCATCACGAAAACTCAAGCCGCCGAGGATGCTTGGAATACCCGCGACCCGCGTCGGGTCAGCCTCGGCTACACCGAGGATTCCGTCTGGCGTAACCGTGACCTATTCATCACCGGACGCGCGGAAATCGTCGCATTCCTCACCGCCAAATGGGAGAAGGAACTCGACTACGTCTTGCGCAAGAGCCTCTGGGGCTTCCGGGAGAACCGCATCGCGGTCCGGTTCCAATACGAATGGCACGACATCTCCGGCCAGTGGTACCGGAGCTACGGCAATGAATTGT
>JAUZFP010000165.1 GCA_030838475.1 Actinomycetota bacterium
CGTCGAACTTCTCTTCGGCGTTCACGACGATCGTCATCATCGAGATGGAGTCGATGTCGAGGTCGTCGGTGAAGGACTTGTCCAGCTCGACCGTGTCAGTTGCGATACCGGTCTCATCGTTGATGAGCTCGGCGAGTCCTGCGAGGACTTCTTCGGTGGACAATGCCATGTGTTTATCTCCTTGAGGGTGTCGTTATGACCGTTGAATAGCTTATTCGTTAGGGGAGCACTACAACTTGCGCTCCGAAAACGAGTCCGGCGCCGAAACCGATCTGCAGGGCGAGGCCGCCGCTGAGTTCGGGGTGTTCCTGGAGCAGCCGGTGCGTCGCCAGGGGAATGGATGCGGCCGACGTGTTTCCGGTCGTTTCGATGTCCCGTCCGATGATCACCGTGTCCGGCAGGCCAAGCTGTTTCGCGAGCTCGTCGATGATGCGCATGTTTGCCTGGTGCGGAACGAAGGCGGCGAGATCGCTGGCCTGGATGCCCGCGGCCTCGAGTGCCTGCTTGGCCACCTTGGCCATCTCCCAGACCGCCCAGCGGAAGACGACCGGCCCGTCCTGGCGCAGCGTCGGCCAGTCGGCGCCGTCGAGTCTCGACTCGGTAAGGGTGCGGTTCATGCCCACCGAGTCGGCCTTTGAGCCATCCGATCCCCAGACCGCGGGGCTGATTCCGGGCGTCTCGCTCGGTCCGATCACGACGGCACCGGCACCGTCGCCCAGCAGGAACGAGATTGAGCGGTCGGTGGGGTCGACGAATTCGGAAAGTTTCTCCGCACCGACGACGAGCGCGTAGTGCGCCGCACCCGATCGAATCAGCGCATCCGCCTGCGTCACCGCGTAGCTGAAGCCGGCGCACGCGGCGTTGGAGTCGTAGGCGGCGGCGGGGTTCGCCCCGACGCGATCCGCGACGACGGCCGCGATGGATGGTGTGACCTGCGTGTTGCTCACCGTCGCGACGATGACCAGGTCGATGTCGGAGGCCGCCACGCCGGACTTCTCGATCGCTTCAATGCTTGCGTCCGTGGCGAGCTCGGTAGCGCCGATGTTTCGAGAGGCGCGGGTGCGAGTGATGATGCCGGTGCGCTGGCGAATCCATTCGTCGCTCGAGTCGATCGGGCCGATCAGGTCGTCGTTCGGCACGACCAGGTCGCCGCGTGCGGCGCCGTAACTGTAAATACGGGTGAAGCTCGGTCCGACGGACTGCTTGAGGGTGGGGGGAGTCATCTATTTGCCGTTCATCATGTCGTGCGCAGCGGCCAGATCGTCTGGTGTCTTGATCGCGACCGTGGGGACTCCCTTGAGTCCGCGCTTGGCCAGCCCGGTCAGCGTGCCGGCCGGAGCTAGCTCGATCAGCCCGGTGACGCCCGCCGCTGCGAGGGACGCCATGGTCAGATCCCACCGTACCGGCGAGGTCACCTGGGAGACCATCAGGTCGACGAAAGTAGTACCGCTTTCGACCAGCGAGCCGTCGCGGTTTGTCCAAATCGGCAACTCGGGGTCGCTCGCCCAGATGGATGCAGCGACCTCGTGCAGGGCCTCGACCGACGGTTCCATGAAGCGCGTGTGAAATGCCCCTGCGACCTGGAGCGGGATGACCCGCGATCCGGCAATCGGGTTCTCGGCAAGCTTCGCGAGGGCCGAAAGCTCACCAGCGACGACGAGTTGGCCGCCACCGTTGAAGTTCGCGGGTTGAAGGTCGAGGTCGTTGAGCAACGCGAGCAGGGCTTCCTCGTCACCGCCGAGGACCGCGCTCATGCCCGTCTTGACCAGCGCAGCCGCATCCGCCATGCCCTGGCTGCGCTGCTTGACGAAGCGCAGCGCCTCCTCCTCACCGAGGATGGTCGCGACCACGGACGCGGTGATCTCGCCAACCGAGTGTCCGGCGACCCCACCGATCTTCAATTTGCCGTTCTCGGGGGCGAGGCCCTCGAAGGCGAGAAGACCCGCGGCGACGATGAGCGGCTGCGCGATGGCGGTGTCTCGAATGGTGTCGGCGTCGCTCGTGGTGCCGTGCTTGACGAGGTCGATCCCGAGGCTGTCGGAGATCCTCTCGAGGTGCTCCTTGAAGCGGGGTTCTGCGATCCACGGTTCCAGGAAGCCTGGAGTCTGGGATCCCTGGCCGGGGGCGACGACAACAATCACCCGTCTAGTCTGCCAAGAATGAAAGGGGCGCGCTGTGGTATGTGTCCCAAAGATCGCCGAAATCGTTGTGCGAGTCCTCTAGCCCGAGCGGCGGACCCATGGCGACGGTCGCTAGATGCGCACGAGCATCTTTCCGGTGTTTTCGCCGCGCATGAGGCCGTGGAAGGCCTCGAGGGCGTTGTCGATGCCGTCGACGATGGTCTCGTTCCAGACGAAGTCACCGGATGCCACGAGTGGCGCGACCTCGGCCGCGAACGGTTCCGTGTACTGCATCATGCTCGGGATCGTGAAGCCCCGCAACGTGAGGCTCTTCGTCGTCAGCATCCACAGGTTGCGCGGTCCGGGTGGCATCGATTCGGCGTTGTAGCTGGAGATCGAGCCGCAGATTGCCGCGCGGCCGCCCGTGTTCATTGAGAAAATTGCGGCCTCGAGGTGGTCGCCGCCGACGTTGTCGAAGTACACGTCGATACCGTCTGGGGCGGCGGCCGCGAGCTGGCGCGACACCTTGCCGTCCTTGTAGTTGAAGGCGACGTCGTAGCCGTACTTCGACGTGACCAGGTCGATCTTGGCCTCACTCCCCGCGCTGCCGATGACGCGACTCGCGCCATGCAGGCGGGCGAGTTGCCCGACGGCGCTGCCGACGGCGCCGGCGGCACCGGAGACGAAGACGGAGTCTCCCGCCTTCATCTCGGCCACGATGAAGAGGCCGATCCAGGCGGTCAGCGCGGGAACGCCGAGCGCTCCGAGATAGACGGATGTCGGCAGTCCGGCCAGCTCCGCACGCTTCGTGAAGTGCGCGGCGTTGCCCTGAGCGATGTCCCGCCAGCCGTAGTAGTGCTCGACGACGTCGCCCTCGACCAGGTCGGGGGAGCGGGACTCGATAACCCGACCGACGGCTCCGCCGAGCATGGTCTTGCCGAGTTCGAAGGGCGGGATATACGACTTGACGTCGTTCATCCGTCCGCGCATGTACGGGTCGACCGACACGAACTCGTTGGCGACGCGAACCTCGCCATCCTCGAGCGGCGCGAGGTCAACGACCTCGTAGGCGAAGTCTTTGGCGACGGGTACTCCTACCGGCCTGCGCGCGAGCTTCCACTGGTGACTGTCCACTGCGATCCCCTCTGATCGGTTTGGTTACTGCTTGATGCTTACTGCTTGCGCGGGCTCTCAGGCTCCGCGATCGAGCCGACGATGAGGGCGGACTGCAGGATGAGCGCCTCGCGCGCGCCGGTCGCGTCCCAGCCGATGACCTCGCTGATGCGCTTCAGGCGGTAGCGAACCGTATTCGGGTGCACGAACAACTCGCGTGCCGTCGCCTCGAGAGACCGGCCGTTGTCGAGGTAACACCAGAGGGTGGCGAGCAGCTCGGTCGAGTGGGCCTGGAGCGGTTTGTAGATGCGGTTGATGAGGGTGGAGCGCGCCAGCGCATCGCCGGCGAACGCGCGCTCGGGGAGCAGGTCATCGGCGAGCGTTGGTCGTGGCGCGTTGCGCCAGGATCGCGCAACGGCGAACCCGGCGAGGGCCGCGCGAGCGCTCTTCGAGGCATCCACCAGCGTCGGAACCTCGTGGCCGAGCACCAGGTGCCCGGGACCGAACCCTGGCTCGAGCTGCTTGGCGATGTCCAGGAACGGGAGCGGCGGCTTCGCATCGTCGGTCTCGAGGGGCGCAGGCTCAGCGCGACCGATGACGAGCACGAGGCGGTTGCCCTGCACGCCAATCAACACGTCGGCGTCGAGGTGCCGGGCGGTGCGGCGAAGCTGATCGACATCCAGGACTCTTGGTGTCGTTCCGACCAGGACGCAGACCTCGCCGTGGCCATTCCACCCGAGGGCGGCAATTCGCGACGGCAGCTCGTTGTCGTATTCGCCGGACAGGATCGAGTCGACCACGAGAGCCTCGAGCCGGGCATCCCACAGGCCGCGTGCCTCCGCGGCTCGCGCGTACACGTCTGCCGCGGCGAAGGCGATCTCCCGCGAGTACAGCAGGATGGCCTCCCGCAGCACCTCGTCCGAAGCCGTCACGCGGTTCTCCACGACCTCGACCGTGATGCGAATGAGCTGCAGGGTCTGGGTCAGGCTCACGGATCGCAGCAGTTCGCGTGGAGCGGCACCGAACACGTCGGCGGCGATCCACGGCGTCGACTTCGGATCCTCGAACCAGCTGATAAATGACGTGATACCCGCCTGGGCGACCAGACCCACCGCGGACCGACGTCCCGGCGGCATGTCGCCGTACCAGGGCAGCGTGTCTTCGAGGCGCTTCAGAGTGGCAGTGGACAACTCACCCGAAATGGTGCGCAGCCATGCCAGCGTCTGGGCTTTTGTCTTGGGCGCCACGGGAGGTTAGCTCTCGCCTCCCGCAGACCCGGTAGTCCCAGCAGTGACGTCGAGCAGGCGGTATTTGTCGATCGCGGCGCCGACCAGCAGGCGGTCGATTTCGCCGCGCTTCGCGAGCGACTCCAGGGTGCGCACCACGAGCGACGGGCCATCAATCTTGAAGTAGCGGCGAGCCGCGGCGCGGGTGTCCGAGAATCCGAAGTTGTCCGCCCCGAGTGTGGCGTAGTCGCCTGGCACGAACTGGCGGATCTGGTCGGGAACCGCGTGCATGAAGTCGGTCACCGCGACGAACGGACCCCTGGCGCTCTGAAGCTTCTGCGTGACGTATGGGACGCGCGCATCCTCGTAGGGGTTCAGGAAGTTGTGTTCGTCGGCGGCGAGGCCGTCGCGACGCAGCTCGGTCCAGGATGTGACGCTCCAGACATCCGCCGAAACGCCCCAGTCTCTCGCGAGGAGTTCCTGCGCTTCGAGCGCCCACGGCACCGCGACGCCGGAGGCGAGCAATTGGGCTTTCGGTCCCTCGGGCTGGCCCTCGGAGATGCGGTAGATGCCGCGCAACAGTCCGTCGAGGTCGAGGTTCTCGGGCTCCGCGGGCTGCAGGATCGGCTCGTTGTAGACCGTGAGGTAGTACATGACGTTGGGATCCGGGTGCTCACCGCCGTACATGCGCTTGAGACCGTCCCGCACGATGTGGCCCAGCTCGTAGCCATACGCGGCGTCGTACGAGACGACCGCCGGGTTGGTGGACGCGAGCAGGATCGAGTGACCGTCGGCGTGCTGCAGGCCCTCGCCGGTCAGCGTGGTGCGACCGGCCGTGGCGCCGACAATGAAGCCGCGCGCCATCTGGTCGCCGGCGGCCCACATGGCATCGCCGGTTCGCTGGAAGCCGAACATCGAGTAGAAGACATAGACCGGAATCAGGGGCTCGCCGTGGGTCGCATACGACGTGCCGACGCTCGTGAACGACGCGAATCCGCCGGCCTCGTTGATGCCCACGTGGATGATCGCACCCTGTGGGCTCTCCTTGTAGGCGAGAAGCAGTTCGCGGTCGACGGAGGTGTAATGCTGCCCGTTCGGGTTGTAGATCTTCGAGGTCGGGAAGTAGGCATCCATACCGAAGGTGCGGGCCTCGTCCGGGATGATCGGAACGATGCGGTTACCGAATCCGGGTGCCTTGAGAAGGTCCTTGAGCAGGCGGGCGAAGGCCATCGTGGTGGCAATCTCCTGCTTGCCGGAACTCTTCCGTGCAATCGCGTACGAGGACTCATCGGGAAGATTTATCTGGGTGTACCGGGAACGGCGCTCCGGTACGTAACCGCCGAGCGCACGCCGGCGCTCCTGCAGGTACTGGATCGCCTCGTCGCCCTCACCGGGGTGATAGTACGGAGGCAGGTACGGGTTCTCCTCGAGCACGGCGTCCGTGATCGGGATGTGCATCGCATCACGGAACTGCTTGAGGTTGTCCAGCGACAGCTTCTTCATCTGGTGGGTCGCGTTGCGGCCCTCGAACGACGGGCCGAGTCCGTAGCCCTTGATGGTGTGAGCGATGATGACGGTCGGCTGGCCCTTGTGCTCCGATGCGGCCTTGAAGGCGGCGTAGACCTTGCGGTAGTCGTGCCCGCCGCGCTTCAGCGCCCAGAGCTGGTCATCCGTGTAGTCCTTGACCATCTCGGCCGTGACCGGGTCACGACCGAAGAAGTTCTCGCGCACGTACGCGCCGTTTTCGGCCTTGTAGGTCTGGTAGTCGCCATCGGGTGTGCGGTTCATCAGGTTGACGAGTGCGCCCGTGGTGTCCTTCGACAGCAGGTCGTCCCACTCGCGGCCCCAGATGACCTTGATGACGTTCCAGCCGGCGCCGCGGAAGAAGCTCTCGAGCTCCTGGATGATCTTGCCATTGCCGCGCACGGGACCGTCGAGTCGCTGAAGGTTGGCGTTGATCACGAAGGTCAGGTTGTCGAGGCCATCGTTGGCCGCGAGTTGCAGGGCACCGCGGCTCTCGACCTCATCCATCTCGCCGTCACCGAGGAAGGCCCACACGTGGGAGTCGTTGACGTCTTTGATGCCGCGATTGGTCAGGTAGCGGTTGGTCTGCGCCTGATAGATCGCGTTGATCGGACCGAGACCCATCGACACGGTCGGGAACTGCCAGAAGTCCGGCATGAGGCGAGGGTGCGGGTAGGACGAGAGTCCGCCACCCGGGTGCGACTTCTCCTGGCGGAACCCGTCGAGCTGGTCGGGGCCGAGACGGCCCTCGAGAAATGCGCGGGCGTACATGCCGGGTGAGGCGTGACCCTGGTAGAAGATCTGGTCTCCGCCGCTCGGGTCGTTCTGGCCGCGGAAGAAGTGGTTGTGGCCGACCTCGTAGAGGGCGGCGGATGATGCGTACGTCGAGATGTGACCGCCGACGGCAATCCCGGGACGCTGGGCGCGATGCACGGTGATGGCGGCGTTCCAGCGAAGCCAGGCGCGGTAGCGGCGCTCGATGTCCTCGTTGCCGGGGAATGCCGGCTCGTTCTCGGGGGCGATCGTGTTGATGTAGTCCGTGGTCGGAACCATCGGGACCCCGAGGTGCAGGTCCTTCGACTTCTTCAACAGACTGAGCATGATCTCTCGACCACGCTCGTGTCCCTGGTTCTCGACAACCGACTCGAGCGAATCGTTCCACTCTTCGGTTTCTTCAGGGTCCCTGTCGATGTGATTCACCGAGTACGGGTCCTGATCATTTACCGTCACCTTGACCTCTTCCTGGTAGAGACAGATCGGGCGAAGTCACCTGCTTGAGTCGGGTTGCGACTTTGGAGGATTCGACTAGCCGGAACAATTCTAGGTGTCGGTTTCCTCATCTGCGTGCGCGCGCACGTCGGGCGCAGCATCCGGACACGTTGCGGCGTATCATCGAGCTTTGTGTTGCCGGATCACAGTTGACCGGCGGATAAGGATTTACTTCGATGGCTCTGGAAATTGACACCCGGGCACCTGACTTTGAACTCGCCAACCAATTTGGCGAGCACGTTCGACTGAGCGACTTCGCCGGCAAGAAGCCGGTGACCCTCGTCTTCTTCCCGCTCGCGTTCTCGAGCACCTGCACGACGGAGCTCTGCACACTCCGCGACAACCTCGCCATGTTCAAGCAGAGCGGCGTCGAACTGATCGGCATCTCGGTCGACTCGAAGGCGACTCTTCGCGCCTGGGCCGATCAGGAGGGCTACGACTTCACGCTTCTCGCCGACTTCTGGCCGCACGGCGCCGTCGCCAAGGAGTACGGCGTTTTCCTTGACGAAAAGGGCTTCGCGAATCGGTCGACCTTCGTGATCGACTCGAAGGGCATCATCCGTGCCAGCTTCACGACCGCTCCTGGTGAGGCTCGCTCGCTGGAGGAATACCGCGCCGCACTGGACGCCGTTCTGCCCGCACACGTTTAGCGCCCCTCGGGTCGAGCTTGTCCAGACCGGGATCCCCAAGACGTCAGTGCAGGATGTTGATCGCTCTCGAAATCACGAGCGCGAGCAGCACGAATCCCGTGAACGCCTGATAGCCCATGAGCGCCTTCGCGCGGGTGGTGAGCGGCATCACATCCGTTGGGCTGAACGCCATCATGTTTGATAGCGAGAAGTAGGCGTAGTCGAAGAAGCCGGGCTCCCAGTCCTTGTTGCCCGGCGCACCATCGTGTTGTGGGAACCGGAAGTCCATCCCGACACTCTGCCGGGCACCGTGCAGGCGCCGCGCGAACGGGCCGCCGAGGTCGAGCTCCCAGAAGACGAAGGCGAACGCGATGACGTTGCTGAGCCAGACCAGTGCCGCACTCAGGAGTACCTCGGGGCCGGTGACGTCTCCGGCGATGAGGTCGCGGATGACGAGCACGATCGTCACCTGATTTACGAGTACCAGGATCGCGCCGAGGATGATGGACAGCCAGCGTGACCACGACCGCTCGTTGACGAACCGTGTCGGGTTCAGGATGACCTGGGGAACCAGCATGAGAGCGCCAATGCTGGGAACGATCCAGCGGGGCAGGGGCTGCTCGTACTGCGGGATGACGAAGTAGAGGGCGAGCACGATCAGGATGCCGATCCCCACCGCCCACCGGTGCTCAGGCTGCGGCTCCGGCCGATCCTTTGGCACGGGCGTGGTCATGGGCCGAGTTTATGTGAGTACGATTGTCGAGCGTTGTTCCCTTGCGGACGACGGGCCTTTAGCTCAGTTGGTAGAGCGCCACGTTTACACCGTGGATGTCATCGGTTCGAGCCCGGTAGGGCCCACGATTTCTGGCGGCGGGCCAAGATCTCCGGCGGCTAACCTGCAAAGCTCGATGCGGTGCCGGTGATTGCACCGCAGTGTGAGAGCACCTTGGCCATCGCGTCGTGCTCGGCCCGCGTCACCCACAGCGAGTAGGTCACCTTGACAGAGATCTGGCGGGCGACGTACACGCAGTCAAACGACGCGTTGGACGGTAGCCACTCCGAGGCATCCTTGTCGCTCTTCTGGTCGTTCGAGCGGCCGTCGACCGCCATCAGCTCGAGAGGGTCGTTCGCGAGTCGAAGCCGCTGCTGCTGCGTCAATGATTGGGCACCGGTCTCCCACGCATCACCAAGCGCGACGAGGTGGTCAATCTGCACGAGCGAGGACGTTTTTTCTCCGCGCACGAAGTGAATCGTCTGGCCGGTGTAAGGCGAAACGAGCAGTCCGGTGAGGATCTTGCAGATGCCCGACCCCGTCGCGCCGGTGAGGTCGCGACGGAGGATGTCGTTCCGTGTGTCGCAGCCGTTGCGATCCTCGTCCAGCCACGCCGTGCCGAACTCTCCGGTTCGGTTATATCCGGCCATGGTCAGTGCGGGCTTCACCGGGAGCGTCGCCAGAAGTGTGGTCGCCAGAGTGGTGCCCACGGGGACGCCAGGCATGCCGACCTGACTCGGTGATCCTTGACTCGGGTTCGGGACGGGAGATGCCGAGGGGGATGGCGGCGCGGCCGGGTTCGTATCCTCGGAGGCGCTCGAGCGCGGCGCGAGCAAGACCGTGCCCGCGATGACGAAGACCAGGCACAACCCGATCACGATCCCGGAGGCGGTTCTCGCTCGAGTGGTCATCGCGCCGAGCGTAGCCCCGCACAGCATCGACTCCGGTCGCACATGCCGAGTAACCGGACCGGGCTCCATGGACGATTCGAGGCGGTGTCAGATCAGGCCACTATAGAGTCATGCCAATTGAGCGCCGGAGTACGCACAAATGAGCGCGAACAGATCTGCTGCGACCCCGCCACGGTACGCCGCACTACGACGCGCTGTCGGTAACGGTGTCCGCCGTATTCGCGCCCTCCCTGTCGCTGTCGTCGCTCTCCTGGTCTTCGCCGTGTGGCTCGCCTCGACCCTCACGGTCAATCCGCCATCCTTCTCATTCGATGGCAGTTGGTGGAATGGTATCGACTGGGCGATTGTCACGGACAAGCAGTTCGGGAGCGCAATCGACTTCACCTATGGGCCGTGGGCCGACCTTGACAAGCCCAGTGTTATCTCGTTGCGGGTCTTCCTGCCCGCGGCGATTGGGGCAGTTGTCACCGGAATCCTTCTGATGGTGGCGGCGTGGAAGCTGGCCAGAAACTGGATGCCGGTTGTGCCGGCGGCGCTCGTCGTCGCGCTTATTGCCGCCCCAGCAGTGAGTGTCGCTTTTGGCCTTTCGTTCTCGGGGAGGGTCCTACTGCTCGGCGTCATGTGCGCCTTTGGGTTCAGTGTCGCCGCATTCTCGGCGCGGTGGCGGTACGGGACTATCGTCGCGCTCGCCGTGCTTTCCGGGCTTGCGGTCTTGGTGAAATTCCCGAACGGAATTCTCGCCGTGGGGACGACCCTCTTGATTGCCGCCCTGTGCGCGGACCGGGGCCTCGCACGGAAAGCCGTCGCCGTTCTGGTCGCGCTGGCGGTGAGTAGTACGTCCGTGGTTGTTTTTTGGGCCCTTGCAGGACAGAACTTCGGCAACCTTGTGCCGTGGTTCGGCGCCTCCTTTCAGCTCACGGCAGGATATGCGGATGCGATGGGCATCGAAGAAAGTGATGCGATCAGCCAGTACGGCGTCCTATTCGCGCTCCTGGTCGTGCTTGTGGTCCTCGCCGTAATGCGCCGCGGGAGCTCGCGAGTGGTTCTTCTGATCCTCGTGGCCTGGGTGTTTGTGGTAGCACTTCGACTTGGATTCACCCGCCACGACTTTCTGCACACCCGTCAGTCGTTTGTCTTGCTTCTTGGTGCCGTGCTAGCCCTGGGGCTCTCGCGCCAGATTTGGTTCGGACTGGTGAGCCTCGTGGTAGCGACTGTTGCCACACTCGCCATGGGACCGTCGTATTTTCACTTTGTCAATCCTGTAGACCTTGCCGCGACGTCGGCAGAGTCTATTTCGGCGGTGGTGTCGCCGTCGTATCGTGCGAATCTCGTTGACGCTGCGCGGAAAGCCGGGGCAGACCAATATGACGTTCCTACGGCTGTGCTGGCAGCGATTGGCGACCAACCAGTGCACATCGACCCAGACGATGCGAATGTGGGGTGGGTCTATTCGTTGAATTGGGACCCGGTCCCGGTCTTCCAGTCGTACAGCGCCTATACCCCCGAGTTGGACGAGCTCAATTCGGCTGCACTAACGGCGCCGAAGGGACCGCGCGCGGTACTGCGCGCGCCGCTCTTCGCCATTGATGGCCGCAACCCGATGTGGGATTCGCCGTCTTACATCCGGACCCTCGTCTGCAACTACCTGCCGTCAGTGACCACCGCGAAGTGGCAGTTACTCGAGCGTTCGACCTCCCGATGCGGCGCGCCTTCGGTTCTTTCAACGGTGAGTTTCTCGTCCGGCCAGCATGTTCCGGTTCCGGCAGCGCCGAACGCGGACTACATGGTCGTTGCCCGTCTGTCAGTGCCCAATTCGCCGCTGAATTGGCTGTCAACCGAGGCGTTCAAACCGGTATCGACCTTGGTCGTGACGACGAACCAGCATCAATTCCGACTGCCCAGGGCTCTCGCTGCCGCTCCACTCATCCTCACGATTCCCAAGTCGGCGGGGTGGGCGGCGCAATTCGGCGGCGATACGAATGTGACCTCGCTCAGCGTGAATGCGGCCGGTACTGTCGTCTTCTCCGCGATACCCGTCACTTCGGGAAACTAGAACCGCGCTCTCCACGCGGGCCGGTGGGCGGGACGGCGAAAGACTCCCGAGGAACACGGTATGGTCGATGGGGTTCGGCGGGTCGCCGCGATCGAGATAGGGCGGAAAACGGAATTGGCTGAGAAATTCGAGCGAGATGTAGTTGTAGTTGGCGGCGGCGGCCACGTTGGCCTTCCCTTGGCGATCGCACTGGCCGATCGCGGTAGCAAGGTGATCGTTTTCGACATCAATGCAGACACGGTCGCGATGATCTCCGCGGGCAACCTTCCCTTTAGCGAGCCGAACGCCGAGCCAGTCCTCAAACGCGTCTTGAAGTCTGGGATGCTTACGGCGTCAACCGATCCATCGGTGGTCGGTACGGCCGAGAACATGGTCGTCGTCATCGGAACCCCGGTCGACGAGCACCTGAACCCCGACCCGAACGCGATCCCTAAGGCGCTTGAGTCGACGACGAAGTATTTTCGGGACGGGCAGATCCTCATCCTGCGCAGCACGGTCTATCCGGGCGTGACCGCTCTCGTCGAACGCACAATCGCGAACTTGGGTCTTGATATCGACGTTGCCTTCTGTCCTGAGCGCATCGCTGAGCACAAGGCGATGGAGGAGCTTTTTTCGCTCCCACAGATCGTCTCCTCGCGAACCGACCGGGGGCGAGCGCGAGCGAGCAAGCTTTTTCTCACGCTCACGGACGAGATTGTCGACCTCGAACCGGAGGAGGCCGAGCTCGCCAAGCTGTTCACGAACACGTGGCGGTACATCAAGTTCGCGGCCGCGAATCAGTTCTACATGATGGCCAACGATCGCGGCCTCGACTTCGAGCGCATCCGCAAGGGGCTGAGCCACAACTACCCGCGCGCAAAGGACATCCCCGGTGCCGGGTTTGCGGCGGGACCGTGCCTGTTCAAAGACACGATGCAGCTTGCCGCCTTCAGCGACAACAAGTTCTCGCTTGGCCACTCGGCGATGTTGGTGAACGAGGGACTCCCTCTCTACGTCGTTACTCAGCTGGAGAAGCGGTTCGACCTCGAAAATCTGACCGTGGGTATCCTCGGCATGTCCTTCAAGGGTGGGTCGGACGATATTCGATCGAGCCTGTCCTACAAGCTGCGACGCGTTCTGAAGTTCAAGGCAAAAGCAGTGGTGTGCACCGATCCCCATGTCAGCGAGGACGTGGACGACACCCTTCTTCCGCTCGATGACGTCCTGCGTAAGGCCGACATACTCATCGTTGCTACGCCACACGATGAGTATCGCGGGATTGTGACCGACAAGCCTGTCGCTGACGTGTGGAACCTTCTCGGCAAAGGGGTGACCGTGTGAGCGTCGCCGCGCCCCGAGTCTCGGTCGTAATACCGGCCTACAACGAGGGTGAAGCTATCGTGCCGGGACTCGAGCGAATCTTCGAATCGGTGACCTTGGAGTGCGAGGTCGTTGTCGTTGTCGACAGCGTGGATGACAGCACAATTCCTCCCGTAAAGCGCCTGGCAAAGGCGGAGCCCAGACTCAAGATCCTCATCAACACCTACGGCCGAGGTCCGGCCCAGGCCATTCGGTTTGGGATCGACAACTCCAAAGCGATAACAACCGTCGTGACCATGGCCGACGGTTGCGATGATCCCCGACAGATCGATGACCTCGTCCGCCTCGTTGAGCGCGGGGTCGTGGTGGCGGCGGCCTCGCGATACATGGCCGGCGGCCAGCAGGTTGGCGGGCCGCGCTTTAAATCGTTCCTGTCCCGCACGGCCGGGCAATCGCTACACCTGTGGACCAGCGTTGGAACCAGGGATGCGACCAACTCATTTAAGGCCTACAACACCCAGTTTGTTCGCGACGTGGGAATCGACAGTCGTTCCGGTTTTGAAATCGGTCTCGAGCTCACCGCGAAGGCTCGCAGGCTCCGGCTGCCGGTTGCGGAGATTCCGACGATTTGGCTGGACCGTGCCCTCGGTGAGTCGAACTTCCAACTTCGCAAATGGATCCCAAAATATCTGCGGTGGTACCGCTTCGCTTATGGACGCAAGCTCACGCTGGAAGAGCTGCACGCCAAATCCCAGCACGTTGAGAAATAACTCGCCCCGCGAGATAACGAGTAAAGAGAGAGACATGTCGAAGGTATTGGTTACAGGTTCGAGCGGCTTCATCGGCGGCTACATTGTCGAAGAGCTGTTGTCGAAGGGGCACGAGGTCGTCGGTATCGACAACTATTCAAAGTACGGCCCAGTGAAAAAGTCTTACGACGACAACCCCAACTACCGCCTCGTGGTTGGTGATGTCGAAGACACTCCTCTGATGACAGAATTGCTGTCCGATGTCGATCACTTCATTGCCGGCGCCGCGCTTATCGGTGGCATTTCGTACTTCCACACGTACGCCTACGACCTGATCGCGCGAAACGAGCGCATCATTGCGTCGTCGGTGGATGCCGCCCTCGCGGCTCACAAGCTCGGTCGCCTCAAGAAGGTGACCTACATGTCGTCATCGATGGTCTTCGAGTCGACCGACCGTTGGCCAAGCAAGGAGGGCGACGAGCGACTCATCCCGCCGCCGCTGTCGTCGTACGGCTTCCAGAAGCTCGCGGTGGAGTATTTCGCTCGCGCCGCCTGGGATCAGTACAAGCTTCCCTACACGATCCTGCGTCCGTTCAACTGTGTCGGAATCGGCGAATCACGCGCGCTCGGGGATGTTGAGATCGACTCCGGGAACGTGAAGCTCGCCATGAGCCACGTCGTTCCTGACCTTGTGCAAAAGGTTCTCAAAGGTCAGAACCCGCTCCATATTCTTGGCGAAGGTGACCAGGTACGCCACTACACCTACGGCGGAGATCTTGCCCGCGGAATTGTGCTGAGCCTCGAGCACCCTGACGCCGTGAACAACGACTTCAATCTGTCCACCCCCGAAGGGCACACCGTCAAGCAGCTCGCAGAGGTCATCTGGAGCAAGATCAACGGACCCGACGTTCCACTCGCTCTCACGAGCGATGAGGGATTCGAGTACGACGTGAAGAAGCGCGTTCCCGATACGTCGAAGGCAAAGGCCATTCTTGGCTTCGAGGCGACTACCAAGCTCGAGGACATGCTCGACGAGGTGATCCCCTGGATAAAGAACGCGATCGCGGAGGGCAACATCTAGTCGCCCCCCATTCGATTGGGGTCGGTTCACAGTGAGCGTGGGCGAGCGGAACGCATTGGCGAAACCGGCACCTCGTGTCCTCGGGATTGCGATGGAGGGCTGGCGCCGTCTTCGTGCTCTCCCGCTCGCTGCGGTTGCTGCTCTGGTGTTTGGGTTGTGGCTCGCAACGACGACCCCTGTGCTCGCGCCCACGTTCGAGGTGGATGGCGACTGGGCGAACGGACTGGACTGGGGGATCCTCACCGGACAGCAATTCGGTAAGTCGATCGATTTCACTCTTGGGCCGTGGGCTGAGCTCGATCAGCCAAGCATCCTGTCGCTCGGACTGTTTCTTGCGGCTGTCGTTGCGATAGTAACCACAGGAATCCTTCTGATTTTTGTGGCTTGGCGCTTGGCGCGGAATTGGCTTCCGGTGCTGCCGGCCGCGATCGCGGTCGCGCTCCTGGCCGCCCCTGCCGTCGCAACGTGGAGCGGCTTCTCGGGGAGGGTCTTGCTGCTCGCGGTGATGTGCCTGATCGGCCTGCGCGTTGGCGCGTTGCCGCAGCGCTGGCAGCGGTGGGTCCTGGCGGGGCTGTCGATTCTCTCCGCCATCGCACTTCTGGCGAAATTCTCAAACGGGCTTCTGGCGATCGCAACGGTGGTCCTAATCGCGGCCTTGTGCACCGGAGGCAATCTTGCTCGTAGGGCGCTAGCGATCGTTGGTGCCCTGGGGATCGCGTGTGTCACTTTGATCCTGTTCTGGCTTTTCGCCGGGCAGAGTGTTGGCAATTTTCTGCCATGGTTCGGCGCGTCATTGCAGCTCACCAACGGATACGCAGACGCGATGGCGATCGATCAGCCGGGCCTACTGGGGCAGTACTTCGTGTTTGCGTCCATTACGGCGCTCCTCCTCGTCCTAGCTGTCATGCGTCGAGGCACTTCGCGAATCGTCCTTGTTGTGCTGGTGGCGTGGGTCGTCATCGTGGCCCTTCGCCTTGGTTTCACCCGCCACGACGTTGGACATACGCCGCAGTCATTTCTTCTCCTGCTGGCTGCCGGCCTCGGTCTTGGCGTAGCTCGACAGATCTGGCTCGGGCTGGTGAGTGTGGTCATTGCCACGGTCGCCGTTCTCGCCGTAGGGCCGCAGTATCTTCACGTCGTCGATCCCGTCACGATTGTGAGGAACACCGCTCAAACAGTCTCCGCAATGGTCTCATCGAGTTATCGGGCGCAGCTCGTTGCCGAGGCGAGGGCGGCTGGAGCCTCGCACTACGCGGTTCCGGGTGCGGTTTTGTCGGCTGTGCGTGGGCAGTCCGTACACGTTGATCCGGTTGATTCGAACGTGGCGTGGGTCTACTCGTTGCGATGGGATCCCGTGCCGGTGTTTCAGTCGTATAGCGCTTACACGCCGGCGTTAGACGCGATCAATGCGAACGCGTTGGTGGCGCTGGGTGGTCCGGAAGCGGTGTTGCGAGCGCCGTTGTATGCCATCGATGGTCGGAATCCGATGTGGGAGTCGCCGCTGTATATGCGCGCGTTGGTGTGTGATTTTTCACCGTCGGTGACGTCAGCCAGATGGCAGGTGTTGGAGCGTTCTAGTGCGTCTCGTTGTGGTGTTCCCTCGGTGTTGTCGTCGGTGAGTTTCCGGGCGGGCGAGAGTGTTGCGGTGCCGAAGGCGCCGGGTGCCGGATACATGGTGGTCGCGAGTTTTCGAGTGGCCAATTCGCCAGTGAACTGGGTGGCGACGGAGGTGTTCAAGCCGGTGTCAAAGTTGGTGGTCGCTACGGATCAGGGGAGTTTTCGGTTGCCGCGGGCTCACGCGGGTGGGCCGTTGATTCTTTCGTTGCCGAAGTCGGCGGGGTGGGCTGCCCAGTTCGGTGGGGATACCCGGGTTTCGACGTTGAGCGTGAATGCGACGGGGACCGTGGTTTTCTCCGCGATCCCGGTCAGCATCTCAAACTAAACCCCGCTTACGCCGCTCGGGTCAACTATCGCACTCCGCTGCGGTTCGGCGGATCGCCGCAGCGGACCCGCCCGAAGTGAGGCGTAGGCCAGGATGGCGAGCGGCATCGGCAGCCAGTACTGGGCGAGCCGCCAGGTCAGCACGCCGAGCAGCGCGAGGCCTTGCGGCGTTCCAAAGCCGACGATCGTTGGAACGAGAACGCCTTCGATGATGCCGAGACCGCCGGGCGTGATGGGCAGCAGGCCGACCAGGCAGGCAAGGGAGTATGCCACCAGGAGGTGGCGGGGATCCTCCGAGAAACCAAACGCTCGCAGGAAAATCCACAGTGCGGCCACGTCGAGCAGCCAGTTCACCCCGGCCATTGCTACGGCCATAACGATTCGTCCGCGACGGGTGCGGTACTCATCCAGCTGGTCCGCGACCATCCCAACAAAGGAGACGCTGAGGTCGGGTGACAGATACGGGATCCAGCGGGATGCCCGTCGAACGAGCCCGAGCGTGCGCTCCCTGCGGCGGCTGAGCAGAATGACCGCGAGCAGCGACAGGACAGCCACACCGCCGACGACAACCCCAGCGACGACGTATTCCGGGTTGCCGTGCACCACCGCTACGGATGCGGCGAGCGAGATTCCGAAGAGTCCACCTAGAGTCAGAACGGATGTCGCGATCTCCACGGTGGTCCCGACCACGGCATTCGCGGCGTGAGTGCCGGCGAGGGTGAGCATTCGATATTTGACCGCTGTGGACGTCGGGCCGCCACCCGGTACGGAGTTGTTGACACCCTGCGTCGCGACGTCGATCCGCAGGATTGTGAAGTACCGAGGTCGACCTGAGGGGTTGAGGGTCACGCGGGAGAGCAGGCTGTATGACGCGATCGAGGCGAGCTCCAACGCGACACCCAGCGCGAGCAGGGGTGCAGACAGGTGGTTGAGCGAGAGGAGGGCAAGTCGGGCTTCGGAGAACTGCGGGACCAACACAAACCAAATGACGAAGACCAGCACGAGTAGGAGGAATCCGCGCCAAAGCCAGCGCAACATCAAGGCAAGCCCAGTATGCTCGCGTACTCGCCGACCAGGAGGTAGCGGGCCGGGGCATCCTCTTCGATCGACGCGTATCGCGGGAACGGTTCGAGAAACACGTTGTCGTTGTCGTCGTCGTTGACGGCCGACACCTCGCCGCCCAGCACCCGTTCGCCCTCGGCCCAGAATCGATGGAACGCGCCAGACGGGATCTGGATGCTCTGGCCCGGCCGAAGGAGAATTCCTTCCCCAGCCGCGACATCGGTTTCGATGCCGTCGACAAGAGTCGTGGTCAGGCCGGAACCGAGCCGCTCGCCGTCGGCCGGATGGACCTCGACCCGCAACACGCCACCACCCCGGTTGATGATGTCCTCTGTCTTCCGGGGGTGCAGGTGGAACGGGGTCTCCTGGCCCACCTCGATCACCATGTATTTCTCGGCGTAGGTCTGCCTGGTATTGAGGTCGACCTCTGAGGCATTTCCGTTGCGGGTGGTACACAGGCACAGCCCGTAGCGCGCGAAGTCGCCTCGACCAAAATCGGTCACATCCCAACCGAGTCCGCGGGCGAGTGTCGGTCGGAGTCGATCGACTTGCGCCAACCACTGATCGCGAGACCAGCCCGCGAATTCGGGCAACGGGAACACCGCCCCGGCCGCGAACTCGCGAGCTTCGTCGATCGCCTTGTCGATCGCGGAACGCAGCATCCCCACCTAGTCGTCCGCGCCGGAATTGGTTTCCATCCCGGTTCGGATCGCATCCATCACCCCGGAGTCGGCGAGAGTGGTCACATCCCCGACCGGACGGTTCTCCGCGACATCCACGAGCAGTCGACGCATGATCTTGCCCGAGCGCGTCTTGGGAAGTTCGGTGACGACCATGATCTGGCGCGGTTTGGCGATCGCACCGATCTGCTTGGCGACGTGGTCCCGCAGTTCCTTGACGATGTGCTCGCCGCCGTCGCCGGCTTCGGCGCGGAGGATCACGAACGCGACAACGGCCTGGCCGGTCGTCTCGTCGCTGGCACCGACCACAGCGGCCTCGGCCACCTTCGGGTTCGAGACCAGGGCCGACTCGATTTCTGTCGTCGACAGCCGGTGACCGGAGATATTCATCACGTCATCCACCCGTCCGAGCAGCCAGATGTCGCCGTCCTCGTCCTTTTTCGCACCGTCTCCGGCGAAGTACACGCCGGGGAACTTCGACCAGTAGGTTTCCTTGTAGCGGGCGTCGTCGCCCCAGATCGTGCGCAGCATGGATGGCCATGGTTCGGTGATGACGAGGTAACCGCCGCCTCCATTCGGAACAGAGTCGCCGGCCGCGTCCACGACGTCCGCGGCGATGCCGGGTAGCGCGGTCATCGCAGCGCCAGGCTTCCCGGCCGTGACCCCGGGGAGCGGGCTGATCATGAGAGACCCGGTCTCCGTCTGCCACCAGGTGTCGACGACGGGGGCTTTGTCGTGCCCAATGTTGTCGCGGTACCAGATGTAGGCCTCGGGGTTGATCGGCTCACCGACGGAACCGATGAGCTTCAGCGTGTCCAGAGAGTACTTCTCCGGCACCTCCTTGCCCCACTTCATGAACGTGCGAATGGTCGTCGGCGCGCAGTACAGGGTCGTGACCTTGTACTTGTCGATGATTTCCCACCACCGTCCCTTGTGTGGAGTGTCCGGTGTCCCCTCGTACATGACCGACGTCGTGGCGTTCGAGAGCGGACCGTAGACGATGTAGCTGTGGCCGGTCACCCACCCGATGTCCGCGGCCGTCCAGTAGACATCCGTCTCGGCCTTCAGGTCGAAGACCTCCCACTGCGTGTAGGAGCAGCCGAGCAGATAGCCGCCAGAGGTGTGAAGGATGCCCTTCGGCTTGCCCGTCGTGCCCGACGTGTACATGACGTAGAGCGGGTGCTCGGAGTCAAAAGCCTCCGGCTTGTGCGATGCGCTCGCCTTCTCGACCGTGTCGTGCCACCAGAGGTCGCGGCCATCCGTCCACCCGATGTCCTGGCCGGTGCGCTTGACGACGAGGACCGTTGTGACCTCTGGGCGGGTTGAGAGGGCCTCGTCAACGGCCGGCTTCAGCGCGGAAGCCGCGCCCCTCCTATAGCCGCCGTCGGCGGTGATGACGATCTTCGCCTGGCAGTCGTCGATTCTCGTGCCGAGGGCATCGGCGCTGAATCCGCCAAAGACGACGGTGTGCGGCGCACCGATGCGTGCGCAGGCCAACATCGCGACGATGGTCTCGGGGATCATCGGCATGTAGATGGCGACCCGGTCGCCGGTTTTCACGCCGAGCTCCTCCAGGGTGTTTGCCGCCTGGCAAACCATGTCGGTGAGCTGCTGGTAGGTGATGGTTCGCGTGTCGCCCGGTTCGCCCTCGAAGTAGTAGGCGACGCGATCGCCGAGACCCGCCTCGACGTGACGATCGAGGCAGTTGTACGCGACGTTGAGCTGGCCTCCGACAAACCATTTGGCAAATGGGGGATTGCTCCAGTCGAGGACCTGGTCCCACTTCTTCGACCAGGTCAGGCGCTCGGCCTGCTTGGCCCAGAATGCGGGGCGGTCCTTGGCGGCCTCCGCGTAGATGTCTGCCTTCACATTGGCATTCGCCGCGAACTCTTCGCTTGGCGGGAAGCGACGCTCCTCGTGGGAGAGGTTGGAGAGTGCGGCTTCAGTTGTCTCGGTCATCGTTGAACTGGGTATCCCTTGCAGATATTGACGGCCCGGGAATCGACGCGGGCGCATCCGGAAATTGGGGGTGCTCGGTAAACGCTAATGCGGGAGGAACAAGAATCCCTCCCGCATTGCGATTCGCTACAGATTCAGTTGGAGCGCTCCGGATCCTTGGCGGGCATGACGGGAAGCACGACGCGCTTGAACGTCGAGTTGATGACCACGGCAAACGACCCGTACCAGGCGAGGAGGGCGGTGATGATGCCCAGGTATCCACCGATGTGGCCGAGCACCTCGGAGCCTGCGAACGCGCCGAGGGCAAGGAAGATGAAGGTCAGGGTCAGGGCCACGAACACCGAGAGGATCACCCGGTTCGTCTTGATCGCGGCAAACGTCATGTAGAGCGTGAAGATGGCCCAGGCCAGGAAGAAAATTCCTTCGCCCGCCGCATCCACCTTGTTTCCGGAAGTGAGGAGGAACCAGGCCGCAAGCCAGAACGCCCCGTACGAGCAGAAGGCTGTCGCACCGAAGGTGTTTTTGTTTCCGAATTCCCAGATACCGGCCACAAGTTGCGTGATTCCTCCATAGAACAGGGCGAGCCCGAGAACGGCGGACCCTGCGCCCAGAATCCAACCGGCATTCGCAAAGCTGAGCACGAATGTTGTCAGCGCGAACGCCCCAAGGCCGAGAGCGCCGGGGTCGGCGAATCGGGCGGTGGGGGTCGGATCAGAATTATTTACGGCGGTCATTTCTACTCCGTGTTCCGCCCGACACCCATGTCGGGCTCCATTTCGGACGCTACTCCGGCACGGAGCCCAACATCAAGGCCC
>JAUZFP010000005.1 GCA_030838475.1 Actinomycetota bacterium
GGACGGTCACGTCGCGCCGCGCGGCACCGCCGGCGAACTCCTGACTCGCGGCTACAGTGTGATGCGCGGCTACTGGGGCGATCCGGAGCGCACGCGGGAGGTGATCGACGCCGGCGGCTGGATGCACACCGGCGATCTGGCCGTCATCGACGGTGAGGGGTATTGCAACATCGTCGGCCGGGTGAAGGACATGATCATCCGCGGCGGCGAGAATGTCTCGCCGCGGGAAATCGAGGAATTTCTCTATCGGCATCCGGCGGTGCTCGACGTCGCGGTGGTCGGGGTCCCCGACGCCAAGTACGGCGAGGCCGTGTGTGCGTGCATCCGCTTGCGGGATGGCATGCTCGCCACCGAGGCGGAGATCCGCGACTTTTGCCGCGGACAGATTGCGCATTACAAGGTGCCTTGCTACGTGCGCTTCGTGGATGCCTTCCCGCTCACGATCAGCGGCAAGGTGCAGAAGTACTTGATCCGGGAACGCCTGCGCGCCGAGCTCAACCTCACCGAGGAAAAGCATGCGTGAGGCTTTAGGAGCCTCGCTTGGGCCGGCGGACGGCCCTCAGCTTGCCGCTCTTGCCTCCTCCGCAGAAGAACCGATCGCCGCCATCGGATTCGAGTCCCGAAACACCCACTCCGGGCGGCATCTCGATGCTCTCCAGGACCTCTCCCGTGCGAGGATCGACTCGCCTCAATTCGCACTCGTCACCTTCCCAGGTGCCGTGCCAGAGCTCTCCGTCAACCCAGGTGACCCCGGTGACGAAGCGGTTGGACTCGATCGTGCGAAGAATCGCGCCGGTTTGGGGATCGACTTGATGGATCTTGCGGTCCCGATACTGC
Source organism: Actinomycetota bacterium (assembly GCA_030838475.1). Classification (GTDB taxonomy): domain Bacteria; phylum Actinomycetota; class Actinomycetes; order Actinomycetales; family Microbacteriaceae; genus Galbitalea. Next base: position 838 of record JAUZFP010000005.1, read on the forward strand.
CCCACCCAGAGCGTCCCTTCGGCCCAGGTGAGCCCGGAGTCGCGGCCCTGGCCGGGCGCCGGGATCGTGGCGAGCACACGACCGGTCTGCGGATCAATCTTATGGATGCGATCCTCGGCGAGCTGAAACAGGTGCTGGCCGTCGAAGGCCGTTCCTGCATGCGCGGCGATATCGATCGAGCGCAGCGTCTTCCCGCTCGCAGGATCTAAGGCGTTCAGCTTGTCTCCAGAAGCGAACCAGACGTGCTGACCGTCATAGGTGACTCCAGCCACGCCGTCGGGACCTGGAAAGGGTCCATATTCGCGCACGATCTCGGCGGTTGATCGATTCATGCCGGTATCTTAGTCAATCGGCAGAGGAGAGGGGAGTAACAAAGTCGTCGTGAATCCCGGCACGGGCGGGGTCATCCAACGGCGGGCTCGCCCGCGGCCGAACGATTGCACCTTGCCTGCTGCCGCAAGCGGGTCGAGCGCCCGCTGCACGGTGCGCTGACTGGTTCCAAGCGCAAGCGCGAGGGCCGAGCTCGACCAGGATTCACCGTCGGCGAGGAAGGCGAGCACCGCCGCATGCTTCTCTTCGACGGGCCGTGCCAGAACGACGACCTCGCGCGCGCGGCGCGGCGCCAGCGCAAAACCTCGCTGCGTCGCGCTCACCTCGGCCAGCGGCCGAAGCACGCTGCGAAGCCGCCCCACTTCCACCCGCAAGCGCGCGCGATGCGATTCATCGGCGAGCTTCAATCGGAAGGCGCGCGCGACGAGCGTGTCCCTCGGTACGTCTCCCGGCCACGCTTCGGCCAGCGCGCGTGCGAGCGCGAACAACACCGGACGCTTTGCGAGCGAGACCACCTTGTGTTGGTCACGCACGACATGACGGCAAGCGTCCACGACGAATGCCTTCGACGCCAGCAACGCTTCGACCTCCTCGAGCAGGAGGGGCCGCTCCTCGCCGCTCGCAATCAGGCGCGCAGCGGGCGTGTTCAGCACGAGGAATGCGCTTTCGACCTCCGCCGTCAGCGCAGGGATACCTGCGTGGCGCGCTGCGCGCTCGGCCCGGGCGAGCGCCGCGCGCGCCGCCTGGGTCCGCAGGCGTCGCATCGCGATCCCCGCAACCACGAGCTCGTGGGCGGCCCTCGATGCGGGCGGGAAGGGCGCGGGATCGAGCTCGGCGAGCGTACGCTCGGCCTCGTCGAGGCGCCCGATCAGGAGGAGGCGCCGGACCCCGAGATAGCGCGCATGCCCGGCGTTCACCCGGTCGCCGTGCTGTTCGAGCGTCGCCCGCGCCAGGTCGAGCGCCTTCGCAGGCCAGCCCAAGTCGCGCGAGACCAGCGCAATCTCGGCCTCGGCGACCACGCATCTCGCGCGGGCCACGGCCTCTTTCGGACCGAAGGCACGCGCGGCACTTCGCAGCAGAGCCTTCGCTCGAACGTGATCGCCGAGCTGCGCCATCGCGATGCCTCGAAGCGCGAGACTGGGCGCGTCGTCGCGCAGGGCGATCCGCTTCAATGCGCCGAGGGGATCACCCGCTGCGAGTGCCCGTGCCGCGGCAGTGATCAGCGAGTCCATAGGAATCCCGTCACACTTGTAACTCCCAGGGTTCGATACCCGGTGCTTAGACTAACTCATGACCAACAACCACCCAGTCGTATCGTGAGACGAACGGTGCAGGACCCCCGAACGAAGGAGGGAAAGCGATGACGAAGCACATGACCGGGACACGCAGGGATTGGCTCGCAGCGCGGCTCGAGCTGCTCGAGGCGGAGAAGGATCTCACGCGGCGCAGCGACGAGCTGGCGCGGCGGCGGCAGGAGCTGCCGTGGGTTCGGATCGACAAGGAGTACCGATTCGAGACCGATGCAGGGCGGGCTTCGCTGGCAGACCTCTTCGGCGGGCGCTCGCAGCTCCTCGTCTATCACTTCATGTTCGGGCCCGACTATGCGGCGGGGTGTCCGTCCTGCTCGGCGATCGCGGACGGGTTCGACGGCTCCGTCGTCCACCTGGCCAACCACGACGTCACGCTTTCGGCGGTGTCGCGGGCGCCGCTCGCGAAGCTGCGGGCGTACCAGCAGCGGATGGCCTGGAGCTTCCCCTGGGCGTCCTCGCTCGGC